>VMTD01000082.1 GCA_013791785.1 Methanobacteriota archaeon
GGGGCTGAGATGAATCGGCATAAGCAGTAAACTTCCAGCCCTGGCAACAAACGCCAGCCACTTTAGGGGCTGGTAGTTAACAGAGAATACAGAATAATTTAAAAATGCTGTTAATTAAACTATCAAATATGAGCATGCTCACACAAGTATTATATAGTGGTTATTAAATATATTTATATATGGCGTTTCGGTTAACATTTCCGCATTGCAATAACGTGATGTTCAACCGTTACATTTTTGCTGTTTCTCATATCCGCGCGGCCTGCCATAGCAGAGGTCTGTGATGGCGACAATATTCACAGTAGATGATGACAGGGCCATGCTTGACATGTACCGTGAAATGCTGGTGATGATGAACCATGAACTTGTCGCGGAAGCCATTGATGGCCATCAGGCAATCACAATCTACAAAAAATTCGACAAATACCCTGACATCGTTCTGATGGATTACCGCATGCCCCGCAGAAATGGCATAGAAACCATGCAGGAGATTAGGCGCATCAACCCGAGCCAGTGCATCATTTTCATCACTTCTGACCAGGATGCGGCCATCCAGGCCAGGGAGCTGGGCGCCAATACCTATGTTCTGAAGCCGTTTAGACTGGATACCCTTTCATCCACAATAAACCAGGTGCTGGTCAATACGTTGAAAAAATAGGTTAAATGGGCGCCACGAATGAAATATTCAAGAGACATTTCATGATTTCATCAAGAATCAAGTCCGGATCAAGTAGCAACTGGAACCGATAAGGTGATGTCGCCAATGGTCTTGGTAGGCATGCGTGTGCTTACGTCGAGAATCTCAATAGCCAGAAGTTTACCTTCAGATGTATAATCTACAATAATACCATCGAGCATTTCCTTGCTGACGTCATATTTTCCTTTCTGAAATACGATAGTCATTGCGTCAACATCTGGGTCATATGATATTTTCATTCATTCACCTCATATCGTTCTCTATCAGTGTAATAGGCCGTAATGACTAAATAATACTTTCTCTCACCTTTATATATGATTCTCAGCAAATGCGTACCAATCTCTTTGTGAGCAATAAGTGTGCCATCTTTTCCATTCATGACCTTATCTGGTAATTCAAGCGTTTTTTCAATCAAATCCTTATTCAAACCACGTTTTTTGATTCTTTCCTCGGCGTGCTTAGAATAAATTATTTCTTTCATCAACCGAGAATGTCAATCCTGACTTAAATTGATATGCCTGCCTTTTTTCTGTAAATCGCCCCTGTTTTTCAGGGCAGATAGTTTTCATTAACCGCCCTCCGTGAATCTCATTTCTGATAATCACGTCTGCTTTTTATTATACTTCCCAATCGATTTGAGTGCAAGGTGAAACGATGAGCGGCGGGAAATCCAAGGGTTCGGAATCGAAGGGCTTGAATCAGGTCCGGCACATGTCGATTCTAAACGAGGAAAATCTGAGGGCCATTATCGAGAACATTCAGGTCGGCATAGTGCTCATTGACGCTGAAACCCATCTGATTATGGATTTGAACGCCAAGGCCGAAGAGATGATAGGCTGCGATCGGAGCTATATCCTGGGAAAAGAATGCCATGAGTTCATCGGCCCTGCAAAACAGGGCCAGTACCCGATTATCGACCAGGGCCAGAAAGTCGATAATGCTGAAAGGATATTGATAAACTGGGCTGGAAAAAGTGTGCCGATACTAAAAACGGTCAAGAAAGTCGTTATCGATGGCCATCCGTACGTCCTGGACAGTTTTGTCGACCTCACGGAACAGATGGCCACCCTGGAAGCCCTGAAGGAGAGCGAGAGGAAGTACAGGCTGCTGTCAGATAATTCCACTGATGTCATCTGGATATTGGATTTTAACACTCAAAAGTTCACCTTTTACAGCCCATCGGTGCAGAAGCTTCGGGGCTACACGCCCGAGGAAGCGATGGCCATCCCGCTGGACAAGATGATGACCTCCGAATCGTACAAATATGCCATGAGCGAAATGAAGAAAGGGCTGGATGACGAGAGCGTGCCAGGCATCGACCCTGACCGCACGCGCATTCTCCAGCTCGAAGAAATCTGCAAGGATGGCTCGACCGTTTTCGTTGAAGCCATGGTAAAAATCCTCAGGGATGGGAATGGACAGCCAATTGGCATCATAGGTTCGAGCCGCGACATCACAGAGCGCAAGAAGGCGGAATTGCGTCAGAGCATTGCCTACAAAATCGCTGAGGCTACATACAAAAGCACTAACCTTGAAGAGCTTTTGAAGTACATTCGTCAGGAGATTGACGAAATCATGGATGCGAAGAATTTCTACATCGCGTTTTATGATGCAGATAGTGATTTCCTTACATACCCTTATTTTGTTGACGAAACTGAGAATTTCTCTGTCCCAGGACGAAAATTCGGCAGTGGTCTTACTGAGTATGTGATCAAACGTGACCGTGGACTCCTCGTTCGCGATGACGAAATCATGCAGCTAATTGAAAATGGTGAAATCGTCCTTATTGGGGTGCTTCCATTGATCTGGCTCGGGACACCACTGAGAAACAAGGATCGTATAATTGGTATGGTGGCTGTTCAAAGTTACACGAGCCACACTGCCTATACTCATGACGATTTGAAATTCCTGGACTTTATCTCATCCCAGATAGCCAGTGCCATAGAGCACAAGAAAACAGAAGAGAAACTGAAGCAAACAATGGATGAATTGTTGCGCTCCAATACAGAATTACAGCATTTCGCCTATATCGCCTCCCATGACCTGCAGGAGCCTCTGCGTATGGTATCGAGTTATCTGCAACTTATAGAACGCCGGTATGAAGGTAAGCTGGATTCCGATGCTCAGGAGTTCATAGATTTTGCGGTTGATGGTGCTAACCGTATGCAGACGATGATTAATGATTTGCTGACTTATTCCCGTGTCAGCACAAAAGGCAAACCGTTCGCTCCGACGAATTGTGAAGAGGTTATGAAATGGTGTCTCAACAACCTTCAGATAGCCATCGAAGAGAGTGGTGTTGTAGTTACCAACGATGCTCTCCCAGTTATAATGGCCGACGAATCGCAACTAATCCAGTTACTTCAGAACCTGATAGGCAATGCAATCAAGTTCCATGGTGAGGAAAAACCAAGAACTCACATATCTGTCGAGGAAAAAGAAGATGAATGGCAGTTCTCGGTCAAGGATAATGGAATTGGCATGAGACCCGAGGATCATGAAAAGATATTCGATATATTCAGCCGCCTCTACAATAAGACTGAATATCCCGGCACAGGTATCGGACTATCGGTATGCAAGAAGATAGTGGAGCGGCATGGCGGGCGTATTTGGGTCGAATCCGAACCAGGGGTAGGTTCAACTTTTTCCTTTACAATTCCAAAAGAAGATGCTAAAAACTAACCATGTTGAAAGATTTCCGTTGCCTCTCCTCAATCTCCTTATCAGCCCTGATAACAGCGACTTCATGACTTAAATAATCCAGAGTCTATTTGTTATTATATCAACTGGAAGGTGAAAAATATGAATGCAAGAGATAATGGTAAACCTGTGGAAATTCTGTTGGTGGAAGACAACCCCGGCGATGTGCGCCTGACACAAGAGGCGTTCAAAGAGGGAAAGCTGCAGAATAAATTGAGTGTGGTTAATGACGGTGAAGAAGCCATGGCCTTCCTGCGCAGAGAAGGCCAGTATGCAGACGCACCTCGACCGGACATCGTCCTGCTCGACCTGAATATGCCGAAAAAGAATGGTAGTGAGGTATTGGCCGAAATCAAAAATGATCCCAACTTGAAACGCATCCCCGTGGTGATACTCACAACTTCAAAGGCTGAAGAGGACATTCTCAAAACTTATGACCTGCATGCGAACTGCTACATCACCAAGCCTGTCGACCTGAACCAATTCATGACCATCGTGAAGTACATTAAAGAGTTCTGGCTCAGTATTGTAATGCTGCCATCAGGTGCGAGAAATGATTGAGAGACTCAATATCCTGTTAATCGAGGATAACCCCGGTGATGCAAGATTGATACAGGAATTGTTGTCTGAGGACACATTTATCCATATAGATACTGTAGAGCGGCTCTCGACCGGTCTTGAATATCTTGATGAGGAGAAAATCGATGCTCTTCTTTTGGATCTTTCATTGCCTGACTCTCATGGACTTGAAACATTTAATCGAGTGCAAGATTGCTTTCCCAGGCTGCCTATATTAATTCTGACAGGTTTAGATGATAATGAATTAGCATCTGAAGCCGTACGAAAGGGTGCGCAGGATTATCTGGTGAAGGGACAAATTGACAGTAAGTTGTTAATAGGGGCTATAAAGTATGCGATCGAACGCAAGAAACTCGAGAGGGCACTCCAGGAGAGCGAGAGGAAGTACAGACTGCTGTCGGAAAATTCTTCGGATGTCATCTGGTCCATGGATTTCGATGGCAAATTCCAGTATATCAGCCCCTCCACTGAAAGGCTCAGCGGGTTCACCGCTGAAGAGGTTTTGAACCTGCGTTTGGACCAGATACTCATGCCTGAAGGAATCGCCCTTTTCGAAAGAGAGATAGCTTTGGTGCTTCAATCCCTCCAAGAAGATCCGAAATTTAAAGTGAACAGGATATTCGAATTGGAACAGCAGTGCAAGGACGGTTCAACAGTCTGGACCGAGGTTTCGGCAAGCATAATGCGGGATGAAGACGGCAACCCCACAGGTATCCAGGGCGTGACCAGGGACATTGCCGAACGCAAGCAAATCTCCGAGCGATTGCGTGAGTCAGAACACTTCCTCCGGACCCTCATCGACAGCATGGACGAGGGTGTCATGGTCATCGGGACCGATTACAAGATAAGGGATGTCAACAAGGCAATAACAGATAAATTCGGTTTCGCTAAAGAGAACGTGATAGGCAAGCACTGCTATGAAATTTCCCACCAACGGGATTCACCCTGCGAACCGCCCCAGGACAGGTGCCCACTCAAATGCGTCCTGGAGACAAGAAATTTCTGCAAGGAGATTCACACACATTATACTGCCTCCGGGGAGCCCAAGTTCCTTGAGCTGAGCGCATCGCCCATGCTGGACGAACATGGTGAGATAACCAGCGTCATCGAGGTATCACGGGACATCACTGAACGCAGGAAGGCGGAGAGGGCGCTCCAGGAGAGCGAGAGGAAGTACAGGCTCCTGTCAGAAAATTTTTCGGATGTCATCTGGACCATGGATTTCGACGGGAGATTCCAATATGTCAGTCCGTCGGTCGAGAAACTCAGGGGGTACACCGTGGATGAGGCGATGAGCCAGGATATTTATCAGGTCCTCATGCCGGAGGGCATAGCCCTGTTTGAAAGAGAGATGGCCGAGTTACTTCAATCACTCCAAGATGGTACGGAATTACCCGAATCCAAGATATTTGAATTGGAACAGCCCTGCAAGGATGGTTCAACAGTATGGGCCGAGAGTTCGGTAAGTCTGATGTATGATGAAACTGGCACATCGATGGGTATCCAAGGTATAAGTCGTGATGTCACCGAGCGCAAGAAGGCGGAGGAGGCGCTGCGGGAGAGTGAAGAGAAATACCGGACTCTCATTCAGGGCACCCACGAAATTATACAAAGTGTTGCCTTGGATGGCAAGTTCCTTTTTGTGAACAAAACCTGGCATGACCTATTGGGATATTCGGAAGAAGAACTAAAGCAAATAACGCTCTTTGACATAATCCATCCGGATTCGCTGGAACATTGCAGTCAATTATTTAACGAGGTCATATCTGGAAAATCGCTCACTCAGATTGAGGCTAAATTCAAAACCAAAGAGGGCTCAACAATCTATGTCGAAGGGAACGTTATCCCACGCTATTCGAAAGGGAGACTCACCGGAACCCAAGGCTTTTTCCGCGACATCACCGAACGCAAGAAAGTGGAGGACGCACTGAAATCAAGTCAGAGCCAGCTTACGGAAGCGATGAACATTGCGCACCTGGTGGACTGGGAATTTGATGTCGCGACTGGCATTTTCACATTTGATGACCGATTCTACGCTCTTTACGGCACCACCGCGGAACTCGAAGGCGGCAACCGGATGCCGGCAGGTGTGTACGCCAAAGAATTCGTTCACCCGGACGACGTGTGCGTAGTGGCCGATGAAACGAATAAAGCCATACAGGCCACCGACCCTGGGTACGTGTCACAGGTGGAGCACCGGATAATCCGCAGGGACGGTGAGATTCGGCATATTGTCGTGCGCATCGGAATCACTAAAGACGAAAACGGCAGGACAATCAAGGCCCACGGTGCGAACCAGGACATTACCGAACGCAAGAAAATGGAGGACGCTTTGCGGGAGAACGAGGACCGCCTGCGCACTTTCTACGAGAACACGACCATCGGGATATACAGAACGACGCCTGACGGCCGGATACTCATGGCCAATCCCGCACATCTGAAATTGCTTGGATACAGCTCTTTCGAAGAGTTGTCGAAGCGCAACCGGGAAGTAGACGGCTACGAACCTGGTTATTCAAGGCAGATGTTCAAGGAGACCATCGAGCGAGAAGGTCGCTTCATCGGGCACGAAGCACAGTGGAAAAAACGCGATGGAACCGTCATCTGGGTGCGGGAGAACGCTGTTTTATTCCGGAACAAGGATGGCAAGGTCGATTTCTACGAAGGGACACTGGAGGACATCACAGAGCGCAAGAAAATGGAGGATGCAATAAAGGTGAACCTCCACGACCTTGAGCGGTACAAAAAAGCAACCATTGACCGTGAATTGAAGATGATCGAACTGAAGGAAAGGATAAAACTCCTCGAGCAGAACGGCGGTGTTTCCTGATGATTCCAGACCCATTATTCCTTGTAAATTGTACGATTTCGTTAATGTTGGTATTCCTATTGTACCAGATAAAAAAAGGAGGGAATGGATATGCCTGCTGATGAAAAAGACCTGACAGTATCCGCTTTCTCTGCTGAAGAACAAAACAGAAAAGCCAATTTGCTCCAGTCATCCTCAATCCTTTTATTGATTGGAGCTATTGCAGGTATAATATTCTCCATTAATCTCTCCAATTTTATTTTTGTGTTCGGTTTTATGTTGATAGGGGCAATTATATCAATGATACTATTATATTTTGGCCATATCCATTTTGCCAGCTGGACGTTATTGTTATGGATGTTGGCCGCGTTGATGTCAATCCTCTATATTGGTGATGGAATTCACGATATGTTCATACTCCTTTTTCCTATCTCGATCATGATTGCCAGTATGTTATTTGACAGGCGCAACTTGATTGCATATTCCTTGATTGTGCTTCTATCCATGCAGGCATTTATTGTTTGTGAACTGACTGGCGCAATCAATAACAGAATGAGTCCCGATACCACAATTCTGGATATGATTTCTGTGGGGATTCTCATGTTGATTTCAATTACATTGGCCAACAAGTCAGAGAGCATAAGGCGTAGCTTTCTCAAGGCAAATCAGAGCAATATATCTCTAACGGATATGAATATAAAATTACAATATGAGATGAAAGAGCGCAATAAAATAGAAAACGATATCAAAGCAAAGATTAATGAGCTGGAACAATACAAGAAGGCGACAGTTGACCGCGAGTTGAAGATGATAGAGCTGAAGGAAAGAATAAAATTGCTCGAACATAAATGCGGGGTGCAAGGATGAACATGCGCAGGAAAACTGTTCTGACAACAGTGTTTATAATAATAATCCTTTTCACCAGCCTGTTCTTTGTATCTAAATCCATAATGTTGGCCGGTTTCGAGAAGCTTGAAATGGGCTATGCAGAACGAAATCTCAATAGAACCATAAGTGCTTTGAATGGGGAGATAGATGGTCTGGACATGAAGCTTTATGACTGGGCCGCCTGGGATGACACTTACCATTTCATTGATGAACCGAACCAGGGTTATCTTGATTCCAATATTGTTACCGGGACATTCACCGGGCTGGAATTGAATGTGATACTCTATGTCGACCTCAATGCCACGGTCATATTTGGTAAAACCCTTGATAGGGAGACCGAAGACGAATATCCGAACTCCGCGGAATTGATAGATTCAATAATGGCAAATGACCTTCTTTTTGATCTTCCATATTCCGAAAGTTATGCTTCCGGTTTGATACGGACATGCAACGGACCGATGATTGTCGCGTCCAGACCCACCCAGAACAGTGCCTGTGATTCGCCACTCAATGGAGCAATGCTCATGGGCAGGTTCTTTGACAATGATGTTTCAGAGCGCCTTTCGGAACTCGTTAATCTCCCGGTCACTTTTTATCTGACCAACGAAGACAAACCAGCGGATTTCAATGAAGCCGAACGTCATTTGAATGAGAGCGATGAACCTAATTTTATTCAAACCATCGATAAAGATTATATCGCAGGGTACACGATAATCAATGACATCAATGATTCTTCCCTGTTCATAATTAAAACCGAGATGCCCCGGGACATATACCAGTATGGGGTTGCGAGCTTCAATTATTTCCAGATAGCTTTGCTTATAGTGATGTCCATCATTGGCTCTATTACCTTATTGACCTTGGATATGGTTGTTGTGAAAAGGTTGTCCATACTGAATTCCGAGGTGAAAACAATTGCACACGATGAGAATCGTTCGACCAGAATATCGGTTTCCGGCAAGGACGAGATTTCCTCATTGGCATCCGAGGTCAATTTGATGCTTGACTCTATTGAGGAATCCGAAAAAGTGCGGGGGATAATAAATGACAAATTGACATCGAAAGTCGTTGAACTGGAGAGAAGTGATAAAGCATCTCTCAACATAATGGAGGACCTCAATGAGACCGTTGATACGCTCAAGTCCATGGAAAAGAAGCTCGCCACAAAGAACAAGGAGCTTGAGGATTACACTTATACAGTTTCACACGACCTCAAGGCTCCGCTTGTGACAATTCAGGGTTTTTCGGATTTACTGGCTTCAAATTATGCCGAAAAATTGGACGACAAAGGTCGGCATTACATCGACCGCATCAACCAGGGGTCCGAGAGATTGAACGCGTTAATCTCCGATCTGTTGGAACTATCAAGGGCCGGTAGAAAACTAAAGCCATTCCAATGGCATGACTTCAACGAGATAATAAAAGGCTCGTTGGAGTCACTGGAGGGCAAGATTTCCGGCGCAAATGTGAAAGTTGTCCATCCGAATGATTTCCCGAAGATATACGGGGATGACATGAGACTGTCCCAGGTAGTGAACAATCTTGTGGGCAATGCCGTGAACTACATGGGCGAGCAGAAGTCACCCCAAGTCAACATCGGGTGGAAGGAATCGGGTGCGTTCTACGAGTTCTGGGTCCAGGACAACGGTATCGGCATAAAGGATGAAGACAAGACCCGTATATTCAACATATTCGAGCGTGCCTCCGAGGGCGGCGCGGAAGGTTCTGGCATCGGACTCTCGATAGTCAAGAAGATTGTGGAGACCCATGGCGGCGAAATTCGTGTGGAATCCGTCTTCGGCAAGGGTTCGAAGTTCATATTCACTATACCGAAAAAGGGGGCAGATGAATGAATGAAAATCTCAGAGATTGTGTGATAATGCTGGTGGAAGACAATGAAGCGCATGCCGAGTTGACAGTCAACGCACTGGAGCAGGCTCATAACGTGAACAATATAATCACTATGCCAAATGGAAGTGAAGCTCTTGACTATCTCAAGGGCCGGGGAAAATGGGCCAATCAGCCAAACAGACCGATGCCTACAATGATCCTCATGGACCTGAAAATGCCGGTGATGGACGGTAGGCAAGCGCTTGCCGCGATAAAGGGCGATGATGAACTGAAGCATATTCCGGTGGTCATGCTCACTTCCTCCATGCTGGAGTCAGACATCAAGGAATGCTACAAAAAGGGTGCCAACAGCTACATTGTGAAACCAGTGTCCTTCGGCAAATTCGTGGAGATAGTGAAGAGCATTCCATTGTACTGGATGTTAGTTAATAAATTGCCAGGGGGCTATTGAATGAACAAGAAAATACTCATAATCGACGACGATCCCGCATTCAGGGAAATGGTGAGCATAGCACTCAGAGAGAAAATGCCGGACCTGCAGATTGACGAGGCCAGGGACGGCCACGTTGGAGAAAAGAAGCTCAGGGAAACCAGATACGACCTCATCCTTCTGGATTACAGGCTCCCTTTCGGAATGGACGGACTCCGGTTCCTGGAGAAGACAGAAGGCTTGAGGCTTAATACACCTTTAATAATGATTACAGGGGAAGGCAACGAGGACGTGGCCGCCAGGGCCTTCAGGCTGGGAGTGACCGATTACCTCGTGAAGAAGAAAAACCTACTTTATTCACTTCAGTCCAAGGTCGAGGAAATATTCAATGCCGAGGAAAGCGATGTTGAACAGCCTCGAAAGCACGCCAGCCTGAGCAATGCGGCCTCAAGTGTCGAATTCATTAGAAATTACAGGGAAGAGATGCCCTCAGAGACGAGTCCCAAGAACTCGATGGGCGAGGCCGTGATGATAGAATTCGACAACGTTGAAGAATTCAACAAGTTCTCCAGCTTCGTGAAACGCATAGACGGGGTGAAGATCCAGGATGTCCGGATACTGGAAAACAAATTTGTTTTCATGCTGTCCCTGCTTCCCTCGAGGTTCGAAAAGATGGGCAAGGTGTTCGTGACCGGGTAAACTACCAGCCCCTAAAGTGGCGCTGGCGTTTGTTGCCAGGGCTGGAAGTTTACGGTTGGGATGAACCGATAAATTAAAATGAAATTGCCAATGATGATACTGGTCAAGAACTGGTTTTTCCCATAATGTTATTTAAAATGAGAATTAAGGGATATGTTATTTATAGTTATAAAATACTGGTAAAATGCACGAGTCCAATTATCACAAGAATTCAGGGTTGTTGGCCCTTCACAACAATATTAATATATTCAGAATGATTGTGTGGATAAGTTGCAACCATAAAAATGTGAGCAAAGAATTGGTAAAAACATGACCGACGATAAGGAGGGTGACAGTTCAATGAAAACCAGGGGGCCACTAGAAAGTAATATTCCTCATGGGCAAACGTTGCTGGAAAATGAAGAGAGAATAAAATTTTTAATGTCAAACAACCCTGGAGTAATCTATACTTCCAAGGCAGACGGGGATTTTGGCGCCACGTTCATCAGTGAAAACATAGAGGCACAAACCGGTTATAAGCCAGAGGATTATCTAAATAACCCGGGTTTCTGGGCGTCTCGGATACACCCTGACGATAAGGAACGGGTCTTCGACGAGATAAAACGTTTGTTCATAAATGACCATCATACTCATGAATACAGATTCAAGTGCAAGGACGAAAAATATCATTGGATGAGGGATGAATTGAAACTGATAAGAGATGAGAATGGAAAACCAAAGGAAATTATCGGGTATTGGATTGATATTACCGAGCGAAAGAATGCAGAAAAACAGCAAATCATGTTTGCTCAGGTTCTAGAGCGCATCAACAAAAACGAGGAAAAGGAAGACTTAATCCATGGCATTCTCGGTTTGTTCAAGGATTACACTGGATTCGAAAGTGTTGGTATCCGTCTAAGGGATAGGGATGATTTTCCGTATTACGTGACAAATGGGTTTCCATCGGAATTCGTGAAGGCAGAGAGATTTCTCTGTGCATGCGATCAATCTGGAGAACTAATACGGGACCCAAAAGGCAACCCAATTCTTGAATGCATGTGCGGAAATGTCATCCGCGGCAGAACCGACCCATCTAAAAAATTCTTTACCGAGAGGGGGAGTTTCTGGACCAACAGCACGACCGAGCTTCTCGCTTCCACCACAGAGGACGAACGCCAGTCTCGCACACGAAATCGCTGCAATAGCGAGGGCTACGAATCCATGGCCCTTATACCCCTGACTTCTGGTGTAGAAACAATCGGGCTTCTCCAGTTGAACGACAGACGCAAAGGGATGCTCGATCTAGAGATTATCGAATTCTTTGAAAAAATGAGTGCCAGCATCGGCATTGCTCTTGAACGCAAGCAGGGAAGGGAAGAACTGAAGAAGCACCGCGACCGGCTCGAGGAACTGGTGGAGGAGCGCACAGACGAGTTGAAGGAGAGCGAAAAGTTGCTTGCCTCTATTTATGAGAATGTGAACGATATTATATTTTACCTGGATGTTGAAGGAAATGAGAAATACCGTTTTCAATCGGTTAATCCAGCATTTTTAAAAACAACAGGATTAGAAGTTGGCAATATTTTGGGAAAATTGGTCACTGAAGTTATACCTGAACCATCTTTGTCACTGGTTTTTTCGAATTATCGTAAAGCTATTCAAGAAAGAAAGACAGTTCAATGGGAAGAAGAAACTATTTATCCATCCGGGAAAAAAATAGGGGATGTTTCAATAACTCCAATATTTAATGAACAAGGGATTTGTAAAAATCTAATTGGCACTGTTCATGACATCACCGAGCGCAAGAAAGCGGAGGAAGAGTTACACAGGAGCTACGACAAACAGATAGCGCTCAATACTATCCTTCGCCTTTCTGTCGAAGATATCTCCATGGAAGAGCTTCTAAAACGTTCTCTCAATGAGGTACTGAGGATTCCTTGGCTTGGGTTCAAGAAAAGTGGATGTATCTTCTTTGTTGAGGAAGGGTCCGAGACCTTGGTGATGAAGGTTCACAGCAATCTGGCTCGACCTATACAAGAAGCTTGTGAAAAAGTTCCTTTCGGAAAATGTCTCTGTGGAAAGGCAGCCAAGGAACAGAGGACCATATGTGTCTCCCATTTGAATGAGCAACATGAAATCACGTATGAAAACATAAAAGCCCACGGCCATTATTGTGTTCCCATCAGCCTAGCTGAAAAACTTCTTGGTGTAATTAACGTGTATACAGAAGACGGCCACCAATTTGACCAGAGGGAAGAAGATTTCCTGATTGCGGTTGCCAATTCTCTCGCAAGCATCATTGCCCGCAAGATGTCTGAAAATAGCCTTAAAGAAGAGTACAAACGTGCCGAATTCTACAATGACCTGATGTCGCATGACATCAGGAACTACAACCAGGGCGTAATGTCGAACCTTGAACTGCTCCTGATGTCTGAAAATTATCCTGATGAATACAAAAGGAACACACAAAACGCGCTCAGCCAGGTGATAGGCAGCTCTAATCTCATATCCAATCTCAGGAAACTGGGTGAGATGAAAGCGACGGAATCGGAACTCAGGAGCATTGAGATATTGCCAGTGTTCCAGGACGCAGAGGATAGGGTGAGAACGCAATTTCCCAATAAGCGCCTGGAGATAGTATCGAACATCAGCGAGAAAGAATACAAAGTATTCGCTAATGAACTACTGACTGACGTGTTCGTAAATCTTTTGGGCAATGCGATGAAATTCGACAGGCGCGATGTTGTGCAAGTGGATGTTTGTATCAGTGAGGACAATAACGATTTCTGTAAAATAGAAATTAAGGACAATGGCCCTGGAGTAGATGACATACGAAAAGCCATTGTTCTTGACCGGTATAATTTTGGCGAGCCTTCGGTATCCGGCTCGGGCCTCGGGTTAACCCTGGTGAAGCATATCATTGAAGGTTACGGCGGCAGGATATGGGTCGAGGACAGGTTGGAAGGTGAATCTGACAAGGGAAGTAATTTTGTGTTTTTAATACCGAAGGGGGGAATTGAATAGCGACAGTGTTCACGGTGGATGACGAACCATCGGTCATTGAGATATACAGAGAGATCCTGGAGATGAAAGGGCATCAGATAATCGCAGAGGCCTTCAACGGCGAAGAAGCTGTGAGAATATATGGCGATCTTGCAAAAAAACCGGATATCATGATTATGGACCACCGGATGCCAGTGAAAAACGGCTTGGATTCCATGAAAGAAATTCTAGCAATTAATCCAATGCAGTGCGTGCTGTTCGTCACTGCGGATGATAGAGCGGCCAAGGACTCTATTAAAATGGGCGCAAATAATTTTATAATCAAGCCATTTAATTTGGGAACTGTCTTGAATGCAATAAGCACTGCGATACTTGAAATAGACAACCGGTCAAAGACCATGAGAGAGAATCTTTTGGGACTCGTTACGAAGTTCAAGGGTTCTGATGCTGGTGCGCTCAGACATCTTTGCGACACCGTAGAAAAGGACATAATCGATATTTACCTTCAGAACGTGAAGATGGATAATGTGGATTTAGAAACAAGTTCCAGGTGGTCCTGCGATTTCATGAATCTGTGTGGGTTCGATTTTCATTACGAGCTAAAGGACGAAAACAATGCTGTAATAATAAATAATAAATGTTACTGGCATGAAAAGTTCGGCACCAATCCAATATTGTGCAGCCTGACCAGGTGCATATTGACAAGATTTGCAATGAAGACCGGTCGTGAAATAGACCTTAGAATAGACATGGTGATAATGGACGGAAGCAATCAATGTCAGTTCACGGTTAAATTAATTTAGCACTCCAAGCACCTTCCAGTGCCTGTCAATTATACAATCGTTAAATCAAAACTGAAAATCTCCGTTGATAACCCGATAGAAAGTGGTATTAGTTCCGGGGTACTATATCTTGTATGGTGATAAAATGAATATCAAATCCTCCCAACGATTGATATATTCCGTGGCGCTCGGCTATGTGGTGATACTGAATATCATCGGCAGCAGCTATCTTGAATTTTACCCGACCAACCTTCTCATCGGCGCGGCCTTTGCAGTCGGCATAGCCATGGTAATCGGCAGTGTGTACTTTTTCCTGACCCTTGGTAGGCCGAAGAATGTGGCGATCGCAGTCAAGGTGGCAACCCCGGTCCGCACGGTAAGGATGAGGCGCATCGCAGCTCCGGCGTAATACGCATTTCAGTTGCGAGTCTCACAAAGAACATGCCCTGCTGATACATTCATCAGGGCCTTTGCTGCCAGAGGTTTTCTGTCAGATATCAGTATTTTAGATTATAGATCTTAGATTTTAGATTTTAGATTTTAGATCTTAGATTTTAGATCTTAGATCTTAGATTTGTGTTGATAATATGCAACGCCGTCAATCCGTCGTAAATCTACAATCTACAATCGTCAATCTACAATCGTCAAACATCATGTTCATTATCATCACTCACTGCCCTGATTAAACAAATAATCCCCACCCGGGCACCCTGCCTTTCTTATCTCCAATCACTAATCCGCTCACAGCCATTGCATCGGCTGAACGGCCTCTCTGCCTGACAGATTGCGATGTGGGGTATTAAAAAAATCTGTGAGCATGCTCGCTATTCACTTTTTATATCTGCTGATGTGCCATAAGATTTCAGTATTCTGAAGTTTGCTCGTTAAATTATAGATTTTAGATTGATGCTTTCAGTATGCTGTTTTATCAATCTTTTTTAGTGAATAGTGAATAGTGAAAAAGGAAAAACTGAGTGTTTTTGTCCTTGAGTACCGATTCTTTCATCATTTACCTCCCGACGTCGCTTTTCACTATTCACTTCGGTCACTTTTCACTATTCGCTTCGGCCAGTCAATAAGTCCGTAAATCTACAATCGAAAATCTAAAATCTACAATCGTTATTGCTTCATTTCGCTGACCACTTACGATGTGCCCATCATACGGTATATGTATTTACACGATGGGATTCTGGACTGATAACCGACCAACCATCTCAGAAAGTTCCCGAGAGCACCACGAACCCGTCCTCTTTCGTTATGACGAATGACTGTTTTCCGGTCCTGTGATTCGTACCTCTCATCTTCAGAACCTCCATGTATTTTCTCCTGGCACCTTCCACTTCCTCGTAGGTCAGCAGTACCACGCCGTCCGAAGCATAGGCCACCTCCGACGGATAAAGTTGGTTGGGTTCAACCTCGCCGGTCAGTATGGAAACCGCGCGCCAGTTCTTCAGGTGATTCACAAGGTCGAACAGGAACGGTCTGTAATCGTTTCCCAGGAATTCCTTGATCACTGTAATGGGGTCTATGACCACCCTCTGGGCCATGGTCCTGGCAACCTCTTCGTCGATGAATGCCAGGATTTCCTCCGGGCTTGCCTTTCTCAGCATCTGCCCGATGTCGCAGAATATCACATTTTTCCCTATGTGGCTCTTGTTCAGGTGCTTGAAGTTGGACATGTAATGCATGACCCACTGCGGGGGTTCGCTGAGCGTCGTGAAATAAAGTCCTATCTCGCCCATCTCGGCTCCGGCGAACAGAAACTGCTGGGTGAATGTGGTCTTCCCGGTACCGGCCGGGCCTGCAACCAGTATCACCGATGGATACGGATATCCGCCCTCGATCAGTTCGTCAACGCCGTCCACACCTGAACACAATCTTTCCATTTCATCTGCCATATCAGTAACCTCCTGTGGCTGCGGGCTTTGCGAAGCTCGTTTCTTTCGGCATCAATACCTTTTTTCTTTTCAGATGAGTGGGTCTGTTCATCTCCTTGAAAATGCTTTTGGAGAGGTTTATGAACAGAAACCTGTCGCATCTGTTCATGATAATCTCGTATATGGCCCTGTTCTGATTTGCGTCCAGAACGATGGGTGCCGTGATATTGTTGAGCCTCTCAATACTGTCTATATACGAATGTATCATCTTCTTCACGCCGTCAGCTTCCTGATATTTGGTGAGTGCCGCTATATCATCTATCAGTATGAAGTTCATCTCATCCAGATCGATGGATTTCGTTTTAACGGCCCCGCCAGCGAAGGATATCGCGGTTATGTCATCAAGAAAATTCATCTCGTAAGGCCCGTTGATGAACCTGACATTTGAAACATTCGCCTCGGTTTCGCCGGATATCCTGCTGACTGCGTCAATATAAACGAGATTTTCCTGCGATATTCCATGAATCGTCAGAAGGCTTGCGGTGTACTGGTGTGGCCTGTCGATGGTAATGAAAATTCCTTTCTGTTTCATCTCGTGGAGAAAGAATTTCAGAAGACAGATATTCACCCTGGTACGTTCCGCGTATTTGGAAACAACGAGTACTTTCCCCTTTTGCGGACTGTTTGCTGTGTAGAAGAACTCCATGAATTTCTTTGCTATGTCAATAGTTTCGTTCATGTTAATCACTTCATTATCCCCCAGGTCTCTTTAATTGATTATTGTCCGATTATCATTGTTGATAGCATATTGTCCGGAAATTTTGAAATTACTGCATAAATACCGAGAACGCTCAATTCTTCAGGGCTGAGATGAATCGGTATAAGCAGTAAACTTCCAGTCCTGGCAACAAATGTTAGGCACTGAAGTTCCCAGCAATCTCAATGTGGAATCAAGATGTATTCACAGCAACATGCCCCGTCTGTAAGGGTGGGGTTCGTGACAACACCAATATCTCAATCAATTCAAGCCCTGCCTGTGAGGGCTGGGTATGTGGCTTCATAAATTATAAAGAGCCACTTTAGGGGCTGGTAGTTTACTAATTTTGGTTGTCATGGCTGATACTCAACCGAGATAATTGACACCGCGCTTTAATACCGGTTAGCGTGAATTGCCATTCGATGTTGTCAACGGTACATTTCATTGTTTCTCTGGGCATTGCGTTCTGCCTCGAATACAGACATCCCAGAAGATATACTTTCATTCTCGCACTCGGCTTAATCGGTATGGCACCAGACATTGACCATATTCTGCCGCTCTATCAAGGTGCCGGAATATTTCACAATACTTTTTTCATGGCCATTCTTCCGCTGACAATGGTAATGTTGGTGCATCTTGTCGAAAGTTCCCATGAAATGTCTTCTTCCAAGTTGCAGAGATTCTCCATCTGCGTAACCATCATACTTGTTTCCCATTTGTTTCTGGACCTGATTGCCGGTTCGGGAATCGGTCTGAGATTCCCCACATCCGCAGGCGTATTCAGTGTAACGCCCGACGTGCTCCTGAGTTCGACCAATATCGGCACGCTGATAGTCACAACCGATGTCCTGTGGATGACCATGTTGGTAGTAGTTATGTCCGGGAATCTCCTGCAGAAAAAGATATACGCACTTTTCGAGGAATATGCCGAGAACCCGCTGCCTGATATTAAGCCGCTGCACTACGTTAGCAGAATGTTGATGAACAATCCGAATTCGGCCAATGCATTCGGTATTTAATACTACATATGATATAACAATTTGTAAGAGTTCAGTTTTCTGAAATTTTAGATTTTAGATCTTAGATTTTAGATTTGTGCTGGGAATATGCTGTTTTGTCAATCTTTTTTAGTGATATGTGATAAATGAAAAACTGAGTATTTTTGTCCTTGAGAACCAATTCTTTCACCATTTACCTCCAAACGTCACTTTTCACTATTCACTTTACACTTTTCACTAATCACTTCGGCCAGTCAATCCGTCGTAAATCTAAAATCTACAATCCCCAAATCTACAATCGCCAATACATCTACAATCGAAAATCTAAAATCTACAATCGTTA
>VMTD01000122.1 GCA_013791785.1 Methanobacteriota archaeon
AATCTAAAATCTAAAATCTAAAATCTACAATCTAAAATCTACAATCGTTATTGCTTCATTTCGCTGACCACTTAACAATGCCCAATAATTATATCTACTCTCAATGGCATTGCACCTCTACAGGAGTGGCACTTTGGAGAATGGAGGGATACACCAGCCGGAGATGGTAGGTAGGGCCGGGGAACTGGCGATTCTTAAAGAGAAGCTTGCCGATGCGTCCAGGAGCAATGGTTCCACCGTCTTCATTTCCGGAGAGGCAGGCCTTGGAAAGACAAGGCTTGTGTCGGAGCTCATCAAGCTCGCAGAAGCGAAGGATTTCAGAATAATCCAGAGTTGGTGTCTGGCAGAGAACCTTGAACCCCTCATGCCCGTGAAGACCGCACTTCGGGAGGCCAGTCTGATGCACCTGGTATCCGGGGATCCGCCGCCTCTGGTAATCTCTGCCTACCTGGTGGACGATAACGGCATCCCCATCGCCAAGTCCGAGAGGGAGGGCCTTACGCTTGACCCGCTGATATTTTCATCCATGCTGAAAGCTGTGGGCGACTTCGTGAAGGATTCCATGGCCATGGTGGACGGAGCAGAAAGGACAGGCGGATTGAACATTCTGGGATATGGCGATTACAAGATAATCATGGAAGAGGATGACGGCCTGCACCTGGCCTGCGTTACAAAGGGGTGCCTTAACGAGTTCCTGACCACGGACATGAGAGAAGTGCTTGCCGGAATTCAGACGGATTTCGGCCACATCCTGAAGGTCTGGAATGGTGATATGGACATGGTTAAAGGGGTGGGCGATCATGTGTCCGGGTTGGTGAAGAGTGGGAAGTACAGCGGTCGATTTCTCGTCGATGACCCAAAGCTGAAACAGGAGAACCTGTTCGATAACGTGCTGCTGGGCCTCCAGAGAGCATCCGCGGTGAAGCCATTGGTCTTCTTCCTGGACGATATGCAATGGTCGGACCCCACTTCCCTGAATTTGCTTCATTATCTGGCAAGAAACATTAAATCAAGCCGAATACTCATACTGGGTGCTTACCGGCCAGAGGATATAACCCAAACAGCCCTTGGAAAGCCGCACCCCCTTGAAACCGTCATGCAGGAGATGAGCCGGGAGGATTGCCTCGAAAGACTTGAGCTGGGGAGGCTGGACCTGGAGTGCACCGAGAAGGTCATAATCTCTGCGCTCGGCCGTTCCGCACTTGAGGGGGATTTCTTCGAGATGGTGCATGCCGAGACAGGCGGAACGCCGCTGTTCATCATCGAGGTCATTAAAATGCTCCTGGCCGAGAACATGATGGTCAGAGATGGGGCCGGTGACTGGTCGCTTGCCGGAAGTCCGGAAAAACTTGAGTTGCCCGGGAAGGTTTATGAAGTTGTAAAGAGACGGCTTGACCGCCTCACCAGGGAGCAGCACGAGATACTGGAATGCGCGGCCGTGATAGGCGAGGAATTCTCGACTGACGTTCTGGGGCGGATATGCGGCCTCGGTCGGATGTCTCTTCTCAGGTCGTTAGCCGAGATAGAGAACTCCCACAGGTTGATACATTCTTCAGGCAAGACCTACCGCTTTGACCATGCCAAGGTCAGGGAGGTTCTTTACAGTGACATAATGGACGAGTTAAGGGAGGAGTATCACAGGCTGGTTGCTGATACGATGTGGGAACTCAATCATGAGAACCTGGTTCCGGCCCTGAACGACCTGGCGTACCACTATCACCAGGCCAACGACCCCCGGGCCGGCAATTACCTTGTCAAAGTGGGGGACATGGCCTGGGGCCGGTACTCCAACCAGGAGGCAATAAACGCCTACCGGAACGCCCTTGATTTCCTTCCGGATGAAGAAACACCCCTTATAATTGAACGGTTGGGAGATCTTCTGGCCCTCACCGGCAGTTACGAACAGGCAATCGAAACCTTCGAAAAGCTGGTCGATAAAGATGTTGCAACCGGTGCCAGGATGTTGAGGAAGATTGGAGATGTGCATCTCAGTATGGGAGACTTCGGTCTCTCCCTGGATGTTCTCTCACGGGCCAGGACTATGGCCAATGGTTCGGAGCTCGGGAGGGTGATATTTGGGGAGGGCTGTGCCCATCAGAGGAAGGGCGACAACCACATGGCGCTAGATCTCATAAAGGAGGCCCTTATTTTATTCGAGAATGCCGGTGAGAAGAAGGACATCGCCAACGCCTTCAGGTTCATCGGCACCATCCACTTGAACAATGGCAATTACGAGGATGCCATGTTCCATTACAAGCGCAGTCTTGAGATGATGGAGTCTCTGAGGGAAGAGAACGGGGCAGCCGCGGCCTTGGTTAATATCGGAATAGTCTTCTGGAACCGTGGAGAGTACGGCAAGGCACTGGAATTTTATGGCCAGAGCCTCGGGATTATGGTAAAGATAGGAAATCTGGCCGGCACCGCGACAGTCCTCGCCAATATCGGTCTCCTGTACTGGGACAAAGGTGAATTGGAGAGGTCGCTGGAGCACCAGGAGCGCGGTTTGCTGATATTCGAGAAGATAGGTGACCAGCGGGGAATTGCTTCGGTACTGGGTAACATCAGTTTGGTCCACCGCGACAACGGCTGCCTGGAGGCCGCGCTGAAGTTCCAGGAAAGGAGTCTGGGCATGCGGGAGAGAATGGGAGACCAGTCCGGAATAGCGCTTTCTCTGAGCAACATAGCCGAGCTCCACCGTGACATGGGTAATCTGGAAATGGCCATGGAAATCCATCGAATGAGCCTTGACATATGCCAAGACATCGGGGATAAGCGGGTTTCCATCCACAATCTCTGTGGCATTGCAGAAGCCTGTATGATTATGGGTAATGCCGCTTCCGCTTTGGAGAATTCTGCGAAGGCTGTAGATGCATCCATACAAATCGGGGCCAAGTTCGAGGAGGGCATGAGCCGGCGGGTCATGGGTATGGCCCTGAGGAATTCCGGGGATTTTGAAAACGCAGCGGTAGAGTTCGACAGGTCTGGAAAGGTCTTTGATGAGATGGGGGATAAGAAGGAAATGGCAAAGCTGCTCTACGAAATGGCAGTGCTTCACAGAACCCGCGGCACACTGGATAAGGCGAAAGTCCATTTCGAGAAAGCCCTGGATGAGTTCGCGAGAATGGGTATGAGATTGTGGGTCGACAAATGCCGGGACGCCCTCGGTTCGCTCATTCCTTGAACTGCGCGTCCCACTTGCCGCTCTTCATGATGAACTGGGCCTGCTTCGGGTCCTCGCCGTTGATGGTGATTCCCATGGATACGCATGTTCCGGCTACTTCCAGGCACCGGTTCTTCAGGGTCTTGCCCAGAATGGCGGATTCCTTCATGTTGGCGATTTTGATCATCTGCTCAATCGTGAGGTTGCCGACCTTGGTGGTGGTGTTGGCGCCGGAGCCCTTCGGTATTTTCAATTCCTTGATGATGAGCGCGCTGGTGGGTGGTGTTCCCACGGATACGTCGAAGGCTTTGGTCTTCGGGTCAATGGTTATCTTGACCGGGACTTTCATCCCGGCGAATGCTTTCGTTTTCTCGTTGATGACTTTCACTATTTCTACTATGTTGACCTGCATGGGTCCGAGAACCGGTCCCAGCGGGGGGCCGGGTGTGGCCTTTCCGCCGTCAACAAGCACTTCTACAACTTCTGGCATGTGTTCACCTCTCCTTTCCTATGACTCTGACACTGTCACCCTTCACGGTGACCGGTATGGGCACCAGGGCTTCGAATAGTTCGACTGTGATTTCTTCCTTGTTCTCATCGATGTTCTGCACTCTCGCCTTTTCGCCCTTGAACGGTCCGGCAATGAGCTCGACGATATCGCCTTCGATGATGCCGGATACCAGCGCCTTCGGGGTAAGATAATGCTCTATCTCATCAATCTTCATCTCACCGGTGACCTTTCCCCTGGCCCGCTTGATGCTTCTCACGGTTTCTTCCAGGCGGTCGGTGTTCATGGCCTCAACCAAGACATAGCCCCTGAGCGGGGCCGGACTGAGTATGGACAGTACGCCCATGTCCTTCGCCCTGGCTGCCAGGGTGTCGGCGACTGTTCTCTCATGCCCTATCTGGGTTTTGATGGCAAGAACGGATTGCCTTGCCGTGGTTCTGGTGGTCAGGGAATCAGAAAGAGCTGGATCGTTGACAGATGTCGCCGTCAGGACAACGTTGATTGCGTCACCATACCTGGCGCCCTTGGGCGAGGTGACTCTCAGGATGAATCCGCTTGGATCCTTGGGTGACATATCGAAAATCTTGTCCATGATGCTGGTCCGGGTCACTTCCCAGGCTTTCTCGTTCTTGTGGTTAATGACCACTACCCACTCCGCGCCCTGGTCTCCCAGGCTTGAATCGTGAATGACACTTACCGAGAGCTTGACCTTGTCCGATTTTGTCCCTTCATAAACGATTTTGATGTTGTAATCGGATGTTATTCCGGTTGTTATGGCGCGCTTATCGTCTCCCTCGCAGGATATCTTGATTTTTCTGATTTCCTGTGGTGTAGGCGGTGTTTCTGGCTTCGGGGCCTGTTCCGGTTCTTTGTTTAAATCTTCAAGCAGTGACATGTAAAAAACCTCATTTTAGAAATACGTGGGGAGCACTGACCATAGCCAATATACAAGGAATCCAAGGCCTCCCATGAGGAACAGTCCGATGCTGACTATCTGCAGCACTTTCACATATTCCTCGTTCTCCGGCTTCCTGGCCATCTTCAGCACACGGCCGTACTTGCCCTTACCGAAGTTCTTGGCGCGATTCTCGATACGATGCTGTATCTTCCATGATTCCTCGACTATGTCTACCATGTAATCACCTGATATGAAAAGTGCCGGCCTATCTGATGAGGTCCACACCTATGTCCTTGCCCCTCCTGGCATCATGTTTTGCAAACATCTGGTTTGATTTGACGCCAGTGATCACTATCATGACTCTTATCATTCCTTCGAGTGTGGGGTCAACAGCCGCTCCCCAGATTATTCTGGCATTGGAGCTTATTCTGCTCTGCACGACCTCCGCCACCTGCTCTGCTTCTGCGATGGTCATGTCCGATCCGCCGGTGACATTTATCAGTGCGCCGGTGGCATCGGTGATATCCACGTCTATCAACGGTGAATCTATCGCCTCATTGACTGCCTCAATGGCCCTGTCTTCGCCGTCGCTCTCGCCCAGGCCGATCATTGCCACGCCGCCGCCCCTCATTATTGTCTTTATGTCGTTGAAGTCCAAGTTGACCAATCCGGGCTTTGTGACTACCTCTGTGATGCCCTTTATTGACCTCATCAGAACCTCGTCAGCGACCTTGAAAGCGGCATTTATGGAAAGTTTAGGTACAAGTTCTATCAACTTATCATTGGGTATTACGATGACTGTGTCAGCAACCGCGCGGAGCTTCTCCAGTCCGTATTCGGCGTTCTCCATCCTGATGGAACCTTCTGCCCTGAAAGGTGATGTGCAGATGGCAATTGCCAGTGCCCCCATCTCCTTGGCCATTGCGGCAACGTATGGGGCCGAACCGGTTCCGGTTCCGCCTCCCAGGCCGCATGTGATGAAAACAATGTCCGCACCGGTAAGAGCAGCGCGAATTTCTTCATCGGCCTCCCTGGCGGCTTCCTCCCCTATCTGGGGCAATGCGCCGGCGCCGAGACCCTTCGTGGACCTCCTGCCGATGAGGATTTTGTGTGGTGAGTGCACGGTCAAGAGATGCTGTGCATCCGTGTTGATGGCGTACAGGTCGGCACCCATGATGCCAGATTCCACCAGTCTGTTGACTGTGTTGCTTCCGCCTCCGCCGCATCCGACAATCTTGATGTTGGTCTTCAGACCTGCCAGTATACGCTCTAATTCTTCATCCTCTGCGCTCTGTCCTCCGACGCGATATTCTGTCGGGGCTTCCTGGTGCGATACTTCCGGAACTGAACGGGCCAATACCTCTTTCACAATGGAACTCATCCATTCACCTACCTTGAATAAAATTGCAGACAATCACGTCCACAACTTGTCACCCTAAACAAATACCAATATATAAAAAGTTTCGTATGTCCTCATTCACACAATATGGTTTTTTCAATAATGGATCTTTTGTGGTCAAGCATCTGACGATATTCACCACCCCATTCGGGTGCCAGCCCCAAGTATTATACAAATCCTTATATAACGTGAAGTACATCTCCTAACTCCTGATAAAGGGGGCAGTATCATGACGGTAGCCACAGAATTGACAAATGAGCTTGACAGACTAGCAAGCGAGCACAGTGTTGAAATTTCGGCAATCATCACACGCAGCGGAGCACCTATCGCCTGGCATTTGCCGCCGGGCTCCTCTGCCGAGACCATCGCGACGCTTTCCGCGACCATATTCGGCGCTTCTGAGGTTATATTCACTGGCAGCGGATGGAACAAACCTGCCAAGGTCTCCGTGGAATCCATTCCGGAGGGCTGCATGGTAACAAGAAGTCTGGGCCGCAAGGCCATTCTCGTTCTCATGAGCAAGAAATTGGATTTATCGCAACTGGATATCAAAGCTTCCGAGGCCGAGGTAAGAATAAGGGAGTTGATGCAGAATGAATAAACCCTATTCCAATCACATATCCATCCCGGGCGAGATAAGGGCGTTCTTCGAGAAATCCGGCGGACGCTCCCTTCTGATCAAAGGCTCCGCAGGCTCAGGTAAGACAACTCTCGCTCTGCAGTTGCTGGAGGACCTGGCTGACCCGCAAAAGAGTTTCTATCTTTCCAGCAGGGTATCCGATCAGGCGCTGTTCAGGCAGTTCCCCTGGCTCGAAAAGGAAGAGATGAAGAATCGCATCATAGACGCCAGCCGAATTCTTCTGCAACATCTGGTGGCTGATGAGGTTGATGACGTTCCGGATGCAAAGCACCTCGAAAGAATGAGCAGCGCCAGGGATTTCCTGAAAAGCGTCAGTGACGAACCGCTGGCACCGCCGTCAAAGGTTGACCGTACAAGATTGGCCGTGTTGCTCGAGAGAAACCGCATGCCGGAACTGGAACGCATCTATGACAAGGTGGAATCCAACTTGCCTGATAAATCCATGATTATCATAGATAGCGTTGAGGGTATAACCAACAAGTACAGCCTGGAGAACGAGGAGCTTATCACATGCATCCAGAAGGATCTGGTGGAAAGTTCCAATGCCGATGTTGTGTTCGTTCTGGAGAACAGGGAGGCCACAAATCTCGAGTATCTGGTTGACGGTGTAATCAAGATAACCTTCAGATCGAGAGAGGGTCGCAGGGTGAGAAATGTCCACCTGGAAAAACTTAGAGGCACCAGGATTCTGCAACCGTCATATCTGGTAACGCTCAACGACGGACGTTTCAACAGCTTCGACCCGTTCAAGATGTACACCGGCGATATCAGGCCATGGGTGTCGATACCCGATACCGAGAAAATCTACAGCACGGGAACAAAAGACCTGGATGAACTGCTTGGCGGCGGTTATCAGGCCGGAAGTTACAATGTCATAGAGGTCGATGAGAACGTTTCCAACGAGGAATATCACTCCATCGTTGTTCCAATACTGCTGAACTTCATTGCCCAGGACAAGGGTATATTTGCTGTCCTATCGGGCGGAGATCACGCCGAAACTCTGAAGAAGGATCTGGAGACATTCCTGCCGGAAAACCAATTCGAGAATCACGTGAGAATCGCGGATTACTTCACCACGAAGAGCGAATCCCCTTACATCATGGCCCTGGGAACAAGGAACAAGGATGACGCGCTCAGAACCTGGAAGAGCAACCAGGAATTCCTCCGGGGGCCGGAGAACAAGCCAATCATGGACTTCACCGGTTTTGACACTCTCGAATATCTCAGGGGTGGCGAGGTTGCAATCCAGCACCTTCTGGACGCCGTGGCCAAGATAAAGATATCCCGTGACCTGGGCATCGGAATCCTGAAGCCGGGACTGAGGCTCACTCAGGAGATCATGAACATGGCGGATACTTACATCAAGATAGTCACTATTGACAAGTGTCCGTGCATCTACGGGGTCAAACCGAAAACCATGATATACGGAATAGTGAACGACCTCGAGAGGGGTACACCCAATATCCGCCTCATACCTATTATCTAAAAACGTTTTTGTTAATTAATAGGCTGTAATGCTCTCTTTTTATCAATCCCCGAAGCAAAAGCTTTTTAATCTTGAAATCTCATATCATAAAAAGGGATACTATGGAACGGAAGATCAGGGGCAGCATACTCAACAGTTACATGGCTTATGTGACAAAGAAATGGGGCAAGGACGGGAAACGCCTCTGCATGAGCGATATCGGGCTCTGGGGTGAGTTCAGGGACGGCAATTATTACCAGGACGCCATACGCGAGAACATTCTCAGGTGGATGTCAAGGGAGAAGGGTGAGGAATATCTCAGGGAGTGCGGTAAATTCATCGTTTCCAACCTGGGCATCCTTTCATGGTTGGTCCGATTCGCGGACCCGAAGACCCTGGCAAGCAAGTTTCCGAAAAATTTCAGCGAGGTCTATTCCTACGGCCGCATGGAAACAATTACAGACAAAGACAATGAGATAATCATTCGTCTGTTCGATGTTAACCGCATCAAGGAATCCTGCGATGTCTGGCACGGTGTGTGCGAGGGTGCCCTGTCCGTGACCAAGACACCGGGGACAGTTGAGAAGACAAAATGCGCAGTGGATGGGGACGAGTGCTGCGAGTATCGAATCATATACTGAGGTTCAATCGTCCAGCATCTTGAAATCGGCGTTCAACTTCATGAGAATTTTCTTGAATCCGGCCCGTTCTGACCGGGTCAGGTCGCATTCTATGGTAAGAATCCATTTCTCACCCAGGGTCTCCATCTCGATTATGTTGAATTTGGATTGAGATTTCTTCAAAACGTCCTGCAGTTCCGGGACCCTCTCCATGTTCATCACAATTTTGAATTTGAAATGCCTCCGGCCCTTGAGGCCCAATACCCTCTCGACCTTTCCCAGGAGGATGAGCGAGGCAACCACCAGAAGTGTGACCAGCATGGCAAAAAGATGCATGTTCATACCGATGGCCATGCCGATTGCCGCCGAGGTCCAGATTGCTGCAGCGCTTGTGAGTCCGCTTATCCTGCCCCTGGCGAACATGATGGTACCTGCTCCGAGGAAACCCACGCCTGTGACTATCTGGGCTGCGACCCTCAGCGGGTCCGCGGTCCCTGACCACTGCTCAACGAAGTAGATACTTATCATGGTGAACAGCGTGGCGCCGACACTGATGAGCATGTACGTTCGCATGCCTGCGGGCTTGTCTCTCAGTTCCCTCTCGAGGCCGATTAGGCTGCCGCAGAATATGGAGAGCAGTATTTTCGGAAGGAAATCGTACAGCATGATGTCCAGGTCTAGCAACATTTCACCATGAACAGCAAGCGTGTATGAGTATTAAAAATTTTGTGAAAAGGGTAAGAGTTCAGTTTTCTGAAATTTTAGATTTTAGATTTTAGATTTGTGCTGATAATATGCAACACCGTCAATCCGTCGTAAATCTACAATCGTCAATCTACAATCTACAATCGTTATCGTTTCACTGAATATTTATCGAAATGCAAAATGCTTGCCTACCTCTTCTTCCCGAATCTGCGGCGAATCGCCAACTTCCACATGGTCATCCGCCCGGAGAGCCTGAGCAATCTCACTTCCAGCTTCGTGTATCGGCCCGGATTGTCCAGCACGTAAAATGACAGGGCCGTGAGTCCGCTCAGGACGGTCAGACCCACCAGCGCGAAGAACGGCCAGAGCGGGATGTTCTTTCTGACTGAGAACGCAGTATCCGGAATTATGCCATCAAAGCCCAGTTCCTCCAGGTAGGTCTGGTTCATCTCGCCCACGGTACCGTCCAGCTTGAGATGTTCCCACTCCGCGTCTGTGAAGTGCCCCCGGGAAGCCATGGTGTAATTCTGCCCTTGGTAAGAGAACGACAGCATGAACCTCACCAGATAACTGCTCTGAGAGAAGTATGAGCCGTGGGGCGTACCCTTTTCGGTCTGGATTGTGAGGTTTACCGCATAACTCCCGCCCGGCGGAATATCGCCGCAGTTCATGTTCAGGACGATGGTGCCAGACTCCGCAATGACCGGCGGGTTGGATATTTCTGATATGGGTATGAAGTCCTCCAGCGTGGCGTAATGGTAAATGGATACCGCAATCGACACGTTCTCCATGGGGGAAGTTAGATTGATTGCGTCCGGGTTGTTCACCGTGAATGACAGGATGCCATCGTCGCCCGGAGTAATTGCCGGCGTCCGGATGTCGTCCAGCATCCGGTTGACGAAACGCGGCTCGTCCGCGGACTGGGCCTGGGCCAGGGGGGCGAGCAATGCAAGTGCCAATGCCAGTGATATGAGCGTTCCGAACCTCATGGATGCCAACAAAGCCCGTGAGTGGTAAAAAGGTTTTGCTACCTATTGTTATAAGAAACTATCAAACTCAAACTGGTTTGACAGTTCAGGGATATTCGCTCTTGTCGAAAACAATCGCGCCCAAAACCAGGAAGGCAACGGTGATGCCCACCAGAACCGCAATGGAAACGGAAACGGGAGAACCGTCGTATGTTCCGATGCTGCCGTAATTCACCCAGCCTGCCGCCACGGACCTGACGAAATGCCGAACAGTGAAATGGCTGATGGCCCCCGGGATGGAGCCGATGAAGCTCTCCCAGATGAATGCGTAGAACAGGCCGAAGTAAACCGGTTTCTTCAGGAACACGCCCGAAGCCAGGAACAGTGCGGAATATGCCAGCGACCCCATTATTGAAACGAGGCACATGGATGCAAGGATTGCAAGGGAATCGCCGTCCATGCCCCTCTGGGCGTAGAATGCCAGCCAACCGATGAGGTTGATGAGGACCATGATTATTGACAGGGCGAAGGCCAGGGAGATGTAATAACCGAAATACGCGATACGTCTGTCCAGCGGTGCGATTATCACCTGGGTGATGCTCCTGTCCTCTATCTCGTTCCTTATCAGGGACGAGCCGTAAATCATGGCGATTATCGGCATAATGAAGGAAAGAATCAGTACGTCCAATAGGGTCGCTCCGCTGTCCAGCGGTTCGTCAACCAGGGTGGCGGCATAACCCATGATGCTTCCCACCAGCACTGCGATGATAAGGGAAAGGATCCACCGCCGGTTGAACAGAATTTTCCTGGTGGAATATCTGGCTATCGAAAGTACAGGTGAAATAATCTTGTTCAGTTCCATCTCACCACCCCACCATGTACTTGAACACTGATTCCAGGTTATCATCCTGGCTGAACATTCTTTCTATCCTGGCGCCGGTCATTTCCACCAGTTCCGGCATGGAATCGAAGAATTCCTCCGGAATGGTAACTTTCACGGTGATGCTGTTCCGGTTGTTGTTGAATCCCACCGAGTAGGTATAGCTCCGGTCTATCAGGGCCTTTGCCAGCTCGGCCATGTTTTTTCCTTCCAGAATAATGTTGTGCGGGTGCTGGCTTATGAGGTTCCTAATCTCGGATATCACGCCTGACGCCACGGCCCGGCCCTTGTAAATCAGCGCGATGCTGTGGGTCATCCTCTCTATCTCGTGAAGTACATGGGAACTGACGATTACGGTGTGGCCATAGTCCCGGTTGAGACTTTTGATTAGTTCGATTATGTCCCTCCTGGAAATCGGGTCAAGACCGCTGAGCGGCTCGTCCAGCAGGAGCAGTTTGGGATTGTGCAGCAATGCGCCGGCAATCTTCAGGCGCTGTTTCATTCCTTTGCTGTACCCCCCCATCTTCCTGTCCATGTCCTTTTTCATCCTGACGATGATGGCAACTTCCGCAATTCTCTTTTCAAGGGCATTTTTCTCCATGGCCTGGAGGCCACCGAGGAACCGGAGATATTCATTGCCTGTCATGTCCAGCGGCAGAAATTCGTAATCCGGGCAGAAACCAATGGACGAAAGTTGCCTCCAGTTTCCCCAGGGACGCTGACCGAAAACAAGCAAATCGCCTGCGTTTGACTTGATTGTGCCCATCACGAGCTTGAAGAAAGTGCTCTTCCCGGCGCCGTTTGGGCCGACGATTCCGGTTATTCCCTCGTGGATGATGACGTTCATGCCATTGAGCCCTATCACATCACCGTACCACTTGGAAAGGAAGCTGGCCTGTATCACCGGTGGTTTGAAATTTCCTGCTGGAACGGCAGAACTCATTTCCCAATCCTCCTCTGGTGAATCCTCAGGTATACCAGTGCCAGCGGCACGATGATGAAGGCGCAGAACGCCGCCGCAAGTACCGGGCCGTTGATGGAATGCGGGATGCCGACACCGAAAATCCAGTCATAGAAATATGCAAGCATGCTGCCCGGATTCATCAGGTTCCAGTTGCGATCGAATTCGGAAAATATGCTGCTGATTATCGCAAGAACCGTGAAGGTCATGAACGTGCCGATTGCCGCGTGTGTTTTTCTTTTCGTCAGGGACGAAACAAGAACACTGAACGGTATCAGGAACACAGTGGTCACCAGGCTGGTCAGGACAGTGAGTCCGAGTATACCCAGACCGGAAAGATAATCAGAACCTGACTGTGTGCCGAGAATGGCGAGTGCCATGATTATCGGAGGGAAGAAGCAGAACAGTGCCAGTACGAAAAATACCCCGCCCATCTTTCCTGCAAGGTAGCTTTTGGTCCCGATGGCCCTGGAGAAATAAAGTACGAATGAATTGTTTCTCAAATCCTCCGATATTGAATCCGAGCAGACCAGAGATGCCAGCAACACCGTGAACATGAAGAAAAGGCCGTTTCCGAGCTGTTCCGACATGGTGAGGCCATCCAGTACTTCGTGCGGCATCAGGGAATACAGAATAATTGGAAACGCGAAAACGCCGATATAGCCCAGGACCAGCAATCCAATCATCCACTTGTTTTTCATCTTGGACATGAAAAGTTTCCAAGAAATAACCAGTATTCTTTCGTGCTTGGCACTGCGCTGGCCGTTCCAGGGCTTGTATCCTATCGGGTCGATGCCCATCACACCGCCCCCTTCTGTTTTTTGCCCTCGACCGCGCTGACGAACACGTCCTCCAGAGTTGCCCTGTGCGGGTAATACGCACGCAACTGGACATTGCATTCCCTGCTGAGTTTGAATATCGGATTACCGTCGTCCGAATTCAGTATCACGGCGGATATCTGGCCGCTTTCCCTGGTGACGTCTCTCACTTCGAATGCGGTTCCCAGCGTTCTGACGAAATTCTCCATTGACTCGGATTGGCCTCTGACTTTCACCACCCGCAGGCTCTCGCTGCCCTCCAGAAGAGTATCCAGATTGCCCTGGGTGACGAGTCTGCCGTCGTTTATGATTATGGCATGGTCGGAAATCTTTTCCAGGTCATCCAGTATATGTGTCGAGACCAGAATGGATTTATCGGACGCCCGTATCTTCTTCACCAGGTTGAGCATCTCCTCCCTGCCCTGGGGGTCCATGCCGTTTGTCGGTTCATCAAGAAACAGAATTTTCGGGTCATGGACAATTGCCTGGGCAAGTTTGACGCGCTGTTTCATGCCAGTTGAATAAGAAGAAATCGGACGGTAACGTTCCTCGCCGATGCCGACGAAGTCAAGCATCTCGTGGCTTCTGGGCATGGCGTCCATCCTGCGCATGCCGGATATCTGGCCCATGTAGGAGACGAGTTCGACCGCCGTGAAAGTATCAATGAGGCAGTCATTCTCCGGCATGTAACCTATCATGTCGCGGATAATATCACCCTCGGTGCGGGAATCCTTGCCGGCGATGGTTATCCGGCCACTGGCGGGTTCCAGAAGGCCGACGATCGCCTTGATGAATGTGCTCTTGCCCGCGCCGTTGGGACCGAGAAGCCCGACTATGCCAGACGGAACGTCCACTGAGAAATCGTGAAGGGCGGTGATACGGCCGTAGTTGACTGTGACGTTCTTCGAACTGATTGTGGTTTTTGATTCACCGCTCATCGGCGATGCATTTGCATTTTGATTAATTAAGGTATCTGTAATCAATCATAGGCAATTTTACAGACGGAGCATGATTGGTTGGAAAATTAGCCGTGCAAAACATGGGTGGACATCCCCCATTGTCTTGAAAGGGGGGGTGTTGGGGGCAGGAATGGTGGATGGGTGGGCTCCTGGAGGCGGTATATCTTCCAACGCCAGCAGGGATGATGGTGAAGGGGGGGGCTGGTGCTGTGTTCAATTCGAAGGAAGAATAATCCTAAGATTCTGGGGGCTGTGGAACTGTGTCCAGTCGCGGTCCTGGACGAAGCGCTCGATGCGGGTGCGAGGGTGGCGAGGGTGAGGTCCATGGTGACGATGTATTGGAAAGGTAGGGGAAAAGATTCGGGGGAATTTGAAATTAAAGAAGCAAATAGACAAGGCAGATGTATTGGGGCATCCACAATGGCAGCGGAGCCACCCAGAAGTCTATAATGTATTACCGGAGGCATTTCTTGGATAGTGAGTGCGGTTGGGGTGGCCGGAGAAGGATGGGCAGGGAGGTATGTTATTACAGAGAAGGGAGAGGTGGCAACCAAGGTATTTTTCGGAGGGGGTTGAGATTGGTTAGTGTATGTTCAACGATGTGTATGCTTACTTGTTAAACATAAAGCATTAACAGGGCAATCTTTACACATGCGTTTTGCTTTACATATCGTTCGACCGAAATGCCAGAATATTCTATCCAAATCAGATGGAGAATATTTTTCACCTGTAAGTTCGGAGATTCTCAAAATTAGTTTGTGCAAGAATAAATAGTTATTTTCATTCGAGGGATTGTTACCCATCTCTAACTTATCATCCTCTAATAATTCAAACCCATAATTCAAAAGTCCCAATCTAGTCATAATCCGCACGACATGTAAATCATTGGCAACATAATTTTCATTAAAATTCGATAATGCTAAATCTCTGAGTTTATAACCAACATTTTTAATTTTTAACAGTTTGTCGTCCTGAAAATTATCCCTGTAATTCTTTTCAGCATTCTTGAAGTATATTACCCAATCCCACTTTAATTCATCTCTGAAATAAGTGACAACACCATCTATGACCGGGGCTCCTTTTTCTGCCCCCCATCGATAATCAGCATTATTTAAAATTTGTACATAATTTTTATAATTCAGGTCTTTTTTGGATTTTATTGATAATATGAGTTCATTTTTTACTTTGCTTCCTCTTTCCCCGCTCATAGCCCTGACTAAAAGGCTATCCAGGAATATAATTAAAATTTTTAAATCATTGCTATCATATCTGTTTTTTATAAGCTCTGTATTTTTCTTAATATCATCTCTGTGGTCTTTTACCCACTTTTCAATTGTTTGTGTTGTTTCATCAGATTTTGCTTTAACTTCAATAATTTCTGAAATAATTTTATTAACATCTGGTAACTCAATATTCATCTTACATAATCCCCGATTTTCCGAAGACCACAGAACATTTTGGTTCGGCATTCTTCTCCCAAGTGAATGCGAAAGCCAGGTAATAAGGCTTTCGTTATAGTTTAAAAAAGAGAAAAAGAGGGGACGATTTTCCCACATTCCGAGATTTTAATTCATGAGTGAACTAATTTTTGGCCAGCACATCGATTTTCGGAGCCCGCCTCCGCCCACTCCAGTAACTCCCTGGTCAATGGCTGGGCGTCGCTGTAGATGCCCGCAGCGCGGGTCTCATAGCCCATCTTCTCGAATATCTCCTTGCTGGTGCGGCTTCGGTTCTCGCCTTGGTTGCAGACGAAGAGGAGTTTGGGTTTTGGCATCATCTCCCAACCTAAGGTTCATTCATAATTTTACTAACCTCATCATCAGATAAATCGTATTTCCATTCCACAGCATCTCTAAATGCATTCGTTCCGCCTTTTATTCCACCAGTATCGCCAGTTTCCAGGTCCTCAAAAGAGATTCGTAATTTGATATCATAAAAAATATCCTTGACACCGATATGCCCAAGTTTCACGAATTCCTTCTTTTTCTTAAATGATTCAAAACTAATACTATTGTGTGATACATCCTCGATTATTGTGATAAAGAAATCCGTTAATATCATATTTGTCAACAAGTCCTGATAAATCTCATTGCTAATCGCTTTGCGTTTGAGTGCAATTTGAAGTTCTTCCATTCTCTGGCTTGGTGTGTCGTCATATTTGATTGCCTTGTACAATGTCCTCGGGAACAACAAAATGGTTTTTGAAAAGAACCTTTCGCCCCCCTCATCCAGCTTTAGTGAGTGTTTTTCTATGAACCACGGTATGAACTTTTCCGTAAGCATCTTATATACATATTCACAGTCCAGTGTGCGATACATAGTCTCGCTGTCTATGTCATGTTCTTGGAATTTGATTTTGAGCAAATGTATGAAGAAATCCAGATTCTCATAATTTAGACAATACCCCACCCTCGGTATATCATATTTATCGGGTATGTCTTCATGGGCCTTCAAGACCTTATCCTTGACAAGGTCGTCCACCGCGAGTCGCGTGGTGTAGTAATTTTCCCCTAGAATATCTGCGATATCCATTTTAATCCTCGGTTTGTTATCGCCAAAGGCGGTAACGTCCTTGTCTGGTGCAACTATCGCTTGTCCCAGAAACAGGTCTATTATCTTCCAGTGCACCTTCTTCCTAGAGCTTGGGTAATCCTTATTAGACGTCATGTGAATAGATATGTTCGACAGGTATAAATAGATTATCTTATTCTTGGTATAAATTAAAAAATGGTATAAAAAAATTTAAATTGTTAATAGATATGTGAAATATTTTCATTTTTCATCCAAATTATTTATATGCGAAGTATGCGTTTTCTCATTCATCGAGCCCGAGGATACGGGTACGGGAAGCTAAGGAGGCAGAAGAATGGATAGATATCAAGACAGAAGGGCTAGGCACATGAGCGATAGGGACCTGATACTGGACCTGATGCGGGAAGGGCGGAACAACTTCACATCGGTGCGCACACACGTCATGGAGATGCGTGAACGCAGACCGGAACACATCGACGTTGAGATAGATTACGAGATATGCGGCATAACATGGGACAGAGAGGCCAGCATGAATAAGATATTCGTGACGGTCCACGGCATGCGGCCGATTGGGCATTTCATAACTTATGTGGACCTTGCTCACCAGATGGTATTCGAGCTCGAATGCCAGATTCCAAAACTGAGCGAGACGTTCTATGTCAGCATAGACCAGGACTCGATAGACAGGGTCAACTGCAAAGAAATGGACATGATGGATGCCGATTATGTACCTGGCACAAACGGACACAAAGAGTCCAGGTCGGTATGTACTGACCTAGAGCTGATGGACAAGTTAGAGGGCATACTGGAAGCATACAGGGATCTGGTGTCCTACCTCGGAAGTCGCTCAAGGGAAGGGGGGAGCGATTGTCAAAGGTGATGCTGACCAGATATTGTTTCTGGTTCAATAGAGGCAATACTGAGATCGAAATTGAGTATCCTCCCGGTCAGGGAACGCTGGTTGTGAAAGCTCAAGCACCTGGTTGTTATTTTGACGAATACGACTTCGGGGTCAAGCTATGCTCGGGTATTTGCCCACAATTCTACACCTTCGATAAGGAAGCAATCCAGATGCTGAAAGGCAATGACTATCAGGCAGTGAGGGAGTGGCAAAGAGGTGGAAGAAAAAAATCGAAGAAAAAAGGCAAGTTGAGTGAAATGGGTGATGATTCCGAAGGAGATGAACAGAATGATGAAAACTGAGGTTGAGTTAGAGATTCACAGATTGATAATGAACGATTGCGGCACCGTGGTGTCCAGCAAGAAGACATGGCACGATGGCAGATGGATAGAAATGTCAATAACCTATGAAGTCTGTGGAGTTGCTTATCACCGACCTGGTGAGCTTTTAATTTATGTCACAATCAAGAGTTTCAAGCCCGTGGATCCTGCTATTTCGCTTTACGAACTAACAATGTTCCTCCGGGATGATCTTAAAAGGCATTTTGAGCCGCTCCGTAATACTAATATTGAAGTGGAAGTGAGCTATTATGGGGCAAATAAGGAGGCAATTATGAACCACCTTCGGGGAGACTTCCTTAACATGTGCTACACTGCGGAACTCCCATTGGAAATAGTCCTTGCGATGCTTTTCAGGTTCATGGAGGAAAAGGTCACGGATACAAAATACCAAAACATGAGGACATTTTTAAGTATTTATATCGCCAAATATCTTGGCAGTAGAACCGATTTCGATTCGATTGACGACCCAGAATGGGAAGCTTTCAAAATGGGCGATTACAGGAAAATCATTGCTATCGCTGAGGAAGAATTTAGAACTTTCAGCAGTGCTGATGAGGATGTCTCCAGCAAAATAGATTGTTTGTTGAAAATCGCTGAGGCCAGGATTAAGTTACATGAGTACAAAGAAACTGAGAAGGTACTGGAAGAAGCATACACGCTGATGGCTATACTGAAAGAAATACCAACAGATCATTTTTTAGCTGAACTAATTGCAGAAAATATACGAGACCAGACTTTGGAGATTATGAAACTCGAATACAAGCTGGAAATGAACCGCGGGAATTCAGAAATGGGAATCCAGTTATTGGAAAAATACGTTAATCATTTTAAAGAACAAAAAACATTGATAGAAACTTGCGGCATGTATTACGATGCACACAATCATGCAATGCAAATGGGTCACCAGCCAATAGCAGAAGCTTACTATAAAATGGCTGAAATGTATAGTGAAATGGACAGAAAAGAGAGAAACGGGGTGCTAGAGGAGTTAGAGTGGGATGAGAGAAGTTAAAAGAAACGAATGTACACTTTGCAGAGGATGATGCATAAGTATGGCTTGAAATTACAATCTCACCAGGCTATCGCTCTTTGTAAATATTTTCTCTTCTAACCCATGAAGCCAATCCTCTTTTATTATTGGTTGGTTATTTGGCATTTTAACATTATCAGTTTCAAGGGACATCAACCATTCTGCTCCATTGAACCCAAAGCTGTCAATCCAGGTTTCAAATTTTACTTTATCTTTTCCAAACCCCTTATTCTTCCAGCGGGATAATAGAGAGTACATTTGAATATCCAGAATCACATTATTATAATCATCCGTAGGAATAGGGAGTATCTCTTTCAAGAAATGGTAGATTTCATCTGTAGTGCGATATTCGACATGCATGTAATTCATTTTCATACCCTCTTTCTCCTGTTGGGTTTTAGAGTGTTGATTTTTATATTCCGCTCTCACACATAAGGAAGAATTACATAATTTATCAAGTAGCATCCAAAAATTGGGAAATTTATTGTTATGAATTCTCATGAAGTCTATGATTATCTGGTCTTGATTACTTCGTTGTGGTTATGCTTCGTCGTAATAAAATACTGCAATTTAGAATGGTGTTCTTCCAGGTTGTTCTTTCTGATTGAAACAGTAGTCACGAATAAGAACTTCGGTTATAGTGTCCATTTTGCCGAACTCGTCAATCCAGATATCTTTCATATTTTCAAGATAGATTGATAATGCTTCTTTGGCTTTTTCTATTCCCTCTGGAGTCAACCGAACTATTGGAATTGGGTCTTTCCCTATATCTTTCGTATAAAAATATGCTGCCATTTCATCTAATAAATCAGGGTCTAATGGGGGTTGCCAACTATCATATCCCGATACGGTTATTCCGGTATTTGCAATTTTTGTATAATGCCCTTTTATGATGTTACCAGCATGTACATTAGTATCACAAATCAGTGACCTGATTAATAGCAGGTTCATATCTTCCTCATTCGCCATGTTTTTTCCCTCCATCGTAATAATTAATAAATCCAGAATGAACTACACGTATAATAAGAATCCGCATAACAAATATTAAACAATGGCGACCTATCCTGAGTAGCAATAGAAGAGGGAGGACTATGACCGTAGAACTGCCATCCATTAGAGACATTTGCATACCGAGAGAAGACGTCCAGAAAGGGACTGGGGATCGATTCACTGCTAATCTGAGCCTAGTAATTATTGACGATGGACCAGATGTTTATAAGGACCCCGTGACATTCTTTGATAACACATACCCCACAGAGGGGCTTATTGGGACAATCCAGCAAGTATTTTCGCGTTTGAACGAAAAGGGCACCGGAACCCCAGTTATCAAGCTGGAAACCAGCCTTGGTGGCGGAAAGACACACACACTGATTGCGCTTTACCACCTGGCAAAGCATGGGTCGTCTGTTACGAAAAAAGTAGGATTCATGAAGGGGCTCAAATTCGACCCCGTCAAGGTGGCTGCGATTGTGGGCACTGATGTTCAGACCACAATTTGGGGAGACATGGCTAAACAACTAAAAGGTGAGGCTGGCTATAAACTAATCAAGGAGCAGGACGAAAAGAAAATATCTCCGAACGAAAGCCAACTGAAGAAACTGTTCGGTGATGAGAAATGCCTTATTTTACTGGATGAGATGGCTCTATATTTGGCGAAAGCCAGCGCTGTCAAGGTGGAGGATTCCAACTTGGCGGAGCAGACCAAGATATTCTTTCAAGTCATATCTCAGGTCGCTGATGGGATGGACAGTGTATGTCTGGTCATAACGAGCCTCACGAAGTCGGATGTCTTTGGTCAAAGGACCGAGGAACTGAAAGAGATATTCGACAACGAGGTAGCAAGAGCAAAGGCTACACATGCGATTAAAGAAGCTGACGGCGTTCTTTCCAGGATTGGAATCAATCTCACTCCTACTAAGGGGGAGGAGTTCCCTGCAATCATGAGGAAGCGTCTGTTCAAGTCGATAAATCAGACATCTGCAATCGAAGTATGCAAAGCCTATCACAACAGCCTAAACAGCGAGGGCGTCAAGGAATACATGCCAAAGCATGCGACCGAGGCCAAGTATTTCAAGTTCTTTCAGGAAGCGTATCCGTTCCACCCAGAGTTTATTCAGATTCTGAGAACCAAGACCTCAAGCATAAGCAACTTCAACCAGACACGAGGCGTGCTGCGGCTCCTCGGAAAGGTGATAAAACACATCTGGGATGAGAAGATAGATGCGCCTTTGATACACCCATACCACATCGATTTTTCGGAAGCCGAGTTCACGAACGAACTGGTTTCAAGGCTGGACCGCGGCGAATACATGGCTGCAATCACTGCGGATATCGCTGATAAGAGCGGAACACCCAGAGCGACAATCATCGACGAGAATTTCACAGAGCCACTGGCAACCATGATTTGCACGACGGTGTTCTTGAACAGCCTTACTGGAGTGGTGACAACGGCAGATGTCCGGCGAGGGGCAAATGAGGCCGAGATTCAGCTTGCCATCCACCACCCAGGTCTAGATCCGAAGACCGTTGAGAATGCGCTCAGGGAAGTTGAGGACAAGTGTTTCTACCTTGTCAAGCAGGGTTCGATGTATGCGTTCAGCAATGAGCCTGGTCTCAACAAGATAATAGAGGAGGCAAAGTCAACTGTCGAATCCACCCATGTCTTGCGTGAATGCGAAAAGCGCATCGAGACTATATTCGGCGGGAGGAAGTTCTTCGACCCGAGGATATTCGCCAATAAGCCGGGGGACGCGCCAGACGACACAAACAAGCCCAAACTGGTAATCCCACATTTCAATGAATGTGCCACGACCGGAGGGACTACAAAAACTCCAGAACTCGTTGAGAAACTGTTCCACGGAGCAGGGACCCAGGGCAAGCCCAGGATATTCGCCAACAACATTCTGTTCCTGGTCGCTGATAGTGGCGAGACGGAGAAAATGGATTTCAAGGCCAGGGAATTCCTTGCCCTGAAGAAACTCTGTGATGACATTGACGAGGGCGCCCCAGGATTGCAATCCCTATCCAAGCCCCAACGGGACAAGCTGAAAGAGAAGCGCCAGGAAGCAGAGTTGTTTCTGAAGGTCGCAGTAATACTCGCCTACAAACATTATTTCCTACCTACAAGCCAGAAGAGCCTTGAGGAAGCACAGGCAAAGAAACCACTCAGAAAGATATCTGCAAGGATCCAAGATAACAAAGTCGAGGAATCAGTGAAGGCCAATAAGTCACAGGAGGATTCCATCCTTGACTTCCTGAAAGAGCAGGAAGCCGTGAGAACTGCCGATGACAGTCCATGGGCTCCGGACCTGATAATCCAGAAGTTCTGGCCAAAGAACACAGACTCAATGACGGGCGATGATTTCAAGAAGCTGTTCTTCAAGAACCCAGACGCCAAAATAATCATGTCTGAAGACCTGATTCTCCGGGCACAGCAAAATGGTGTTAAAGCAGGAACGTGGCTCGCAGTCAGGGACGACCAGATATTCGACAAGACTAATGCTTCCACGTTCTCAGCTGCATTCACGTCCGCGACCCAGATTATCCTGGCTGATACTGATGCAGGGAAGGTTGCGAGGGAACAATTCTATTGCGACAAGTGCCAGAAGCGAAAAACAGAATGCAAGTGCGGCAAAGAGAAGTGCAAGAAATGTGGTAAAACACTCGACGTCTGCACCTGCAAGGAATCCACATGCCCTGTTTGTGGCAAGGCTTTGGCTGTCTGCGGTGGCAATCACGGACCGACCACTATTCCACCGATAACAGAGAAGACTTTGCAGGGCATCATAGGCGAGCTCCTGCCGATACTTGAAGACAAGAACATCGAGGTCATTCAAAGCATAGGGCTGAAAGCCAAGGGCAGGGACGACCTGGCTAGACTGCTCTCAGCGATACCGCAGTTCCTCGGAGCGAAAGCATATTACATCATTGAAGCGACCCTCAACGAAGAGCACAAGGGCGGCAACTTCATGCAACTGGATTACAGAGGAGACGATGCAGGCTTCAAGGTAGTCAAACCAGTTCTCCTGAACTACCAGCCAAAAGAGCAGTTCAGCAGTTGCGACCTGGTTCTTACGTTCTCCTGGGACGGAGGAATATCAAGAGACGAATTCGTCGGCATTCTGAGAGATAAAGTAGCCAACTTCACAGGGGATTCGATATACACCGCCAAGGTCACACCCAAGGAGGCGGAGAAGTGAGAAAATACACTTTCGAGCTGAAAGTGATTCCTCAGCCTTCTGGCGATTATAAACTCGAATTGTGGGAGCCACCAGCGACCGACACCAGACCGGCGAAGGGTAGAAAATCGAAGCCTATTTCCAGCGTTCAGGGTTGGTATCTAGGACTCGCCACAATGAACCTGCGCCGGGCGTTGGAATCCAACGGTTACAAATACTCTGATTTGAAAAGAACCAGAAAGGTCCCATTTCATCTGTCCGAAGAGGACGGTATAAAGCTGGATCTGGCCTTCAGGAGCGTTTCGGGGCTGCGCCAGCGCTCCCGCCTGGAAGATATTTTGTTCGGCATAATGGAGATGAGCAGGGAGGAAGCCCTTTACTGGCATGCCAAGGTCTCCAGGAACAACGGCACTCAAGCAAATAATGCATTGATTGCATTGAGAGTATTATTGGGGGGAGAAAACAGATGAGCGACATACCGAGAGATGCCCAGGGCAGACCGAGAGTATATTTGGAAGATGACTGCCCGGTCGCAGAATTATCCGTGGAATCGCAAAGGGAGCGTGGGGCATCAAGTGCTTTACCTCCGCTATACTTTCTCCATGTCTGGTGGGCTCGTCGACCTCTTACTGTTAGTCGTGCCAGTGTGCTTGGTTCTCTCCTACCTTCAGGTATGGACAGGAAAGATTTTCTGGCGTTAATGGGTGTGCCAAGGGGTTCTGACCCAATCGGCGCTCGGCAAAAGATTGACGAGGTCAAGGCAGGTATAAGAAAGGAGCGTATCAAGGACCCTTATGGATACCCGAGGGCATTCACAGGTACAATATCAACTTCAGATTATGCTAAAATGCAGTCAGAATTGGAGAGAATGTGGGGAACGAAAACACCCACAGTCCTGGATTCGTTTGCCGGCGGCGGGAGTATTCCATTTGAGGCCTATCGCATGGGACTCAATGTCATTATGAATGAGTTAAATCCGGTGGCTAGCATCATCGAGAGAGCGACAATTGAGTATCCAGCTTTGTTCGGAAAAGATCTTGCCAAGGACATCGAGGCCTGGGGTAACAAAATTGTAAAAGAGGTTAAGGCACAAATGGCAGATTGTTTCCCAAGAAAAATTGGTGAATCAGACCTTTGTTATATTTGGGCTCGCACAGTGGAATGCCCCAACTGTCAGCTACAGATACCCCTCTCACCCAACTGGTGGCTGGATAAAAAGAAAAATCTTGGATATAATGTGGTTGTGCCGCCAATGAGTGGGGGCAATGTCTGCTACTTCAAAATCACATCCGTATCAGAGACTTTTGACCCAGATAATGGTAGCATCACAAAAGGTATTGCTACATGCCCAAGATGTGCTGTTACCGTCGAGGGTGAGACCATTAAAAATCAAGCACAGGCCGAAAAAATGGGACTTCAGATTGCAGCCATCGGATTTAAGATGAAGAACAAAAAAGGTAGGTACTTCAGAGAAGCCACCAAGGAGGACTTAAATGGCTATGAGCTGGCAAAGAAGTTGCTGGCAAAGAAATTACCTGACTGGGAGGTTAAGGGACTGGTACCCAACGAGTTCATTCCAGAAGGCAATAAGACCAATGAACTGAGAAATAAAGGTTCAGAGAAGTGGATTGACCTATTCAACCCTCGGCAGCTTCTTGTACATCTCACCACCCTAGAAAGCATCCTGAACCAGCCCTGGCAGGAGGTCAGAGACCCGAAGAGGAGAGAAGCGCTCAGGGTTTATTTGGCGTTTGTATTGGATAAACAAATTTCGTATGATTCATTACAATCTCGTTACGATTCAGGTAGGGGGATGCGTAATTTATTTGAGCGACATGATTTTGCATATAAATGGAGTCCTGGAGAGATAGATGGTGCGGGTCAACTCCAAGAATGGGCAATTTCACAAATCACTCAAGCCTATGCAGAAATTGCCGCATTGAGTTCAAAACAATCAGCACAATCCACATTTATTCAAGGTGATGCTTCTAAATTGAACTTGAAAGATAAATCTGTTGAATGCGTTTCAATCGATCCACCATATTATGACAATGTTATGTATGCAGAACTCTCTGATTTTTTCTACGTATGGCTGAAACGTAGTTTGAATGATGTGTTTCCCGAATGGTTCACATCAGAACTTACTGATAAAGAAGCTGAAGCTGTGGCTAATAAAGCCCTTTTTAAAACAGCTAGTAGAGGAAAGGCAAGCTCGCTAGCCGACAAAGATTACACCGCCAAGATGCAGGCAGCCTTTTGTGAGTGTCACAGGGTTCTAAAAGATGAAGGCGTTCTAACGATAATGTTCACCCATAAAAAAGTTGAAGCATGGGACTCCTTAGCAAGAGCATTGATGGATGCAGGGTTCGAAATTACTGCTACCTGGCCAGTCCATACAGAAAGCGAACATAGTCAACACCAAGCTAAGCAAAATGCCGCAGCATCCACCATCCTTCTTGTGTGTCGGAAGAGATCCATAGGTACAGGTGAGGCCTGGTGGGATGACATCAAAGACGAACTCAGAAGCCATGTCAGAGAGCGAGCGAAAAAATTCTCCGAGATGGGTTTGCGGGGTCAGGACACCAGCATCGCCTGCTTTGGCCCTGCTTTACAGGTTATCTCAAGACAGTGGCCAGTCAAACTCCATAGTGGAGAACCTATCAACCCGGATATGGCACTTGACCTGGCCCGAAAGGAAGTGAATGACTGGTTCTTTGAGTTGATTGCGGAAGGCAAGGCCAAGGCAGTAGATAAATGGACGAAGTTCTACATTCTCTCGTGGTTCCATTTTGGAGCCAGGGAGTTCCCGTATGACGAAGCTAGGAAATTAGCTCTTGCGGTGGATGTGGACATTGACAAAGATTTGATTGCTCATAAAATCCTGGAGAAGAAAGGCAACAATGTTCGAATGCTCAAGCCAGGAGAACGATTCCAGAAGGGGGCAATCAAGCCAACTGCGATTTCCTACAACTGGGACGTGGACTACGTACACGCGGCTATTCACGCTTATGACACAGGGCAGAGCAGCGAACTTACGCGGTATCATCAACGCACGGCAGCACTAACCAGGGACAGCTACAAACACGCAATCGGCTATTTGTTGGACGTCTTGCCGAGGACTGACGAAGTGAGCGAGTATGCGTCTCTGGACAAGCTATGGGAAGCGAACTTCCGTGACAGCGTGAAGCGTCGGGCAGTAAAGAAGACGGACCCAACACTTGAAAAGCAACAGAGACTTGACATATTCAAGTATGAGGAATGAGGAAACCATATGAGCCTACGCGATGTAAAATATCAAACACAATATGTAACCGGTGTGGATAACCTGGTGAAGGATTTCTATATTCCCACTTTGGAAAAAAGTGTCCTCTATCAGCGCAGAACAGGTTATTTCAATTCACGAGCGCTTGCTATGGCAGCGAGAGGTCTTTCTGGGCTGCTGAAGAACAATGGCAGGATGCAGTTGCTATGTAGCGTCCAGCTCGACAAATCAGAAGAGGAAGTTCTGCGGGACCCTGTGACATACCTGGAGAAGATAGCGATAAATGTTCAGGAAGCATTAAAGCAACCATACGATGAACTTGAGAAACAGCGCCTTGGGCTGCTTGCACATCTGCTGGCTTCAGGTAAACTTGAAATTAAGATTGCATACATTAAAGGTGGAATCTACCACGAAAAAGCTGGAATATTTACAGATTCTGAAGGAAATATAGTAGCTTTTAGTGGTTCTGGCAACGAAACACCTGGTGGTTGGCGGAACAATACAGAATCGTTCCATGCATTTACATCCTGGGATGATGACAGGCATATCCGCCCTGAGTTAAAAACATTTGACCGACTATGGAACGGGAACGATCCCAGGACAACGGTGGTTCCGCTGCCTTTCGCAGTGGTTAAGGGCTTGTTAGAATTCAAAGATTATTTCAAAGAGGGATTAGACGACCCAATCGATCCTGCTGACTTTGGAGTTGAATTGACGAGAGGTTGGGAATGGACCCCTGAACTTGCGTTTGTTTTCGAGTCACAGCGGTTATGGAACCACCGAGATTTCGCTTATGCGGAAACAGCCATAAGGCCGTTTGAACATCAGGATTATATTGCATCTAGCGTTCTGAAGAACTGGCCGCCCAGGTTTCTGTTTGCCGATGAAGTCGGATTGGGCAAGACCATCGAAGCTGGACTGGTCATCAAAGGCTTCATTGCAGCAGGCAGGGTGGATAGACTTGTCATACTGGCGCCTGCGAACGCCATGAAGCAGTGGCAGGAAGAATTACTGAATAAATTTGGGCTGGAGACATGGCGCTTGGATGGAAACTATGTTGTGGCTCCACAGACTGACCCACACCGTCCGCCACGGAAGGAGAAGGTGGATGCAGTCAATCCGTTCCGCTCGAAACCATATCTTATAGTGAGCAGCCAGCTAATCAGAAGCGAGGAAAGGCTGGAGCAGATATGCCAATTGGAATATGATCTTATAATCCTGGATGAAGCTCATCATGCGAGAGCGAGTAATAATGCAGGAAGGAGAGAAGAGAACAAACTTCTGCAAGCCATGGGGGAGCTGCGCTACAACACTCTGGGTCTTATCCTGATGACGGCTACGCCGATACAGTTGAGTCGCTTGGACCTTTGGGACCTGCTGGGAATCCTTGAATTACCTGGTAAATGGCAGGACCAGAACTCTTTCGATAGATTTTTCCAGATGATCAACGAACCTGAACCGGACTGGAAATTCCTGCTGGACATGGCGAATAGCGGCATACAGCAGGGCGGCTTTGACCAGAATGAAGAAGCAAAAGTTCTGAGAAATGATTATCCAAACATTGATGTGTATAAGCTCACGCACATTGTCAAGGAAAACGATTCTGCAGCTGTAAAAGAACTGTCCGAAGACGAGTTGAAAGGCCTCAAGGTCCTCCTTTTCCGATTGACCCCAGTAAGGCAGATGACCTACAGGCACACCAGGGAATTACTGAAGCGATACAGAAAAGAGGGCAAATTCAGCGGGAAGATAGCGGACAGGAATCCATCAAAGGAACGTGTCGAGCTCCGAGGAACAGATGACGACCTGACAAGCGAGAGAGGACTGTATCATCGAATAGACCAGTATGTTAGAGTATACTATGCCAAATACGATGGCGTGAGGAAAGGCATGGGCTTCCTGATGGAGGTTTATAGAAAGCGGTTAACATCCAGCTTTTATGCGATAAAACTCAGTCTTAAGAAAAGATATGACCGATTGGGCCAGGCCCTTGAAACAGGCGATTTCAGCATCATATTCAAGGAACTGGAAGAGGAGGAGGTCAGAGACCTTCTTCCGGACAACTTGATGGATGAGTTCATCGACGAAGAAGGTAAGGCAAAGACATCGGACAATGTTTCTACACTAAGAGATGTCGTAACGAAGGAATACGAGTATCTCGGGAATTTCATCAACCATCTGAACGCGCTTACCACTGATACGAAAGCAGAGCACCTAGACATGCTCCTGGCCAACATTTTCGGAAGCGGCAAGAAGCAGGTGATAATATTCTCACAATTCATGGACACGGTCAACTTCCTGCTAGACTATTTCAGAGCAAAATACGGGGAGAGGCTTGGCTCATATTCAGGGGACGGCGGCAAGTATTGGGATGGCAAGGAATGGAAGAAATGTTCGAAGCAGGAAATCCAGAACAAGTTCGCTGACCCGAACGATCGAATGGACCTTCTCATCTGCACAGATGCGGCCAGTGAAAGTTTAAACCTGCAGACCTGCGACACAGTCATTAATTATGATGTTCCTTGGAACCCGATGCGAATAGAGCAAAGAATAGGAAGGATAGACCGCATAGGCCAGGAATCTCCAATAGTGAATGTTTACACCATTTTCTACAAAGATTCCGTGGAGGAGAAGGCATATGACAGATGTCTGAAACGCATCGGTTATTTCAAGACCACACTTGGACATCTACAACCTATTTTACAATCCACTGAACGGGCAATCAGGGACGCATCCCTGGCAAGAACACCAGAGGAAGAAGCAGCAATCATTGAACGGATGGATAACGAATTTGAAATTATTGCTCAGACAGAAGAAGACCTCAGGATTGAACGATTGTTGAATTATTATACACCGCAGTTGCCTATGATGAAATATCGGGCCCCAGTCACACAACAGGAGTTGGAGAGTGTCATTGCACCCAGCTTGGAAGCAGCAGGCTGGCAGAAGAATGAAGCCGTGTGGAAAAGGGACGAAGTATCGATAACATTCGATCAAACATTCATGGACCGGAAAGGCGGCGAGGTGGAACTCGTTACACCCCATTCAAGCCTATCAAAATACATAGGCAATCTTCCCGAACTCCCAGAGAGTATCGGACATATCCACAGAATACAAATGTCTGGATTGGTTGGTTTTGCGGTTGAGGAAAACGGTAGGTTTTACATCGCCAACAATCTATCTGATTTGAAATCTCCCAAAGGCGATTCATACCCCTCTTTGGAAGAAGCCAGGATGGGATTAAAGTATAAGATAAATGAACAACGACTACAATATCTCGAAGCGGATAAGAAAGCCTGGGCAAACAGACGAGCCAACTGGGAAGTTAGAGTTAAAATGTATCTGGACAATGTTGCAAGATGGAGATGGAAGTCTGCACGGACCGAGGGTGCATTGGATAATTTCTCAGGTGAAACACTTGCTCAGGTCTGGAATAAATACCTCAATGACTCAGATAGAACTTTGACAAAACAGCTTGTGGATGTTGTCAGCTATAAACCCACATTCGATCCTGCCGAGAAGGGAAAGGGCCGCGTATCAGCTAAGAGTCCAAAGGACGCTAGGAAGGAGCAGTCGTTCCTGGATGACTTGGGGAGGATTACACAGAAGATTAACCTCAACGAGGAGCAACGGAAGGGAATTTTATAAAAACACCTCAAGATGGCACTGGCTAATCAGCATCGTCTCGTGGGGATGCCCCCAACATTGGCCCGACAGAGGCATCATTCCCGGAGGGGTCGAGGGTGTGGGGGCGATATGTCGAAAATCTGATATGGTATTAACCATAATTTTATAAATGAGGGAATGGTATCACTATCTGAGTAGAGACGGATGGTGAAATGCAAGACAACCCCGAGAAGCAGGCCCGCGTGAAGGCGCTGGAAAGGGAGATTGACCTGTTGGTGTATGAACTGTATGGGCTGACGGAGGAGGAGATTGGGGTGGTGGAGGGGGAGAAATCGGTAAGAAATTAGCGGAGATTGAGAAGGAATTGGGAAAATGAAAAAGAAAGATAGTAGAGTGTTTGATTACAATATAGAAATGGAATTTGCATTTGCTACAGTGCTTGGAGAATCTGTGTATAATAACGCTGGCCTTTATGACGATCCAAAATATGTTAAAAAGGATTTTTTAAGATGGATAAATTCAATTGAAAAAAGAATAATTGAACTCACTGAATATGACGAGAGACTATTATTGCTGACAACTATACATTTGGATAGGATTAAAGAAAATCTCAAAAAAATATCAACGGAATATGTTGAATGGGAGATAATTTCTGACATGATAGCCCTTATCAGTAATTTACTGGGATATGACTTTCTGGGTGAAATCAATCATCATGCATTCTTTTATCAAGATAAATTTCAAATGGAGCATACTGAAAGGGAGATGAGTGGAAGAAGAGTTATGGAGGATTGGAAATGGGGCGACCAGAATCTTCAGAATTATCAAGTTGATATTGTAATGTCACTAAAAGAAAAAGGCCTTACACAATTTCAAATATCTCGAATCATGAATATTAGCCAGTACAAAGTTAAAAAATTACTAAAGGCAAATACAAATGTCGATGAAACCTCATCTGATACTCAATAACCTGATTTCAAACCAGCCAAACCACTTATGATTATCGAGCATGCTCACCCGGAGTTTTTCTATTGATGAATTTTTCTTTTTGCGGAGGGTGAGCCGGCGCAGAAAAATCTTACAAAAAGAAAAACTCGCGTGGGAGGTGTTTAAATCGGCATTTAACCCGACCCCAGGGCTCCAACACCGGCCAACCGCCCACCACACCACGGCACCCAGCCTCTGTTCCGAACCACTGTTCGGATACCGATAAAAGCTCTTGCAAGGCTACGTCTCTTTCTAACTTCGATCACCAATATCACAGAACTTCACGCAGTTCCGCCCGCACCCCCCTCAGCCTTCGACCCCCAATTACCCCCCGCCCACCCCTGCCCCCCATCCCTCGATTAAACGCCCCGGCTGCGAGGTATTCGCCCTATTCTTTCATGATAGGATACATAACACGAAGGTTGAAAGAGCCAGCCAGACTGTGAAATCCCACACCGGCCCAGGCAATCATGCCCCGCCTGAATTGGAACATTTTGACATCTGGAGGACGGGGTACTCGCCATCGAATCCGGAACATTCGATGTCGTGTGACGGATTCCCGCATCATCCTTTTAAAGCCTCGCCTGTAAGGGCGGGGTTAGTGTAAACCGGCGCTCAACCCGGCCCCGGGGCTATGGCACCGGCCTTATCCCAACTTGTCCCATTCAACCGCCCACCACACCCTCCGGCACCGGGGACCAACCACCGCGTCCTCCGAGACCAAACCAATTTCCCTGGGCTTCACGCACTTCCAGCCTACCCGTCCGTCCATGCGCCCCCATACCCAAACCAACAAGCTCTATTTTTGGATAAAATTAGCGAGATTTATGCGTCAAAGTAGAATTTATCACGTATTTCGCACATAGAATTAAATACGGTTAGTTTTATACCCTGAAATTGTGAATAATTCACATAAACAAAGATTTGGGGTGTAAATATGCTGGTCGAAATAAGCATCGAGAACTTTCTTTCAATAAAGGACGAGGTAACCTTGAGCATGGTGGCTTCAAAGGACAAATCTTTCATGGATAACACAATCAAATCTAAACCGTTAAAAAAGGATAGATTACTCCGAAGTGCTGCCATATATGGGGCAAATGCATCTGGAAAATCGAATGTTCTCAAAGCATTGAGTTATATAAAAAGACTTGTACAAACATCACATAATTACCAAAGCGATACGAAAATCAAGTACTCACCATTCAAGCTGGACAAAAAATGTAGAAACAAACCGAGCAAATTTCAAATCATTTTCATAAAAAACGACATCAAATACATTTATGGTTTATCGGTCACTGATGTAAAGGTTGTGGATGAATACTTATATTACTATCCTGGTGGCAGAAAATCACAGATATTCGATAGAAAAGATACTACTACGTTCACGTTCAAGGTAGATAAAAAGGACCAAGATTTCTTTGCTGATAAAACTCTGGGTAATGTCTTATATCTCTCAAGGGCAACACAGTTGAATTACAACAGAACAAAAGAGGCATATAACTGGTTCATTGAAAACCTAATGACGGTTAGTCCAGATAATCCAAGATTGCAAGAGTTGAGTATAAATTTACTGAATGATAATAATACGAAAGATTTAATTCGTAATGCGATGATACGGGCAGATGTTGGAATAGAGGAAATCAATGCTCGAATTATTAAATTCAATTATGATCAATTGCCAAGTGACATTCCAGAGAATTTAAAAAAATTAATGGCAGAACCGGATGTTACGTGGATGACACCAGAAATTAAGACCATTCACAAAGGTGTATCATTTGATTTCTCAGAGGAATCGGAAGGAACAATAAGAGTTTTTGATATAATTGGATGCTGGATAAAAGCACTCAAAGATGGAAAAGTCCTCGTTGTTGACGAATTGGAAATAAAATTACATCCTCACTTATGTAGTTACTTAGTGACATTGTTTCATGATTCAAGCCAGAACAAAAACAATGCCCAATTAATTTTCTCAACCCACAATGTCTATCTACTGGAACAAGATATTTTCAGAAGAGACCAAATATGGTTCACCGAAAAAATTCCAGAAACGGGTCAAACAGATTTGTATTCCTTATGGGAGTTCAGCCCCAGAAAGGACAAGAATCTAAAAATTGGGTACCTTACAGGAAGATATGGTGCTTTACCTTTCATTCAAAATAAAGGGTTAATTTCATGAGAGACTATATTTCACGAAGAAAAGGAATTCGAAAATGGGCACACAAATATGTAATAGTGTGTGAAGGAGAAAAAGATGAAATTGACTATTTTGACGGCTTCAGTACTAGGGATAGTGGAATAAAAATTATGGCGATGCACGGTAAATGCACAGATCCCAAACACATTATTGAATTCGCTATTGAACAAAAAAAGAAAAATGAACTGGACTTAGGAAATGGAGATGGCATCTGGTGTGTTTTTGACGTTGATGAAAATCAAAATCGAGAACTGCAAGAAGCAAAAGCCAATGCAAAACGAAAGGATATAAAAACGGCATTGTCCAATCCATGTTTTGAATTGTGGCTCTTGCTTCACGATGAAGATATTAATGCCTCATTTTCAAGAACAGAAATTAAAAGGAAATTAAAAAGGTATATTCCTGATTATAAGGAAATAGATGATTTAAAAATAAAACTGGATGTTAAATTACCTGTGGCAATCGAGAGAGCCAAACGAAAAAAAGAGGTTAGAGAAAGAGATGGCGTTGAAATTTACTCGAAAGAGAGCAACCCAGTCACAGAAGTTTATGAAGTTGTTGAAGAAATTGTAAAAGTGTCTAAGAAGAACATATCTGAAATAAAAAAACAGCGGTTGAAAAGAAGATGAGCAATTATTAGTGTAATATCTTGAATAAAATCGAGTGTTATTTTATGTAGGTACGACACCTTAATTTTCATCGACCGTGCCATCAGCCGCGCAGCCGTCGCCAAGCCCGGCCCCGTGGGCTCCCACATCAGGGCAAGCTGGGCGAGAAAGCCGGAAGGCGTATTGGACTAAGGATAAGGCGGTGAATCGCGCCCCCACCAGCCCCCTCGGCTCCATAGCTCCTTCCAGCCCCCTCCATCATGCCCAGCCTGTGAGGGCGGGGTTTTCAGCATCGAATTATCCGAATTCGATGTCGTGTGACACGATTCCCACATCATCCTTTTAAAGCCTCGCCTGTAAGGGCGGGGTTAGCTTAAATCGGCGCTCAACCCGGCCCCAGGGCTCCGGCACCGGCCATCCGCCCCCAACACCGCTTCCAGCCTACCCGATACAGCGTTTTGTCCCGGCCACCCTCTCCGAAGCTGGTCCCGCACCACCATTCGCCCCGGAACCGCCCCGGGTTCGGCCCCCATCTACTGCGCGATGGTTTTCTCTACCCGGGCGACCACATAAGGGTATGAACCCCCAAGGTGCTGGCGTGAAGGTATCGCATTTTGCGACACCATGACATTCACCTCCTCATCTGTAAGCCGGAACATGAACTTAGATTTTAGATATTTGCTGGCAGAATGCCCAACCGTATTTTAGAACTTAGATTTTAGATTTTAGATATTTGCAGGAATATGCAACGCCGTCAATCCGTCGTAAATCTACAATCGTTATCATCTGAAGGAAATCTGGTTATGTTCCTTTTCACCTGTCCTCTCAATCTGACGGATTTCACCTCATATAATTCAGCCAAGTCCCGATCAAGCATTACCTGAACTCCGCGTATCGTGTGTATCCTGTTCTGGATGTCTTCCTTAAAGGTCAATTCGCTGTCGGATGTCTCGCTCATAAGTTCTTACCCGCCTAGTAATCACTATGTGGCCAGCATATATATACAGGTAGAGAAGGTCGGTGAAAGTATTACGGGTGCGTCGCCACCACCCGATACCCCCCCCCATCCCCCGATCAACGCCCTGGTTGCGAGGTATTCGCCCTGCCGTTTCATGCTGTGGAACCATAACACGAAGGTTGAATGAGGCAGCCAGGCTGTGAAATCCCACACCGGCCAACCCGACCATGCCCTGTCTGATTTCTATTGCTTTAATTAAATCAGCGGCGAATCTACCCCATAATCATCTTTGAGGTCTATCAGCCTCTCATGAACACGAGGAAACCACTTTTCTGAATTAGGTTGTTTTCTTATCTCTAACTCTATGGTATTCCAGTCTAGCTCCATCTGGGCGATTGAGAACATGTCCACTAGATCATTGTCCCTCATGGTTATGGATTTGAACAGGAATATGTCTTCCCCAGACATTGCATGGACAGTTAGATTGTTTAATTCTAGCTTTGTTTGTGCTCTGTGCTTCATGTCTTCCGATAGTATCAGGCCGTTGCAGACCTGTTTGTAGAATATGTCCAGCCTTATGCCGTCTTGATTTTCAAGAATATGCTGGGGCCCCATTTGGACATACTCAGCTGACTTGTCCGATATTGCTTTCATCCCTGCCTTTTCTGCGGCAGTCATGAACCATTTCAGGTCTTCGTCTGTATCGAATACTATGTCCACGTCAAATGTGATGGCCTTGTAACCATGGAGGACCATGGCAAGACCGCCGATCAAGTACACTGTTGTTTCTTCCTCTAGGTGTTTGGATATTTCTTCCAGTACTGGAATTAATACGTTTTTATCGTGTTTCTTTCTCTCGGTCATTTCTTTACCAAATCTTTGATTGCTGTTTTCTTAGCATATTTGCCAGCGTAGTTGAAGAAAGTTGCAGAGTCTAATTCTCTGAGTCTTTCGCTTATGAGATTCTTTATTCTTGGGTTATATGAGTCAACGTACAGGGCCTGCATAAATGCTTCCTCTTCTGATACTTCTGTATCTGCGTAGCCGTAGTAATAATATTGCTGGGTGTGAGCTAGACTTGTATTTAGTTCATCTAACCGAGTGAGACCGGCAGGAAGTGCATTCGGATCATTGAGTGTTTTATCTATTGAGAACAAGAACTCATCCCTCCACTGCCAGACTATTACTGCTTCAGGATAATTCTCTTTCATTATGCTGAGGTTCTTGTGCTCATTGAATTTCCTCAGGAACTCGGCAAGCAGCTTAAATCTAGGATTTAGTTGGTAATTGGTTTTTTCCTGCAAGAGTACGCCCATACGCTTCCATCTTGGGAGGAGTCCCTTGACTGTTCTCGTCGAAAGTGATGTTCTCTCAGTCAGCTCTTTAGCAGAGTAACCTGGCTTTAGTAGTAATGGCAGCATTACTAGGCCAGAACCTGAGAATAAGGTTTCAAGATTAAGCATTGGTTGCTCTGTTATGAGTAGCGACAAGGATTCTCCCAGGGAAGTCTTTGGTATGAAAACAAGTTTATAGATTCCTTTCTTTTCTTTTCTTACAAGACCCATGGTTTCCAGATGATTCACAGTTTCTGACACCCTATTTGCAGATTTTGATAACTCTGAGGCAAGCTCTGACAGGGGGAGGTATCTGCCTTTTAGCGTTTGTAGTAACCGGACCTCGGTTTTGTTCAGAGACCAACTAGTTTTTTTCATTGTAGTGCAATATTATCGAGATAGTATATAAAGACATCGGTAATTTTGCACCGTAATTCCTATTTTTAACTTAATGTAATACTTTAGTATTACATTATGTACACTGTATATTACAAAGTAATATACAGTGGTCAACACCTTTGTTTGATTAGAGGTGCATTCACTTCCGATAGATTCCATGCCTCTTCTTCGAAACTAATCCAAGTTCAACCAATTTCTCGTTTTTTTGGGGTTTTTCCTTTTCTTGTACCGCTCATTATAGCCTTCGCCGTTTATTCCATTGTTGACCATCTCGAATAGGAAATAGCATTCTGCCATTTCCCGGCAGTATTCTGAATTTGACAGAACCTTATAGGCGAGTGGAATGCCATCCTGTGCATCCCCGAAGGCAATTTTGGTGAACCTGGGCTAATATGTTGGGCAGTTCCAATCACGATTACTCTTCCCCACTAGGGCAAGGCCATAATGCAAAGCATAAACGAGCCTACCAGGCTGTGAAACACAAAGGGTTTCAACCCCACATGCCCCGCCTGTAAGGGCGGGTATCGTCATCGAATTTTCAAAATTCGATGTGGTGTGACAGTACAAATTTCATGAATCCCTTAAAGCCTTGGCTGTAAGGCCAGGGTATGAGGCCTCAAAAACGCTCACCAGGCCTCCTATTTTAGATTCTCTTGCACAGATACGATTTTTCAAACTTCTGGGGGTTTTCAAAATGTGGTTGTACATCTGAAGGGTTAACATCCCCGGGTTGGCTGGGAAGCTGGCGCGGCCGCCATGAAAATGTGGGCTAGGTGGGGTGCCGTTGCCACCCCGCCCTTCGCTGCGCTCAAACGGGGCTTCCCAAAATAGGGTGCCAACAAAATGTTCTTTCGCCAACAATATGCTGTCACCCATACAGCCAATAGAATGCAACCCCGGGCTTTACGCCGAATTCAAAATTCGGCTAACTCGCATTGATGTTAGTAGATTGTCAGGGCGCTACAATGCTCGTACACCCGGGGCATGCTGCCAATCATATATGCGTGCGGGTGAGGATGGCGAAGCCCTGAACTTGTAGGGCAATAGTTTGAATGCAATTCCCAGCATTTTGTCACGTCGCATTCGACGATGGCATGGTCAACACGTATTTGCTAAATCCATGCCATAAAATACCAGCAATTTTTAACAATCGGTGAATGCGATAACTGAATCTCAACATTTTGAGCGTTCGCCATGATTTCGGGCTTCACTCCCCACACTTTATCAGTAATAGCCCGAAATTGGACGGGCTCACGATTATTTAATAATAAAATAAAGTGAGTCCGACCAGAATCAGCAATCTGTAAACAATGAGATTCACAGCGTTGCCGGTAATCCGCGATGTAGATGCGATGAGATTACCGGGGGCATGTTGCCTATAAAATGTCTTTGATAATAGAACCTAATGTTCCTCCATCAAATATATTAGAAGGCATGCCTTTTCAAGCGAACAGGGGGGCAATCCTGACCGACGATTCACCAATGATGAAACAATACAAGAGCATTAAATCGCAGTATCCAGGCACAGTTGTATTCTTCAGAATGGGCGATTTTTATGAAACATTTGGCGATGATGCTGTAATCACTGCCAGAGTTCTTGACATTACCCTAACTGCCAGGGGTCATTTCAAGGGCGAGAAGATGCCGCTGGCCGGCATTCCGTACCACGCACTGGACACATACCTGCACAGGATGGTGAAAGCCGGTTACAAGGTCGCCATATGCGAGCAAATTGAAGATCCGAAGAAGGCCAAGGGCATAGTCAAACGCGATGTTGTGCGCATCGTATCACCGGGAACCGTCATGGAGGATTCCATGCTCCAGGGCCGTTCTAACAATTTTCTCATTTCCATTGGCCGTAACGGTTCGGATTACGGACTGGCTGCGGTTGATATTTCCACAGGCGAGTTCCTTGCCACGAGTTTCGAGGGCCGGAATGCCGGACGGATGCTGAGAAACGAGGTTGCCAGGTTATCCCCGTCGGAATGCCTGGTGAGCCCCGATATCGGCGTGGGCAATCTGAATGAGCTGATGGACGGCGAAATGGCTTGCTCCGTCACCCTGGGCACCGCCGAACAGTTCGCCGGGAATAATGCCGCAGAACTGCTTGCGAGCCAGTGCGGCAACGCATCCGGCCCGGCGCCTGCGGTTTCCGCTGCCGGCGCGGCGCTTTCATATCTGATGGAGATGCAGAAAAGCAGCATCGGCCAGATAACTTCCATAAAGTTCTATGAAATAAACGATTTCATGATGCTGGATTCCGTGACACTGCGGAATCTTGAGCTGTTCGGTAACATCAGGGACGGCGGAAAATCCGGTACGCTTTTCGAGTTGATGGATAGGACGCTAACGCCCATGGGCTGCCGCACTCTCCGGGGCTGGTTGGCGAAACCGCTGATGGTCATGGCCGCCATCGAGGAACGGTTGGATTCGGTCGAGAAGCTCATGGAAGAAAGGCCGCTGAAGGCCGAGATAAGGGAGAACCTGAAAGACGTCCGCGATCTGGAACGGCTGCTGGCCAGGAGCATTTACGGCAGCGCCAACGCCAGGGACGTTCAGGCAATCGCCAACACACTGGCCGCTGTGATGCCGATTGCCGAAACACTCGGCGGCAAGGTCCCCATTCTTCTCAAGAACATACGCCAGAACCTTGACCCGTGTCAGGAATTGACGGATGAGATAGAAAAGGCCATTGCGGAGGAGCCGCCCGTTGGCGTGAGGGAAGGCAGCATTATCCGTGAAGGTTATGATGCACAGCTGGACGAGCTCAGGGACATGGCCAGGACCGGCGGAAAGTGGATGGCCAGCCTGGAGGAGACCGAACGTTCCAGAACAGGCATAAAATCCCTGAAGATAAAGTATAACCGCGTGTTTGGTTATCACATTGAGATTCCAATCAGCCAGTCCGGAAATGTTCCGGATAATTACACCCGGAAACAGACCATGTCGAACGCGGAACGTTTCATAACTCCTGAACTGAAGGAAAAGGAGAGCCAGATACTTACAGCGAACGAGCGTTCTGCCGCTCTTGAATACGAAATATTCAGCCGTATCAGGGAGAAAGTCGCCGCTCATTCCGAGCGCCTGCGGGGAACCGCGCGAGCCCTGGGGGAATTGGATGCCATTGCCTCGCTGGCCGAGATTGCTGTCGCGCAGAACTACGCGCGGCCGAAATTCGACGATTCAGGCTCACTGGCCATAGTCAGCGGCCGTCACCCTGTTGTGGAGAGCATCCTTTCGGAGAAGTTCATACCCAACGATACCACGTTGGACATGAAAAAAAATCGCGTCATGATACTCACCGGGCCCAACATGGCCGGTAAATCAACCTACATGCGGCAAATCGCGTTGATAATCGTCATGGCCCAGATGGGCGGCTTCGTGCCCGCGACGTCTGCCAGGCTGACGATTGTTGACCGCGTTTTCACTCGCGTCGGTGCGTTTGACGACCTTTCCAGGGGCCAGAGCACCTTCATGGTGGAGATGAGCCAGGTCTCGGAAATCCTGAAGAACGCAACCAAGCGCAGCCTCATCCTGCTTGACGAATTGGGTCGCGGTACGAGCACGTTCGACGGCCTGAGCATCGCCTGGGCGGTGGCGGAATACGTTCATTCGCGCAAGCTGGGGGCCAAGACGATTTTCGCCACGCATTATCATCAGCTAAACGAGCTGGAGGAACTGCTGGACGGCGTGGTGAATTACAATATCGCGGTCAAAGAGGAAAAGGATGACATAATCTTCCTGAGAAAGGTGATTCCCGGCAGCACAAACAGAAGTTACGGTATCCAGGTGGCCAAGCTGGCAGGTATGCCCCCCGAGGTCGTGGAAAGAGCCAAGAAGCTGCTTCAGGACATCGAAGCGCAGACCGTTGTCGATTTGTCATCGACGCCGAAATCCAAGAAGAAGCCCAGGACATACACCCAGCTGGTGATGTTCGGCGAGATGACGGAAACCAATCCCCTGAAGGACGAGCTGAAGAATCTGGACCCGGACCACATGACCCCCATGCAGGCACTCCACAAGCTCCAGGAACTGAAGAAGAAGGCGGAGGGGAAAGAATGAGCAAAATTAGGTTGCTGGACGAGTCAACAATCAGCAAGATTGCCGCCGGCGAGGTAATCGAACGTCCCGCCAGCGTCGTCAAGGAGCTGGTGGAGAATTCCCTGGACGCAGGCGCAACTGACATCCGCGTGCGAGTTTCTGATGCGGGAAAAAAGCTCATCGAGGTCATAGACGACGGCTGCGGAATCGCTGCTGACGAACTAACGCTGGCATTCGTGCAGCATTCCACCAGCAAAATATTCCGCATTGACGACCTGGACACACTGGTCACCATGGGTTTCCGCGGGGAAGCGCTTTCCAGCATCGCATCGGTTGCGGACCTGGACGTTTCAACCCGGATGGAAAATACCGCAATCGGTCATTCTGTATCATTCCGGAAAGGCAAGCCCGGTGCGGTAAAGCAAATAGGTCGGGTCCCGGGCACAACAATTACCGTAAGGAACTTATTCAGCGGCCATCCGGCCAGGCTGAAATATCTCAAATCGGACCGGGTGGAAATGAGCCATATAATCCAAATAATCACGGAAAGGGCGCTGGCGAACCCCAATGTCGCTTTCAAGTTGCACAATGACGATGTGGAAGTGCTGAACCTTCCGGCGGCTGGTAACATACTGGATCGCATTAGCGACCTCATGGGCAGGAAGGTGGCCAAGGAAATAGTTTCCTTCGAAACGTCCGTCGAAGGAATCCGTGCGGAAGGCCATCTGGCTAAACCCAGCATCACGAAATCCACCAGGGACGGATTCTTCCTTTTCATTAATTCTCGGCCCGTCTCCAGTTCGGTAATTTCCGAAGCAGTTGAGACGGGATATTCTGGCCTGCTCATGAGAAACCGGCATCCTGTTGGCGTTCTATTCCTGGACATCGACCCGAAGATACTGGACGTGAATATCCACCCCACCAAGAGGAAAGTCAGATTCGCAGATGAAAAGACCATCGCCAGGCTCGTCTCGGATGCAGTGGCAAAGGCCCTTGGCAATGTCCGGCATATTCCGGATGTCGCGCCCAGGCAGAAAGAGCTGTTCCCGATTCCCAGTTCCCAGTCGATTCCCGATTCCCAGTTCCCAGTCGATTCCCGATTCCCCGATTCCCCCATTCCCGATTCCCCAGGGAGGGAACCGGCCCAGAGCCAGCTCTTCGCCGAGAAGGAAGCGGAAGAAATACGCGAGGACAGGATGCTGCCAAGGATGAAGGTCATCGGCCAGATACTCGACACCTACATACTGGCGCAAAGTGGTTCAGACTTACTCATCATTGACCAGCACGCCGCTCACGAGCGCGTGATGCTGGACAAGCTCAGGAACCGCCCCGAGAAGAAACTCTCCCAGATTCTGATAACCCCGATATTGCTCGGCCTGGGAAAGAAGGAGAGCCAGTTAGTGGAACATTTCCGCCCGGTAATCGAGGACCTGGGATTCAAAATCGAACCGTTCGGAACCGATACATACCTCGTCCGAGCGGTGCCGGCAATCGGCGGTCACATCGAATCGGAATCCGGATTACGAGACTTAATCGGCGAACTGGCCGAGCTGGGAAAGGCCCGTTCCATCGAAGAAAAGCGGGATGAAATTATCCATCTGGTGGCCTGCCATTCAGCAATCAGGGCCGGTGAGCGGCTCACATTGCAGAGAATGTCGCGCCTGGTCGCGGAAATGCACGCCCTGGACAATCCCTACACCTGTGCGCACGGGCGGCCGACCATAATCAGGATTACCAATGCGGAGTTGGAGAAGTGGTTCAAGAGAATAGTCTAATTGCACCCACAATCCTGTGCTTTTCACAATTGAGTTTATTGTAAAAATGTCGAGAAAACTCTGGCTTTCAAGCCGGAGATGAATCGACATAAACAATAAAAGCGTGGGAATCCGCCATGCACCGTACACATATCTGCACATGGAATCAAAGCTTTGAAGCTTTGATAATGAGGTGCATGGCTACCTGTGTAAACTTCCAGCCCTGGTAACAAACGCCAGCTCCTTTAGGGGCTGGTAGTTTACAGGTGTGTGATGAATCATCCTCATCTGTGCAAGAGATTCCAAAATAGGTGGCCAGATGAAATTGGTGTGGTCTCCATTCATGTAATCACAGCCCTCGGAGCGTTTTGCTGATAAATGATAAACCTGTTTTTATATAAGTTTCAGAAAATCATCTGCTGTTATGTCGGCGTCTTTCAATATCGCCCGTAAGGTTCCTCTTGCGATTTCTTTATGATTTGGTATTGTAAGAGGTCTCTTTGTTACATGTCTCAGGTGGATATGGCTACCTTTTTGATCTCTAACATAATAACCTAATTTACACAGTGCTTTAACAAACTCTGTTCCAGATAATATCGGAAGTTTGCTCATAAAGATACAGCAACCGTCGTTTGCTTCACATTAGCTTTTTCGATAAGTGGGACACCCTCTTCCACTAAGGCGCTCATATGGAGTTCGATTGCCTCCTTAATGTTTTTCCTGGCTTGTGCCTCGGTCTTGCCTTGCGAGATACATCCCGGAAGAGAGGGGACGGTTGCGACGTAATAGCCATCTTCATCTTTTTCAATTAGAACCTTAAAGTTCATTTTCATACACCAATACAACATTAGTTTTTCGAGATTATAAATCTATTGGTTGATAGTGCAGTATAAGCAAAAGGTAGGCCGCCGTGCTCATATGCATGACCCGCCATGCATCGTGCATATTTCACCTCATATCAAATACTCTCTATTCAAATTGTCCATTAAAAGGGGGTCACTCCAAATTTCATATAATTAGATGTGTGCTTTGTTTTATTGGTTATTTTTCCCGCATTCCAACCTCGGATTGTACACATCGCACAGAGTGTACAAGTAGAAAAGTGTACGGAGTGTACGAAGTGTACAAACGTATAATGACGGATAGTCTCATTCACGGAAATTCGAACACTTGCTAGCATGTCAAAGAGGGGGACACATCTATCCCGGCTGATTGAAAAAGAACTTGTTACTAGGAATTCAAGAGGAAGATATTCATTGTTCCATCCGTTATTCAGAGAATACCTTAACCGCGGTAAAAAATCTATGCCTGGTTCCAAATAAAACGTTGAATACTTGCTTTTTCTCTGTTTTCAGCCCACAATCCTCTTATACATTCCTGTGGTTAAAGGTCCATGGATATGTGATAATCTGGTAACAATCTACAATCCGTCCCAAAACTTCATCACCGTCTCCCTCACCGGCGACGCTTGCTCTCTGCAGTGCCCCCACTGTCAGGGCCGCTTCCTGAAGCACATGGCGCCGGTCGTCACGCCCGAAGAATTGTATGCTCTTGCCAAGGAATCTTCCCAGAAAGGCGTCAAGGGAATGCTAATCAGTGGGGGCTGCGAAGCAGACGGCCAGGTTCCGATATTTGATTATTTAGATATAATTAAAAATATAAAATCAAATATAGATATATCAATAAATATTCATGCCGGATTTGTTCGTCTGGACAATATCCCGAAGCTGGCCGGAAAAGGCATCGACATCGTTTCTTTCGACGTTATCGGTTCGCCCGACGTCGTGAAGAAAATTTACGGCCTCGACCTCGAACCGGATTATTTTGAGAAAGCGCTGGCCGCCTTCAGGGATAACGGCCTGAAAGTGGTTCCGCACGTAACCGCCGGCCTGGGCATGGGAAATGATTCCGGCGAGGAAAACGCCCTGGAGACCATAGCCAGGCACGGACCGGATTTTGTGGTTATCAACGCCCTCATGGCCTCGGATGCCGATGAATTATCCGGCGAACGGTTACTCGAGGTTCTGTACATGGCCAGGGAAATTCTCCCGGACGATACTGCCTTCGGCATCGGGTGCATGCGGCCCAGAGGGGATATTATTTCTGCAGAACTGGTTGCGGAACTGGACATTGCCTCGGTGGCCATGCCGTCGAAGGGGCTGGTTAAGGAGCTGAAGGCGCTTGAGATGGATATTATCGAGAAGGATGGCTGCTGCGCGTTCTGGACAATTCCATAAACACGCCATGGCGCCGGCCAAGCGTCTGGTTCCAGCCAACCCCATCATGCCTCGGTCGAATATAATCTCATTCTACCTGGAGGCCGGGGTTGTGACATCGAATTCAAAAATTCGATGTTTGTGACACGATTCCCGCATCATTCTTTTAAAGCCTCGCCTGTAAGGGCGGGGTTAGCTTAAACCGGCGCTCAACCCGGCCAAGCGTCTGGTTCCGGCCAACCCGATGTTCGTTTCCATCATGCACGCGAATCTAGAGAGAAAAGCCTCCTGTGCAAGATCCGCGTAATGTGTTTCGCCCAACATGCAGGAGTTGGGCGAGTACCTGCCACCCCGGGGCAAGCCCCGAGGCTTAACAGTATACAGAAGCTTTGTATCACCCAGAATGTTTGCAAAATGGAACCCCGCCCTCACAGGCGGGGCATGCCGTTTGTTAATTGTCCATGCTGGACGGTTAAAGACCGTCCAGTCCTTTGCGGATCTTCTTGGCAATGCCCTTGGAGATGCCCTTGACGCCCACCAACTGCTCCTCGGAGGCCTTTTTCAGCATGGCCATGCTGGTGAATCCCGCGTCGTAAAGCGCAGTTGCCCTTGCCAGGCCGATTCCCGGGACGCACATGAATTCCTCCAGTATGTCCTCCGCGGTCTCCAGTTCCGCTTCCTCCGCGGCTTCCACGAATTTCTGGCTGACCTTTTCCATCTTGGACTTTGCGAACGCGTTCTCCGGGTCCAGGGCAAGTATCTGGCTGTAAATCTCCATGGACTTGTCCAGGCGGTCCCTGTCGTCCAGTATCTTGGCTTTCAAGATGAGTGTGTCTATGTTGTTCGGGTTTATTTTCAGGGCGGTGTTCACGTACTGAACCGCGGAACCCCACTTGCCCAGCTTGTGCAGGGCCTCTCCCTTTCTCAGAAGCGCTATTTCGTTGACTGCATCGTGTTTCAGCGTTTCATCGTAACATGTGATGGCATCCTCGTACTTGCCGGCCTTGGCGAATGTCTCGCCTTTTCTCAGGTATTCGATTGGATTAATGGCTACCGCTTCCATTGCGGCCATCGGGTTGCCGCATGAGAAGCACATTGCCGCATGGGCGCTGTTCATCTCTCCGCAGCCGGAGCATTTCACGTCCGCTTCCTCAACGAGGTCATCGTCAACCTTGCCCCTGGCCCTTGCCATCTCCGGTTCAATGATGCGGGCCTGCGGTTGCGGTTTTGGCGTCGCAGGTTCGGGAGGCAGTTCCATGTCCAGGACTTCATCCAGCATGATTTCCTCCGTCTCCTTGTGTGTTTTCTTTATCTGCTTGACCGAATATTCGCCGGCGTCAGTCTTGGCCACGTATTTCTTGCTGTATATGGATGATGAAGCGTAAGTTTCCCGGATGGGGTACATTATGGATATGGCCGCGAACTGCACGACGATAAAGGCCAGGGCCAGGGCGGGAATGTAAAGCTTGAGGAAGGGAGAAACCTCGCTCGTCACCGAATAGGTGAAGCTGATATTGCCTGTCGCGGCGGTGTTCTCTACTACAATGTATATACTGTTCTGCATGTCTGAATGTTCTGCAAGTCTGGAGAATTCATAAATCGTGTCCGGGTTGGGCTGCCAAATCGCAACAACGCCCGGAACCGTGTTGAGGTTCAGGTCAACGTCGTTTGTATAGTTATCCACCTCTATTCGAATATAATTAACCCTTGTCAGTCCCATGCTGTCCTGCGTCATGAAATATTCATCCCGGATTGTCTCACCGGCCGGAACGGTTATCGGTCCGTCGGAGGACGGCGCATAGGTATCGGAAATCCTATCGTGGGACTGGGGCAGCATCAGGAAAAGGATGCAGAGCCCGCTGACCGCTATGATGATCATGGAGCGCCTTATTGCATTTCTGGCCATCAGGAATTTCCTGCTCTTGTTCCTGGTGTATCTTATCTCCAGGCCCTTGAAGTAGATGGCTTCTATGGTGATGACCAGAAGCATTATGAGAATAATAAAAAGGAACATGTCCAGGGGGATGTAGAACGGCTCGAACTTCGCTCCGAACATGAAGGCCATGGTGAAACCGAGTACCAGGCCCAGCGCCATCTCTATGGAGAAGAATCCCAGCTTGATGCGCTTGATGCGGATGAGCTTGTAAGAGCCTTCCAGCCTTTCCCTGATGTTTTTTATGCTCATTCGTTCCGTCCCTTTACAATGTCTCTTTGCGGCCCGGTTGCCCGACAGGGTCGCATGCCAACATGGATGCCCGCGCCATGTCTGCTTCCTTCTGGAATCGGAAATCTGCTTATATAATTTTCCCAGCCCGGGTAAGAGTTCAGTATTCTGAAGTTTGTTCATTAAATTTAGATTTAAGATTGATGCTTCCAGTATGCTGTTTTGTCAATCTTTTTTAGTGATAAAGGCCGGGAACCCCCTGGTTTTTAAGCCAGGGATGAGAGGCCATTTACACGAATATTACAAAAAGAGATCCGCCATGCGCCGTGCAACATATCACATATGAAATCAAAGCACATTAGCTTTGATAATTAGGTGCATGGCTACCTGTGTAAACTTCCAGCCCTGGCAACAAACGCCAGCTCCTTTAGGGGCTGGTAGTTTACTGAATAGTGAATAGTGAAAAATGAAAAACTGAGTAATTTTGTCCTTGAGAGCCGATTCTTTCACCATTTACCTCCAAACGTCACTTTTCACTATTCACTTTACACTTTTCACTAATCACTTCGGCCAGTCAATAAGTCCGTAAATCTACAATCTAAAATCTAAAATCTACAATCGTTGTTGCTTCATTTCGCTGAATATTTCCCAGCCCGGGTCCCGTGCTCAGACATCATCGGGCTCGAACAGGTACATGGAGATGAAACCGACAGTGAAAAGGGTCAGGAATGATATGACCATGTACGGCATGAGCAACAGAGCCATGTTGATGAATTCCTCGGCTATGCCGGTCGCGACAACGTCCGGGGAAAGTGCGGGACTCATGTATATCAGGAAGCAGAAAACGGCGCCCAGGAGCGGAAGCATGATGGCGTTCAGCAGCATGTGGATAATGTCCGGGTAGAGGTAACCGGCGACCAATCCAAGAACGCAAAGCAAGCTCACCAGGCCCCAGACCGGAAAGTCGCTGGCGGCCGGAACGCAAAAATACGGCATAATATCGTAGAAGAAAACGAATCCCAGGATGATTCCCAGCATCAGGTACATGGCAATCTGCGGAAGCAGTTTTCTCAGTTCTTCCTGAACGTCCAATTCTCTCCACTTCATGGCGATGCCCCTCCGACGCCTGGCGTGACGTCCACGCCATCGAATCTTCGAATCATACCTGCTTCCCTGTAATAATCCGAAAGCTCCGGAATATCATTGATGAACAGTATGGAACTGGTGTACTGTAGCCATTCCAATTCTCCGTCTGCCGTTTGATTGTATATCTTCTCGAATTCGGACATGATGTCCGGGTAGTTGGTGCGGTTGAGAACGATGTTTCTTGTGATGGTGAAATTGGAATCAGCAGGAATGATAATTTTCGGATTGTCGAAGGAGAATGATACTGCGAAGATTGGGTAGTACATCTGCTCGGTGCCATTGACTTCCAGCGAGCCATCGATTCTCCATCTGGTTTTGTCCAGCCCTGTTTCCAGTGGGATATCCCTGACCCATCCCTTGTAGGTGAGTATCCAGACCCTTATCTCCCTCTGGCTGGGATTTACCACAGTGAAATCAATTGTCATGTTCACTGATTCCGGATTGCCGTTTTCGTCCAGGCCGATGACAGCTGAATCTGTGGTCACTACATGGGTGAGTGCGCTGGCCTTAGCTATCTCAGTGTAATTGCCTGCCGACAGCACTGAAAGAACAAGCGAGATGATGAACATAACTGCAAGAATCATCCAGACAATCTGCCTGGGCTTCGGCCTTTTCTTTTCCGGATGGGGAATTGAAGACGCATCACTGTCCGTCGTCATTCGCCACATCCTGCCCGGGGTCAATCTCCGGCACCGGTGGCGGAGCCTCGTTACCGTAGAATTCCTCGGCAAAGAAACACTTGACGAAATGGCCCTCGGCAACCTCTATCGGTTCCGGAACCTTCATCTTGCAGATGTCCCTGGCCCAGACGCATCTCGGGTGGAACCTGCAGCCCTTGGGCAGATTTATTGGGCTCGGGATGTCTCCCTTGATAGGCACATCGACCCACTCGTAATCCGGGTCCGGTATGGGCACCGCCGAAAGAAGCGCTCTGGTGTACGGATGTGTTGCATTGTTGATGAGCTGGTCCGTGCCTGCGCTCTCTACCAGATTGCCCAGGTACATGACGCCGAGATTATCTGACATGTACCTGGCTATTGCCACGTCATGCGTTACGAAGAGGTACGCCATCTGGAATTTTTCCTTGATGTCCAGCATGAGGTTCATTACCCCGGCGCGGATGGAAATGTCCAGCATCGAGACCGGTTCATCGGCCACTATGAATTTTGGGTCCACAACCAGGGCGCGGGCTATTGCCACTCTCTGCCTCTGGCCGCCGCTGAGTTCGTGTGGGAATCTCTCCAGAAGGTCATAGGGATTCTTGAGCCCCGCGTCGTTCAAGGCCTTGACGACCGCGTCCAGCCTTTCCTCGATGTTCTGGCCCCTGGCATGGACCGTAAGCGGGTCAGCCACTGCCTGGAAAACAGTAAATCGCGGGTTCAGGGATTCGTACGGGTCCTGGAATATCATCTGGACGTTCTTCCTGAAGCCGCGAAGTTCTTTCTTGGGAATCTTGGCTATGTCCACGTCCTGGAACTCTATGCTGCCGTCCGTCGGGTCCTCAAGCCGGGCAATGCATCTGCCGGTAGTGGTTTTTCCGCAGCCGGACTCACCTACCAGGCCGTATATCTCGCCCTTGTTTATGTTGAATGTGAGATCGTCAACTGCCTTGACGTAGATGGGCTCCGCCCGGAAAGCCAGAATGCCCTGCTTTATCTCATAGTATTTCTTGAGATTTTTTATTTCAAGCACCGGTTCCGCCATCAGGCCATCCCTCCCTGCTGAACCTCGTTGGCGAAGTGACACAGCGATTGCTGGCCCGTGGGAAGTGTAATGAATGGCGGTTTTTCTGTCTTGCATATTTCCTTGGCGAACTTGCACCTGGGGTGGAATCTGCACCCGGTGGGCGGCTCCACCAGGCTTGGCGGGTTGCCCGGAATGCTGGCTATGCGTTTCTTCTCGCCCTTCAGGCTGGGGAATCCCCCGAATAGCGCCTTTGTGTACGGATTGGCCGTGCGCTTGAATACGTCCTTGATATTGCCGTATTCCATGATTCTGCCGGCGTACATGACCGCTATCTTGTCGGCGACATTGGCCACCACGGAAACATCGTGGGTGATGATTATCATGGTCATGTGGAATTCGTTCTGGATCTTCTTGATCTCCGATAGAATGCGCCTCTGCATGATGACGTCCAGCGCCGTTGTCGGCTCGTCCGCGATTATCAGGCTGGGATTGTGAACCAGGGCCATTGCTATCATGGCGCGTTGCCGCATTCCGCCGCTGTACTCGTGGGGGTAGTTGTCAATGCGGTCCTTCGGAATGCCGATGAGTTTGTAGAGTTCCTCCACCCGTGCCACTGCTTCCTGTCTGGTGACATCGCTGTGCACCTTGATAGCCTCGATAATCTGGTCACCGACCTTCTGGACCGGGTTGAAGGCGTTCATTGCCCCCTGGAATATCATGGAAATCTCCTTCCAGCGAAGCTCGCGGATTTCCTGGCGGTAGGGTTTCAGGGTGCCGTTCTTCTTGAGGCTGGGTGTGAGAATATCCTCTCCCTTGAAAATCACCTGGCCGGCTTTGACATGGGCATTGTCAGGCAGAAGCTGGGATATGCCGTAGCCAAGCGTCGTTTTTCCGCATCCGGACTCTCCGACCAGGCCCAGTGTCTCTCCGGACTCCAGAGTGAAATTCACGTCCTCCACGGCGTGAACCCAGCCTTCCTTTACTTTGAAGTGTAGTGTGAGGTCCCTGACATCGAGCAATCTCATCTCACCGCCTCCTGAGTCTTGGGTTGATAATTTCATCCATTCCCCTGCCCAGCAGGTAGAATCCCAGTGAAAGTATGGTTATGGCCAGCCCCGGCGGGAGCATCCACCATGGCGCTATGAGGGAATGGCCGCTGGTCTGTATGGTGGAGAGCATGTTGCCCCATGAAATGACTTTTGGGTCCCCCAGCGCAAGATAACTCAGTGCCGCTTCCGTGAGAATGGCGCCTGCGACGAAAAGTGTCATGTACAGGAAGGAGAACGGTAACACGTTGGGAGCGATGTGCTTGAGTATGATCTTCGTATCGCTGGAGCCGGACACTCTGGCCGCGTCAACGAACGATCTCTCCTTGAGGGAAAGCGTTTGAGCCCTCACGACCCTGGTTATGCCGGGCCATCCCAGCAATGCCAGGATGATTACTATGTTCCAGATGGATTGCCCGGAGATCTGCGTCCAGATGAGCACTATGGGCAGGAACGGAATTGTCAGGGCGATGTCGGTTATTCTCATCAAAATCATGTCTATTCTTCCGCCGTAGTACCCGGATATCAGGCCGATGAGTGTTCCCACGACAACAGAGAAGAATGCGGCAGTGAGTCCTACAAAGAGCGCGACCCTGCTGCCGTATATCAGGTGGGTTAGAATGTCATGCCCCACATTGTCGGTGCCCAGTATGTACCTGTTGCCCGATGCATACGTTCCCGGCGGAAGCGCGCCCAGGCTGGTTCCGATTGATTGGAATATGTCCATTGTGCAGGTTTCCGGGTTGAAGAACAGGTTGCGCATCTCCTCGGATGTCATGGTGGTGCTGTACTTCGTACCTCCAAAGCTGCCGAAATATTCCAGCTGTGAATCCGGCGAACCGGTGTAGAATAATTCCTTCATTCCCCTGTTTACGTATGGGGTGGTGACTGTGATGATGGTCTGTCCCACATGCACCACGCCATTCGTGTCAATGGCGTAGAGCAAACTTGCCTGTTCCACCACGAAGATGCTCCTGGCAACAGTGTCCATCTCACCAAGGAATGAACTGTCCAGTACTCCGCTGCCGCTTGACTTGAAAACGGTGGTGTTGGTCGGAATTCCGTCCGCGTATCCGTGGACCGCGATGTATATTGAATCCGAGGTGGTCGGTGATGGTGCAATTTTCACGAGGCCCCCATTGCCCTGAAACTCTCCCAGGAGAGCGTCCGCATTTAAATCATAAATTTTTACCGAATAGGCATAATCCACTGCGGTCGGAATGTACAATTTGGGTGTGGTATCCATTGTTCTGTGGTATCCCATTGGCCCGGTGAATTCCACTGGTTCACTGCTGATGTTGAATTGGATGATTTTCGCTGCGGTGCCGTTGGTGGTTCCGTTGAAGTAATACAGCGTGCCGTTGGTTGAGGGTATGTAAATCCCGGTGGTGTTGGCAGCGTATTTTACATTATCAAATTTGTAATTGAGGGGCTTCTGGGTGATGGGTATGTCCATCTCCACTAGGTTCTGGACCGGGCCGATGCCCCTGATGTTCCAGCAATACTCGAACTTGTAAGTCACGAATTTGGATTCGTTGGCCAATGTCACATACCTGAAGGGGCCTTCCAGCCTGGTGAACCACAGGTTCTCTGTGATTTTTCTCTGGGACGGCGGATTGAGCATGTTTCCCGCAGAGGTCGTATCCTGCACCACCCATTTCGGTATGAAGCCCGCGTCCTCCTGATGAAGAACAGTTTCCGTGAACGGGTCGAATATCACGAAGGTGGTGTTTGCCACGAATGTCAGCAACCCGCTTTCCACTCTCTCCCCGAATGTACTGGTTTCGGTGGAGGTGCTGTTGTAGCCCCTGGCCGGGGTGAGGTACAGAACCTCGGAAAGTGGGAGCTCCAATCCGTAATCGGCTATGTCCAGGGAGATGCTCATGTTTCCCTCTTCAAAAGGATCCAATGCCGTTTTTATCCCGAAATCCATCTCTATGGTGCCGTCCTGGTTGGCCAGTATGAACCATATGCCGCCGCCCATGGATGATTCGCTGGGGGTTGTGGGGCCTACCACCATCGAATAATATCCGTCCTTGACCGGGTACTGGAGCACTATCCTGTCCACGCTGAACATGTCATCTGCCGGAGCTATGAAATCCACGCTGTAAGGTGCTATGAACGGTGCGAAAATTGCCATGAATGCGAATGCCAGGATGATGGCCAGACCGGCCATTCCTGTCCTGCTCTCCATGAGCATCCTGCCCACCTTCTTGGTGAGTATCAGGAGGGTGTTTATGCGAAGTTTCAGTTTGTCAGGGGGAATGTCATTCATGGTAACACCTACAGCCTCACTCTTGGGTCCAGCACTCCGTAGAGCAAGTCAGCCACTATATTCGCGAATATAACGAGAAGCGAGAGAATGAATAGTACGGCGCCTGACAGGAAATGGTCCTGATTGTACAATGCGTCCAGGTAGAGCAATCCCATACCCTGGTAGGAGAACACCTGTTCCAGGATGACCGCGCCGCCGAGAACGGATGCCATGGATAGAGTAAAGGACGTCACTATCGGCAGGTAGGCATTGCGGTTCGCATGCCGTATCCTTACATGCCTCTCCGAAAGCCCCTTGGCCTTGGCCGTGAGGATGTAATCCTCCCTCATGACCTCCAATAAGGATGTACGCATCAACAGAATCACGCCAGCCACACCGATGAGCACCATTACTATCAGGGGGAGTGCCATGTGCCATCCGAAGTCGAGGATTTTCAGGTAGGATTCGCCCCCCGAAAGACCGAAGAAAGCAACCGTTTCTTCCATCCCGGTGAAACCTCCCAGTGGGAAATATTTCCATTTATTGGCAAACACCCATATCATGATAAGGCCTATCCAGAAGGATGGCATATTGTAGAAGAACAGGGAACTGGAAATGATTGCGCCCTCGGCAACACCGCCCCTGCGCCAGGCAATGTAGGAACCCACTGCGACACCCAGGGCATAGGAAATGATGGTGGCGGCCCCGAAAAGTATCAGGGTTCTCGGAGCCCTGAGCTCAATCTGATCAATTACCGGCCCCCCCTTCGAATATGAATAACCGAAGTTGAACGTGAACATATTGGTCATAAATCTGTAATACCTAACATGAATCGGGTCATTGAGACCGTAGAGGTTCTCCAGTTGGGTAAGTCTTGCCTCTGTGGTCGTCGGATCCGCCCTGAACTTGGCCAGTGGGTCGCCGGGCATGGCTTCGAAAAGCATGAAAATGATGCTGGTCACAATCAGAAGGGTGACTGCGGCTTGAAGCACTCGGCCAAATATGTACCGTCCCATTTTTGCCATTGCTTCAGGTTAAGCATTTCTCGTATATATATTATATTCAAGAATAGAACATTTTAATATTGTATTCGATAACTTCAGCTTGTCCTAACGGGGCAAAACCTCATTAGTGGTGTCAGGTAAACTTCCCACACCGTTCTTCCCGGATTGATTGAACATGTCCTCGCCCACATACCGCGACTTTTAAGTCTGCGGATACGGGCGCTTTCAAGCTGCTCTTCTGCGAGGACTTGTTCAGTAAACTACCAGCCCCTAAAGTGGCTGGCGTTTGTTGCCAGGGCTGGAAGT
>VMTD01000057.1 GCA_013791785.1 Methanobacteriota archaeon
ATCCTTTTCAAGTGAAAATTTTTCATTTGTTAATATATATAAAATTCTACTGTTTAATATTTCACATATCTTGGGTAAGAAACGAATAACGTCTGCAATTTCTGTGGCATGTTCTCTAAAGTATTTAGGTCGGTCGCGATGTGCTTCTCGATCACCCAACGAAAATGCTAATTCTATTATATTTTGTAATTCTTTTTTCTCATAATCCTTTAATGACTCCCCAAATATGCATTTATAAGTGTTATTATTAAACATAATTTTTGAATATTCACTCCTTGAAACATCAAATAAGTAGTTAGGGTCCCTCCCTCTTTTTGCTCTCGGATGACCTCTTGACTCAACTCTTAATATGTTTTTACAGATATCTGGGGGTATATTTTCGAATGCTTTTTCACCCCAGGCAGCTCTTAGTAAGTAATAAACAACATCTCTTATTTTGTCTTCCAGCACAGCACAAGCGACTTCAATTGATTCTTTAAATGAGTTGTTAATAAGATAAATACGACCCCGATGAATTTCCTGTAAATCATCCTCTGTTAACAATCGATTAGACATTCTACAGAAAGTTTCTCCTTTTGAAATTTCAGAAATTAAATCATAAAGTTGTTTAATTAACTCAACATGTTGATTTAACAATCCAAATAACTGCATTTTATTTTTGGGTATTTCGTCAACACTGTACATCGCAATAATATCAGATGAATTTTCGGGAACGGCCCAGATATTCTCAAAAGTTAATAGTACATCCTTATTATCAAATTTCGATGAGTCAGAAACCAGAATTACAGCTTTCAATGCAAGTTCTACAGAATTTTTAATGTGGTCAACGTTAATATCAATTTTTTTCTCTTTAAGCATTGTATTCTCGATAGATTGTAAAATTGCTTTTATATTATCCAGGATAACAGATAATTCAGGCCATGAATCAAACCATGATTGTGATGCTGTTTTATATAAATCAATAATTGGGCCATATATTGATTTAACTTCTTCATCAGCCACTACATCTCTTTCTTCAAAAAATATGGAAAGTACTTCACTAGGTATTAGTTTTGATTTACGATAACTCTCATCCAAAACAGATACAAGTTCAGGCGAGATTGCCCAAACAAATGGTCCTTTTTTTGCAGATTTTCTCTGTACAATAAAATTATGTTTACGTAATAATGCGAATAATGGGCGGTTTTTCATAAAAATTTGTTCGTCTTCGCTAATACCTCCAAAGACATAAATTTCAGGAAGCAATTGTTTTAATTTTTCCTTTGTTTTTTTGTATGGCATGACTATTTTTATAAGTGATGCATAATTATCATTAAAATTAGATTTTAAAACATAATCATGTACCCATGCAACAGATTCCCAATGCAATTCTATTGATATTCCAACCTCATCATATGCACGCCGGCTTAACCTACTCATAACATGATTAAGATATATTCTAAAAGTAAGACCTGCGGGATAACGTTCTGACAGCACTTGAAATGCTTGCCTCAAAGGTTCTTTTCGTATTGTAGGAGGGGTTACACCAGGATTTGTAAAACCAAGGATTCTTCGAATAACGGCTTCAACAGCATCATCTTCTCTAATTGGAGGAATTATTTCGATATTGAAAATACTTCCACTTAATGAAGGAATATTTTCAATTTCACGCTCCCAACGTAAATCTCCCGCTAGAATAATTCCAACCATAAATCCTTTATTTTCAATAAATTCATGAATATTTTGAAGTTGTTGAATAAATTCAAATGTTTCTGGTAGGTATTTATTACCTTTGTGTAAACCATCAATGAATAAAACTATCTTATTACTCATTCCTTTAGATAATCCAATATCTAAAACCATACCCAATTTTGGTTGAGAGTCGATATACCCTATTTCCCTTCTTGGATCCACTCTATGTGTTGTAGATAAATAATTACATATGTCATTACCTATCAATTGAATTACTTCGTTAGTAAGACCACCTATATTTGGTGAAGGATTTATTGTAATATTAATGGGTAATATTCCTATGGCACCTAACCGATTTGATAAAACATTGATTAAGGTGGTCTTACCTGAACCATATTCACCTAATATCAATTTGGTTTTAAATAATATCTCTTCTGGGTGAGTTAATGCCCCCCTTAGCTGTGTTTTGAAAAAATGAGTTTCAACGAAAATATCATCCCATTTTTCTTTTGGAATGCCAACAAGTCCCCGATCTGATACATATGGATTACTTTCGAGGCCTAAATCTTGCCACCACTTTGATTCCTCTTTTAATGGTTCAGGTGTATCAATATCTTTTTCAAGTTCTATTGTTGGAGCGAGTGAGTCCAATTCGGATTTAAATTTTTTTAGTTCTTCTTTTTCTTTGGTAAGATCGTGTTTCAGTAGTTCCATTTCACTTAATTGTTCTGAGAGAATTTTTTCAGCATCAATACGAGCTTTATCTTCAAATTTATCCTCTATTTCTGCTAGATATTCATCTTGTTGAAGTTTTGCTAAATCATCTGGTTTTAGTAAAGATGGAACCTCTGGGCGTACTTTCATATAGATTATTTCAATATCTTCTTCAGTTAATTCTTCGAGAAGAAACGGTATATTTTTAAAATCGGAAATTAATGACTCTAGGGTTATACCTTTTTTGGCTTTTATATACAATAATGTCAAAGATTCTGCTACATGTTTATTAGAAAATCGTGCACCACTATCCAAATTATGTTTCTCAAAAAAGGCCTGGCGCATTTTTTTAACAATTAGGCTAGTCGTAGAACTTGTTGCTAGTTTTGTCGCATATTCTCTTGTAAATTTGTTTGTTGCTTCTGTTTTATTCACCCAATACCCCATATAATGTTATTTTACTTCATTAAGGTTCATTAACTATATTATGTTATCTTAATTATAGGTCGCATACTAATTATTATTACAATGCCCTCAGAAGGTTCAGTCCTTACGATTTCGACCAAATCCGTTTCTCAAAAATAGTCAGAAATCCTTCCGGTATTTCTTCCCTACCAGCTATCTCATATCCCAGTTTCAAATAGAAGCTTCTTGTCCAGAATGCCTTTTCTGCGGTCTAAGATTGTCGAGGGGGTTGGGGTCACAAGTATTCTTCCCCTCCGGCCCCTCCATTAATTCCACCCCGCCCATGCCCCGCCTAAAGGTGTGGCCGGCGGTTGCCCGGTGCCGTAGCCCTGTGGCCAGTTTGAGCGCCGATTTACACTAACCCCGCCCTTACAGGCGAGGCTTTAAAAGGATGATGCGGGAATCGTGTCACACGACATCGAATTTTCCGGATTCGATGGCGAGTACCCCGCCCTCACAGGCGGGGCATGATGGGGGTGGCCGGTGTGTGTGTGAATTATGATTCGTCGGTTTCGCAACTTTCTGCGATTTCATCGATTATTTCTGGTTTGATGTATTTCATTTTGGGTCCAATATCATCAATAAGTTTTTTCAAATCGGAATATGAAATGAGTTTACATATTTTTGGTAATGGTGGCTTCAATCGGGCAAATGTGGGTCGATTTATCTCCATAATAACCTTTTCTCGCCTTTCATCCGGTGCTACCAGATAAAGATTCAATTTGATATTTGGTTGCATACTGATTAAATCACCCATTCTTAACAGGCCAGAATAAATGGCTGTAGTGTGTTCAACTTCAAAAGCAGCAATAATTGCATCTCCATTCAACCACAGTACGTCGATTAATTCAATTGTCTTGTTTGTAGCAGGGTCAAATTGTCTAGGCAATGTGTTTCTGAGTCTCGGTATCTCTGAAAAACGGTTTCCAGCATATTCCTTGTTTCTATCATTTCTAGCAACCCAGACATCTAAGCCTAGTTCAGAACCCAATTTTAACAATTTCCATTGAATTTCTTCATGTGTTGTTTTCTCTTCAATGGAAATTCCTTGGTATTCATCTGGTTCAAGAGCGTCATTCGTTTCAGGCACAGTTACAAAACCAATTTTAGATTCATATTTTTTAGGAATGCGCCAGTATTTTTTATCATCATACTCTTTAATAGTTGGTGATTTCATAGCATTCTCTATTGCCTTTAGAACTACCTCCCCATCTTTCTCTTTAAACTCTGCTGGGGAGCCTCTAAAAAAGCCAGTCCAAGCATTAGGTGACTTGAGGTTATTGAATATAGATAAAACATTTTGTAAATCCATTACTGGGATAGCCGTCTTTGGATCTAATTTATGAATCATTTTAACTTTGAATCTGACTGGATACATTTCATCTTCCCAGATGGATGTTTTTTCATCTATGTAACATTCAGATTTCACTTCTAATACTGCAATAAAACGAGATATCCCTGTTACATAACATATGAAATAATCGCCATGTTTTATTTTTTTGGCAAAATTTCTTCGTCTAATTCTGAATCCAGTTACATTCGCTCCAGTTTTCAAGAATGTTTCCCACGTCTTCCCTGTGAAAAGATTCAACCAATATTTACGTGCCATCATTTCACCCCTTTTAATTCAATACGCTCACAACCAAGATTATCTAATCTTTTTTCAATATTATTCACAAATGTGTCTATTACTTCCATTCCATCTCTCAATTGTTTTTGGTTTACTTTGTAATGGCTACCTATTTTATTACGACACATTGTTTGTTTCTTAAATGCAGAATCAACTCTTCCTCCATTATGTATAATAATATGGCGAACATTAAGAAATTTTGATAGTGTATTTTCGTTGACTTTGGAACCAAATGGATTATTCATGTTTATTGCTCGTTTAATACATTGTTTAGTATTTTGTAAATTGAATGTTTTGATTCCTTTGGACATCAATACTCCCGGAAGCATAGATTTTTCAACAGGTTCAGATAGAGCTTCAATAGTTTCAATATCATTAATCTCTTTCTTAAAAATGTGCTGTATTGCCTTATTCTGGTTCACCAGAGAAATAAGCGTATCTTTCAGATATGTTTCATATGCGGTCACAGATAAAACAATGACTTGTTCTTTTAACGTATATTGACCTAATGTTTCCAACTGGCTAAGGCGATTTATGAGTGGTTGCAAAGCCTCTACCATTGACTCTCCAAGTTTCTCATCACTAAGTTTTTCTTCGTTCTCTTCGAATCTACTTTTGAATTCCTTTTCGAGGGTCGCAGGAATTTCTTCAATGATATTAATACCAGTAACCATTTCAATTAATGGAAGTACAGAATTAATTATTTGCATGAATTCTTTAAAAAATGGTGTGCTATTTTCATCCAATTTCCCTTTCATTACGTCATTGAATAAATTATCCACATCGTATAATATTTGGGCATTATACATAGTATAAGTGTAATTTTTTAACGGACCTGAACTTATTGACATCTTATTCTTTTTCATTTACTCCCTCCTTTCCACATATACTGATTCACAAATTTCTCAAATTCATCATAATACCCTGTATCTTTTGAAATCTTGTTCCATGCCTCCCTAAATGCTTTCTTTTTAAATGCATAACACATTCCTTTTTTCCATTCCTTCCACACTGTTTTGTCCAAATTCTTTTTTTGATGTAAGAAAAATTCCTCTGAGCATAAATCAAAATAAGTTCTCATAGTCCTCAATACATTAGTTCGTTCTTCATCACTTAATTTTTCATAAGAAAACGTTTTTTCATTTATATTTTCTGGAAATCTCATAATGATGTCCTGATATCGTTTTGTATAATCTGCAAAAATGTTGATTTCCATCTGTTCCCTCATCAATTTAAATTGCTTATTGCTCCAATACCAGACAATCAAAATTGAGACGAATGTAAGGAGTGTTACAATGAATTCTAGTGTATCAACTGCCATTTATTTCTCCTCCCTAATAATCATATTCCATCCATAATAGAAAATCTTGATATTTTTCAAGGTTTTAAATTCATCTTCAAATGTAGGTAACACACCTTTGCATACAATAATGCCAGTGACTTTTTTATTCGTCTGTTTCTTCATCCAATTCATATATCCTCGTAACTGGGTAATCGCATCTCGTCCTATTTTATGCAATTTTAATTCAATGATAACTGAATTTTCTAATTTATCTTCAAATATCATATCAATTCGGCCAACTGGTGTATCAAATTGTCGCCGTTTATA
>VMTD01000118.1 GCA_013791785.1 Methanobacteriota archaeon
CCCCTAAGTTGCTAATATTTATTGCGGGGCTGGATGTTTACCTCCATAAGCCATGCATCTGATTTATCAAAGCTAATTCGCTTTGATTTCATATGTTTGTTTATTGCACGATGCATGGCGGATTCCCACGATGTTTCCGCATCATTGTCGAATACTGCGTTGTTGATTGATTATAACCGTATTCAACGCACAACGTTCAACGCCTGCAGCCGGTCAAAATGCGCCGCATTCGTCCGCTGTTAGTTATACAAAATATCCGTTCAATGTCCTTTAAATAGTTATGGATTAACAGCATATAATAGTTTACCCAGACTTCCGAAAAGTACAGATATATACCCTTTTCTATGGAAATAGTGGTGAAGTATAATAAACGCTGCGAAAGATTTAAATAGTAATTCCACTTAGTATAAAGTCCAAAACTACAAATACAATGAGGAAAGCATGAAGAAACTGGGAACCGTAAAGAACGTCATTCATGACGGAACCATACTCCTCAGCATCTCCGAAACCACTGCACAGGACATTCCTGCCCAGGGGGCAAGAGTGTACGACCAGAGGGGCGGCGAGGTCGGGAGAGTGGCAAGGGTTTTCGGACCCGTGAACGCGCCCTATGTTTCCCTGAGGCCAAGAAGCAACGTGGATACCTTGGGATTGCTCGGAACCTCTTTGTATTTGGACCCGGAAGAAAAGCTTGCACCAAAAAGAACCCAGACAAGCGGGCGTTCCTTCATCAATCATGCCAGAAGCAAGATCGGGTCATCCAGAAAGAAGGGGGTGAAACAATACCGAAGAAAAGAGAAGCCACGGAAGAAGTGATGCAATGCCTCGAATGCGGGGGAAGCCATCTTATAAGAGACTACAATCGCGGCGAGCTTGTCTGCGAGGACTGCGGACTTGTTCTCGATGAGAATTTGATTGACCAGGGCCCCGAGTGGCGCGCTTTCGACGCGGACCAGGGCGAGAAACGTGCCAGAACCGGCGCACCCATGACCTACACCATACACGACAAGGGTCTGAGCACCGAGATTGGCTGGAAGAACAAGGATTCCTACGGGAAGAGCATACCCACCAGGAACAGGGCGCAGCTTTACAGACTGAGGAAATGGCAGCGCAGGATACGTGTGTCCAACGCAACCGAACGAAACCTTGCCTTCGCACTCAGCGAACTGGACAGAATGGCCAGCGGCATGGGATTGCCCAGAAACGTAAGGGAAACAGCAGCCATGGTTTACCGAAAAGCCGTGAACAAGAACTTGATCAGAGGCAGGAGCATCGAGGGCGTTGTCGCGGCCTCACTCTATGCCGCCTGCAGGCAGTGCAATGTGCCGAGGACCCTGGATGAAATTGCGGGGGCCAGTCGCGTTGGCAGAAAAGAGATAGGCAGGACTTACAGGTTCATGACAAGGGAACTCAAGCTCAAGCTCATGCCCACCAGACCGGAGGACTATATCTCCAGATTCTGCAGCGAACTGAAGCTCAGCGGCGATGTGCAGACCAGGGCAATGGACATACTCAGCGAGGCAGCCAAGAAGGAACTGACCTCCGGAAGAGGCCCAACAGGGGTCGCGGCAGCAGCAATCTACATCTCGTCCATACAGTGCAATGCCCGAAGAACCCAGAGGGAAGTGGCCGATGTGGCAGGCGTCACAGAAGTCACAATCCGTAACCGGTACAAGGAACTGACCGAGCGCCTTGGCATAGAGATACAGCTCTAAAACAGATAATGTGCCGCCCGTCAAAAGGCGGCACACTCATTCATTTTGTGAATATTTTTGAAAATTCATTAGGAAAACAGTTTTAATAATCGAATGACGATTACACAGCGATGCTGCCTGACATTATTCTGGACCCCGGAGCGTTGCAGTGCCTCTGCGCCTCGGCCATGGAAACATATTCAAGGGAGAGCGGCGGCTTTCTCATGGGAAAGATGGTCACCAGAACAGTCAAAAAAAAATCATGCAGGATGCTTCTCATTTCCGCGGCGTACCCGCAGCAAACTGCCCGGAGGGGATACGCCTACATATCGGACGGCAACAAACTTGCCGGGTGGAGGGCCAGGGTGCTCCTTTACACGCTCAGCGGCCTGAAGGGGGTCAATCTGGTCGGGGGCTACCACACTCATCCGCATGATGCCTGCGAGTTATCCGCGGGCGATTTGAGTTACCTGTACGACGAGGTCCGATATCACAAAGGCAGAATCGGTTTTCCTGTGATGAAATGCTGGCTCGAAATAGTGGTCAGCGTTGATAAGAGAAAGTACGTCACAAAGTATTCCGAGGAGCCGTTCCATTCCTGGCACAGCCACAAGAGGAAGATAGAAGGGATTGTAGCCGCAGACCCCGGGACCGGTTATCATTTCACCGTCGGGGCATTCTGGGTATCAGGGCTGGATGCTGACTCGAAAGATGAATTCAAAGCAATGGGCAGGAAAAATATCATCCAGGAAGCGAAGGTTCACGGCCCGTTCTGAAGATTATGCATAACCGTCAATCTCGTAGATGAGGGCGGTGGATTTGCAGCCCGCGCCGTGCCTTATCAGGTCTTTCACTGTGTTTGCCAGGGCTGTTACATTGGTGGTTCCGACTATGCCGCCCACCTCTTTGCCGTGGCAGAAGAACTTGAACGCTGGTACGCCCATTATGCCGAATCTCAGGGCGAGTTGCATGTTCCTGTTGGAATCCACCCTGGTGAATATCGCTTTTCCCGACATCTCCCCGGCAACCTGTTCATAAATCGGTATCATGACCTTGCAATTCGGACATGTCTGCGTGTAAAATTCCACAACAACCAACTTCCCCTTACTTCCGTTCATGACTTTCTCAAAATTATCCTGGTCAACATCTTTTACATTTCCCATTTTATCCCCCATGATGCTATGGATTCCAGGGGATAAATAGTTAACTCCAATCTCCGCTCACTGGTTGAAGAAAGCGTTGAAATTCTATATTTCGGCCTTCTGGGTCCTTGGCAAAAAAATGGTAAATATTGTACTTATCATTCACTTTGGGGGCGAAACTGGCCGTATCCTTTAATTTCTGGTACATGGCATCAACTTCTTCATTGGTTTCATAGTAGAATGTCAACAGGCAGCCATCATCAATTTCTCCGGTATCATGAAAGCCAATAAGAAAATTGCCATGTCTGAGAATTGATATCCGGGGCTGTTCAAGCCAGACTTCCATTTCAACAGTATTCAGATAAAAAGCTCTTACCTTTGGCAAGTCCTTGCATTTCAGGAAAATAAGGCCGGACATACCATCACTCCACAATGAGATGGCTCATGAATTTGTGGTGTTTCTTGATTTCCTCTATCTTGCGGTCCAACACATGTATGTTCTTGATGGATTTGAAAACCAGATATCCGCCAACGGATGCCAGTATGGCACAGAGGGCGTATACCACCACCAGCAGGGCTCCGACCTTCGAGAACTGATAGAAATCCGAGGTGGCAATCAGGACTGTGAGCACCGAGAATGGCAGCGTGAAAACAGCTATGCCGGTCCTCAGCATGGCAAGCATCGCCATCTTTTCGGATAGAAGTAACTCAACCTTGCTTATCACAAATGCCTTGTCCGTGGGTGTCACGGGTGTCCAGATAGCAGGATTTTATTTAATTGTTTCCAGAGCGAGCAAGAGGTCAGTTTTCTGAAATTTTAGATTGTAGAATTTAGATTTTAGATTTGTGCTGATAATATGCAACGTCGTCAATCCGTCGTAAATCTACAATCCGCAATCTCATCGTTTGCATAATGTCGATTGCGGAAATTTCACACCCTATGATTCTGTTTGCTTGCTAAATGATGAATCAGGGCGAATGCTACAAAGTGA
>VMTD01000077.1 GCA_013791785.1 Methanobacteriota archaeon
GAGAGCCAATTCTTCCACCATTCACCTCCCAACGTCACTTTTCACTATTCACTTTACACTTTTCACTAATCACTTCGGCCAGTCAATCCGTCGTAAATCTACAATCGTAAATCTAAAATCTACAATCGTTATTGCTTCATTTCGCTGAATATTACCTTTCTATGCAAATTATATATATCTTGTATCGCATTGAAGGTTTTGTATGGCACACATCTTTGATACCAGCAGCCTGGAAGCGAAGATAATCCTCCTGCTGATAGAGGTTTATCCAATCACCAACAAAGACATTGCCGAGTACCTGGGCACATCAACAAGAAAGGTAGATGCCTGCCTCCAGACTCTTGCAAAGAAGGGATTGGTGAACCTGGAACCGCTTCCTGATACGAACTTTGTAACACTGGCGAGCAATAATTTTCAGTTCAAAGGGAAGGAAACCGAACAGCTTAAAAAGGTTCAAGAGAAGCTGAAAAAAAGGAAAGAGTTCAAGACGCCCGATGAGGATAATAGCGCGATGTACGGTTGAGCTACATCACAGCATGCGGTGAACGCAATTTCTATCATTTTGAAGCAGCGCGTTCGCCCATGGCCCGGAAACATTCTGCAAACTAAATCCAGGGGCCATATTGCTCACACCATTCTGCAAACAAGCGGTGAACGCGAAAACTTAATTCAGCAGTCTGGAGCGTTCGCCCTGAATCAACATTCAGTCTGCAACCAGATTCACCGTGTGTGGAATTTTCGCAAAATTATAATGAGCATTCAAGATGCATAATTTTGCGGGGTCACTCCATCGCCATCTCCCTAAACTTGAGATAGCGTCTCTTGTTCTCCAGGAACCTGTAAACCGCCGTGTGCTCGCTGCCTTCCAGGAGCATTTCCACCGCGCGTTTGGCTGCGTCCATGGACAGCAGGTCTGCGATTATTGCGACGGTATTACCATAGATGGACAGGTCCGATTCCGAGAATTCCTCGATGGTGTTGCGCGTTTTTCCGTCGGTGCCGATGAGCCTGGCCCTAACCCTGGCAATGTGCTTTCTGTCCTTTCCCGCAAAATCGCGTATGTCAATTATCTCGAGATACATGTCCTCGGCAACGAGCTTCATGGCCTTTTCCGGGGAGAAACCCCTGGCTATTGCCTTGACTATGTCGCGGGCGTTCAGTCCGACCATGCCCTCTTTGGCACCGGCCTCGCTGGGTATTACCGTCACTTCTCCGACGGCGGAATCAATTTTCAATTCAACCATGCAGGCTTTTTCTATTTGCCGTTTGACGTAACCATCGTGTCCGATGAGCGCGCCCACTCTGTCCTTGGGTATCTTGACGTAAAGCAATTATTTGCCCCCGGTGATTGTTTTCATCATATCTTTCTCGTCCAACGTTAAGTCGTACTTCCTGAAATACCTTGCCAGGTTTTTCACGTCCCTCTGAAGGAATTCAAATGCATTGGGATGGGTGAGCAGAACTGCCTGGCCAACGTCGATTATCACGGGTTCCTGGCCGAGCATCAGCACATTGTACTCGGAGAAATCGGCATGCACCAGTTTTGCCTCGCAGTGTATCAGGCGCATATTCTCCAGCAACTGTTCGTATACCGTCTGCGGATCCTCCAGTTCGACCTGCCTCAGGTGCAGGGCCGGCGTACCGTCGGCGCCGATGAACTCCATCACTATTATGTTCTTGGTGCAGACAATCGGTTTCGGCACCCGTATTCCGGCGGCATACATTCTCTCCAGATTGCGATATTCTTTCTGGGCCCAGGTGTGGATTATCCGGCGGCGGTTCTTGCCCATGTTTCTGAAGCGCTCATCCCCTGCGATATACTTCTGGATATTGTTGAATGTCGCGTTCGACATCCTGTAAATTTTGACTGCCAGGAAATTGTCGGAATGCGTTGTGGCCCTGAAGACGTTCCCCTCTTTTCCGGTGGCGATGGGAAAATCCAGCTCGTCGATAACCTCGTTGGTCATGAGGTCGTAAAGCAGCATGAGTGTATCGCGGTCAAAAACCTCGTCGTAGGTCTTCCTGTCGCCCGAATCCTTGTCGCGGTTCCGGTAGGCCAGTACCTTGGATTCAAGTTCTCTCAGAAATTTATCATCCACACGCATGTGATGCACCGTCAGTAGATGTTGATGACCTCGGGGATCATCCTGCGCCTGGCCAGACTTGTCGCCTGTGTCCTGGTGTACCTGAAAAGTATGTCGGCTTTGTCTTCCTGGAACTCCCAGGGCCTGATTATGAGTAGGTCGCCCTCCCGTATCCACATGCGCTTCTTCAGCTTTCCCGGGATTCTTCCGATGCGGGATTTCCCGTCGGCACACATTACTCTTATCTTGGAGGCGCCCAGCAGCTGGTCAGCTATGGCGAACATCTCGCGCTTGTATTCCTTGGGCAGCGGTGAGCGATATACTTCTTCCGGGCCACCGCCCGGTTTATCTCCGTCTGGAACCATTTGTTATCAACGCCTCTGTATGCTGGGTGAGATATAAAAGTTTGCGGCTGAACGAATTGCTTTGTCCAGAGTCCGGATTTTCATCAAATATTTGATGAATATTCTACCAATCTATTGTCCACACAGTATTCACAGTAACATGCACCCAGTATCCTTCTCCCGGTGTCATTACATAATCCGGTCCGACCTCTTTGATGAACCCTGGTTCCCCCATATCGCAGACCTCCACACGGTCCGCGCCGGTACCCCAGAGAGCGTCTCCCACAGTCATTTCCGTCTCTGAGCTATACCCCACCAGATTCCAACCGGCCTTCAGGATTATCTGGGTTGAAGCTGCCCATTGGCCCATAGTAGTCAGCGTGCAGTTGGCGGTGGCATGGGTCCAAACGCCCATGGTCCTGTCGATATTGACCAAGTTGTTGGTTGTGGCGCCCACGCGATATGTCTTCCATGTTCTGTCGGTGGAATCGTAGAACTTCACAACGTCCCAGTTCCCTGTTATGGAGGAAAGGACGCTTTCCACGGATGTGTCGGCCATGTCAAGGGGGATGGAGAGGAGGTTCCAGCCGGTCGTGAGAGATATGTTGAAGACCGTGATAATGGGCGGAATCCACGGTTCCATCAGCGGATAGTTATCCAACGCCCCAGTACTGCCATCTATCGCTGTGTAGGGCGTATCCCCGATGCCATCGCTACCAGGCTGATCCTGGTCAGGGCCGGAATACATATCGGTTCCTGAATAATCGCTCCAGTAATTGCCGCCGGACGGGTAGCCGTTGTCCCAGAAATTGGTGCCATCGTCGTATGCCTGGTTGGTGTTGTCTATGAAATTATTATGGTATATTGTATTGCTGTTTGAGTTCCATAAGCGAATGCCATAGTAAAGGTTCAAGAATACGGTGTTTTTGGCTATGATGTTATTGATGGAATTATCTAGAAAGATTCCGACACCGTCCAAGCCATACGAGGAAGCATTGTTGTTGAGGATGATATTATTGCTGGAGAATTGGAGGTGGATGCCAGCGGCTTTGTTACTCAAAACGATGTTGTTAGCGATGGTGTTGTTGATGGACCCCCAGAGAAATATGCCGTAGTACAAGCTCGAAAGAGCTGTGTTATTGGTGATGATGTTGCCATTGGAGGATGAGAGGGAAATGCCATATTCCTTGTTCCAAGAGGCATTGTTGTTGGCAACGATGTTGCCGCTGGAGGAGGAGAGGAGGATGCCATTCCAGTTGTTCGAGTTGGCGGTGTTTTTGGCTATGATGTTGTTATCGCTGGAAGAGCCGAGGTAGATGCCAATATTATCGTTCAAGGAGGCTGTGTTGTTGGTGATGGTATTGGCGCTGGACGAGTAAAGGCGGATGCCGTACCAATCGCTCAAAGAGGCCGTGTTGTTTGCGATGGTGTTGCCGCTGGATGAGTAAAGACGGATGCCATGGTATTGGTTTGATAAAGCGGTGTTATTGATTATCATGCCATTCTGTACATTGTAAATTGCCAATCCTGAATTCCAGAAATACATATCTCCATTTTCACTAGCATCGTGTAAATTGCAGTCCTTCACTGTAAAATGCTCGGTCGTATTCCCGATATAAAGGCAGTATCCATACCCGGTGCCGTCAATGTCCCAGTTCGCGAGCAACCAAGGATTCTCCGCAGTCCCATTGCCAGTTGCCCAATTGATGACACCGTGTTCCCAGTCGAAGTCTGCATTCGAGTTGATTCTTATCGGCGAGTGTGTGACCTTGCTAGGTTCCTGGCCCCAGGGCGCCATGAGGGGGTAATCGTCCTGCGCGTCCATCCCGCCGCCTATAGCCGTGTAAGGTGTATCCCCGATTCCGTCACTGCCTGTCATGTTCTGCCCCTCACCGGACATCAAATCTAAACCGGAATAGTCGCTCCAGTAATTGCCGCCGGACGGGTAGCCGTTGTGCCATAGGTTAGTGCCGGTCCTGTCAAATGCTTGAATGCAATTATTTATAATATTATTGTGATAGATTTCATTGTTATTTGTAAACATATCTATCTCAATTCCATAATTCTGATTACTGGCAATAGTATTACCGCTAAGAAAATTATTCTCAGCAAATTCCAAATAAAGCCCAGAGTCTGAATTATTGCATATTTCATTGTTGATTATTTTGTTGAAATCACCAAAACAATATATCCCTAATTTATTTGAATTCAATTGATTATGATGAATATAGTTATTATTGGCCGATCCAAGTTCTATTCCGTTTATTGCATTGTTATAAATAATGTTATAAGATATATTATTATTTTCAGAATTGATTAAAAATAAACCCGACTCTCCTCCACTTATATAATTATAATAAACCAGATTGTTCTGACTGCCATCAAGCCAAATGCCATACTCATCATGATAATTCAAAGTATTGTATGTAATTGAATGATTAGACGCATCTTTAACTCGAATATTCCACATATTGAAGGTCATGGCATTATTTTCTATGGTTCCATTCATATTTGAAAATAATTCAATTCCAATTCCCCCAATGTCTGTGTGGTGTAAATAACAGTTTCGCAGTGTAAAAAATTCCGTAGTATTCCCAATGTAAATACAATATAAATATCCAGTCCCATTCACATCCCAATCCTCGATAATCCAGGGATTTGTCTCACTCCCGTCCCCCGTGTCCCAGTTCACGACGCCGTGCTCCCAGTCGAAATCTGCATTCGAGTTTATGCGGAAGGGCGATCTCTGGATGCGGCCGTCTATGACCGGTTCCATCAGCGGGTAGTTGTCCTGCGCCCCAGTACTGCCATCTATCGCTGTGTAGGGCGTATCCCCGATGCCATCGCTACCAGGCTGATCCTGGTCAGGGCCGGAATACATATCGGTTCCTGAATAATCGCTCCAGTAATTGCCGCCGGAGGGATAGTCGTTATCCCAGGCGTTCAGCCCGGTATCGTCGCAAGCCTGGACCGAGTTATTTACCAGATTGTTATGATAGACCGAGATGCCGCCGGATGTTTCCACGTATATGCCGTATTCGATGCTGTCAGAAACGTTGTTCCGGCGGACCGCCGAATCGGTGCATACGGACACCAGAAATCCGAATGAGTTTACCTCGGCGCTGTTATCCTCCGCCAGGATGTCGTTGCATCCCACCAGATAGAGGCCGATGAGGTTGCCATACATAGCATTTCCCCGCACGGTTCCGTTGGACGCCGTGTACAGATATATCCCGGAATCCGCGTGATAATCCGACCACTCGGTGCTGCTGGCAGCTTCTGCGTAGCAGTCCTCTATGATGAAATTCATTGTGGTGTTGCCCACAAATACACAATTTCCAAGGCCCTCCCCCCAGATATAATATCCCGGGATGATGAACGGGTTCGACGCGGTCCCGTCCCCCACCCAGAATTCTCCTATCGCCTGGTGTTCCATGTCAAGGTCGCTGTTCACCCTGATGGGCAGGTGAAGGAACAGACCGGGTTCGACCCAGGCATCAGTTTGGACGGTCGTATAAGCAGGCATAGCCATCGGTGTGTCCCAAGAGATGTCCCCTTCCCACCATTCCGCATTGAGTATCTCCATATTCCTCAACACCCCCTCCAGTGCGCCTGTATTGGTCAGTGTAAGTTTGAACTGGTGGTCCACACCGTTGGCCATGTAAGGTAGAAACTCCGATATGTCGAATGCCATCCTGCCGGTCGGAAATGGCCACTGCTGGGAACTTTCCCCGTACCAATCCTCTATCCAGTAGCAGCTCAGGAATGCTTTGCTCTGCAACGGTGCGCCGCCCTCTGACATCGCGATGCTCAGCCCGCCGTTCCGTATGATGTCGCCCCTTTCAGCATGATCAACTAGGACCTTGGCGACCATCTTGGGCGTATAATCCAGCATGCTCTCCAGGTACATTATCCAACCGCTCTGGCCAATGTTCGGGTCTTGAAGGGCTGCGTAGGACATCCACCAGTACCCAGAATCGCCCCATCCCGTACCCCAGGAATTCACCATTCTGAGCGCGCCCGGTCCGTCCGCAGTTATAAAATCGTCATCATAACCGCAAATTGTGACGACGTGGCCACCCCTGTTTGTGCCGAATCGCTCACTGGAAGAGTAAGTGTTGTTGTAATTCTCAATGTCATCAAAATTACCCCACACATAGATGCCGGTGGTTGCCGTGTTGCCGGCTGCCAGGTATGCTTTAAGGGCGTCCATTCCGCCCGGCTGTGTTGTGTCCAGCCAATTCTGATTGACTGCTTTCCTCTTCATCCCCGAGACCCATATCCAATCCTCTTCGGGCCAAGTTGTGTGGTCCGTGGGTGAGTATTCCTTCTCCGCCATGCTGCAGGCCCCGTTGGATATCAGCAGGTCGGCAACATCCGACATGTAAGAACCGCCATCATAACCGCCGTTGGCGATATTGTAGAGAAATGCCGGGCTGGTCTGGTTCCACGGATCTGTCATGTCTATGGGATTTTCCTGGTTCTCGATGTAGGTGGTGTGGTAATAGCCGATGGCCCATGCCGTGCAGGAACCCTGGGAATACTGATTCCCTACCGGAGGGAGTCCGGCTGAATTATCAACCGCCCCCGGTAAGGGTTGTGTTGTGTCCTGAAGCAATGCGTTCGGAAGCACTATGCGGCAGGTATCACTTTCCTTAGGTCCTTCCGGGTCCCAGAGGCCGCCCAGCCCGTGTTCCTTGACCGGGATTTCATCTGTTATTTCGGATGCATCCACACCATTCTGTAAGCTGCCGCTTCCTGCTATTACAATCGGAGATAACAATAACACCGTACACAACCAGATAACTGCAATTTTCCTTCTCAATCGGTTCAACCCCAGAACTCTGTTCCTGAGGAGAAACATGCACTGGGACGTATTTATAATTTTTCAGAGTGTGAAAATTCAGTAAACTACCAGCCCCTAAAGTGACTGGCGTTACTGTTTGAAGGTATTGCTAGCTGATTCGGGGCTGGAAGTTCACACAATAAGTTGCATGCCTAATCAATCGAAGCAACATTGACTTCGATTTACTTTGGTTGGATGAGCACGGCATGCAACGGTCTATTTCGTTTACTGCTTATGCCGATTCATCTCAGCCCTGAAGGAC
>VMTD01000127.1 GCA_013791785.1 Methanobacteriota archaeon
ACTTCCAGCCCTGGCAACAAACGCCAGCCACTTTAGGGGCTGGTAGTTTACTGAACAAGTCCTCGCAGAAGAGCAGCTTGAAAGCGCCCGTATCCGCAGACTTAAAAGTCGCGGTATGTGGGCGAGGACATGTTCAATCAAGTGAAAAGCTTGATGGTCTTCACGTTTCGGACGCCTTTCAGGCCCTCGATGACATCGCCGGTTATCGGGTTATCTGTAATTACGTAAAGAATATCGCAGGCTGTCGCCGGGCATTGGGTCTGACGTATGGAAATTTTCATCTCGCCCAGCTTGGTCGAGATGCGACCCAGGGTCCCGGGCATGTTGGGATCGTCCAACTCGATGCAGATGACGCCCCAGCCCATGCTGTTGGCCATGTTTATGAGATTGCAGGTCGGCTGGAGTTTCGAAAAGATGCGGTATAGTTTTTTATTCGCCTTTATCGTCTTCACGGTGGCCGCCACAACCCTTTTGTCCTTGCCCAGGGCCTCTGCGACCTGGGAATGGGATATTGCGACTTTGTCGAAAAAAAGTTTATTCTCCTCCTGGCGTATGCCGATTTCAAGCATGTATTTCGCTATCTCGGCCTGCGACGGCGTCCTGGAAAATTCCTTTTGCAGTTGGTCCCACATGGCAGGATGTATCAGATTGGTACTATATAGCCCTTTCTATTACTGTCTGGACAGATTAGCGATGAACGGAATTCGCACGGTCCTTTAAATAAAACTATCTAATGTAAATTACACGCGTGGACGCTACAGGATAAACGTTTTATACCTGAGTGTATTATACAGTAGTGTCATAATAAGACGTGGTTGTATCGTTTTGATACAATATACATAGAGAGGAGGCTTAGAAATGGAAATGAAAAGGCTGATGGCAGCGATTATCGTGGGTATAATGATAGTGAGTGGGTTAGGGATTGTGAGCGTCGGTGCAGCACCGAAGACACAGGACGTCCTGAGTACTCCGGAACCGGTGCAACCCAGGGGAACTGTGCCGCGCGTGTCGCTGGCAGAGGATTTCACGGGTTGGAACTGCGCACCTTGCGCTTCCCATAATCCAGCATGGACAGCAGCAATTAATGCGGTTGGTTATACAAAAGTAGCCCCGGCATACACACATGTTTGGTGGCCAACAGCTGCAGATGACCCGATGTACATGTATTGCGAAGGGATAACTGGCCCCCAAGGTGATGATAACAGTGTCACCAGTAGAGTCCAAACACATGGTGTTGGCTGGGCACCTTGGGCCTGCGTAGACGGCACACAGGTCGCCACAGGGGAAACACAGGCAAATTATGAAGCAATGTTCAATGCAGCAGCAGCCATACCAGCACGGGTAGCGATTACTACTTCCGGCTGGGTGGATACTGGCGGTATGACTGCCACATTAAGTGCAAATGCAGAGGTTGTTGAAGATCTTGAACCGGGTAATTATCGTTTGATGATGTACCTATGGGAGGGGCCAGTAACAGGAGTTGGCTCAGGAACGAATGGTGAAACAGTCTTTGATTGGGCGGTTTGGAGAATGCTGCCAAATGGCATGGGTACTGACCTCGGATGGTCATCAGGTGCACATGAAGGTGATTCAATGTCCGTTTCCTACACAGTTCCAATCGAAGCATCATGGGATGTTGCGGAACTTGGCGGAACTATATTTGTTCAAAACTTCGATACATTGGCAGTTGAGCAAGCCGCTGTCGAATTATTCGCCGCCCCACAGGTTACACTGACATCGCCAGACCCAGATGTGAGCGAGCAGTTGTTGAATGGAAATGTCAACATTGATTGGATTGCTCACGATACGCAGGATGCGGACAACACATTAGATATCGCAATTGACTATAGCATTGACGGAGGAAATACTTGGTTTCCAATTATGTCTGGTACAAACAACAACAACCCACCATATGTCTGGAATACGGCATTATATCCAGATAGCCCCCATTATGAACTGAGAATTTCAGCGACGGATACGTCAGCCAATACGGGTATTAATATCCCAAGTGCACAAGATTTTTCAATAGACAATACAATCAATGATAGATGGTATTTACAAACAGAAAATGTAAATCTGGCCGGCAACTTGGACCTTGATATGAAACCCTCGGAGAACCTGATATGGAATTATTGGAACAGGGAAAAGGCACCTGGAGAGACCTTCACAGATATTTCGGGACCGGGTGAGTTTCCAATCCAGACCTTTGCTTCTAATCCAATAACCGGCGATGCTTATGATATCGGTGGAGCATGGACATTCTCAATCAGTGCCAAGGCAGGATATTCAAACCCGGTGCCTAACGGAAACCTGTATGCTAATGTATATGCCCATGACGGTCTTTCTTCCAGATTGTTGGATACAACAGTATATGATGATGAAAACGTTGGTTCATTCTCATCCTATCACACTTTTACTTGGACAGATACTTTATTGTCCAATATTGTATTCGAAGGAGAACGGGTTATAGTGGAAATCGTTTTCCATGCGACATCTGGCTCACCGACTGCTCTGTTTTCGAATTACGCTAGATCAGGGGCCAAAGTCATGGGCACTGTCACAAATAACTACAATAACACGATGTCCAGCAATGTCTTGGACGAATCGATTCAGGAGATCACCAATTACCAAACAAGATATATTGACCAAACCTTTGTCAGTGCAACATTTCCACCGACCGGGTGGCAAGTTGCCACTTCTGGAACTACCGGAACATGGTCCCGCCAGGGATCGAATACTGCGGGAGGAATCAAGCCTGAAGCGAGATTCCTGTATGGGGCAAGCGGAACAGGAACTTCAAGACTCTACACGGGACCAATCAACACAGCCGGTGAAACATCTCTTGACCTGGCCTTCGATACATTCTTTGATGCATATGCTACAGGAGTAACTGTGAAGGCACAGACCAGCACCGACGGAAACACTTGGGTTGATACGGGTTGGCAGATAGTTGGAGGCACCACTAATTTCGGCCCCTCCAGGGTAACTGAGGTACTGACAGCCGCTGATAATATAGGTTCAAGCACATTGTATGTAGCATTTGTCGTTGATGGCAACTCATACAACTTGGATTACTGGTTTGTAGATGATGTCATTTTAGGAAGGGACATCACATCCATGCTCGAGTACAAATGGATGGTAAAGGTCCCGGTCGGAGATTCACCCTATCAATTCAACCTGGAAGCAAGCAGGGTTCCTGGTACAGATACTGACAACTTCCAATTCGCATATTCTACAGATGATGTATCATATACGAACATGGTCATTGTAAATTCAGCAGCTGATGCAACCTATACATATGGTCTTCCCGCTGTATTGCCAGAAGATGTGTACATCAAGGTCACCGACACTGTCAGAACCGTAGGATCAAACTCATTATCTCAAATCGATGTGGACCATATGTACATATCATCCACATCAAATAGCCAAATAATAATGGGATACGACCAGGTCATGGCACCGTCATATGTCATACCCTACCTGGGTACAATACTTGATGATAAACCGGTCGTCAACATTCTGACTCCGGCATCTGGAACATCCGACCAAATAATTAGCGGAAGCCCGTATATGATTACATGGACTGCGACCGACACCGAGGATGTGGACGCTACTTTGGATATCAAGATAGAATACAGCGATAATGGAGGAGTTGGCTGGATCGTCCTTGAGGACGGTATTGACAACAATGACGGTGTTTACTCCTGGAATATTGGAGCACTTTCCGACAATGTGAACTACAAGGTAAAAGTTACGGCCACAGATAGCATTCCCCACAAAGGTTCTGACACAACTTTGGCATTCTCGATTGATAATACGCTCAATGACAGATGGTTCCTCCAGGTGCAAACAACTGGGCCAAACAACCGGCTCAACATGCTGCCAGTTGACATTGGCCCATATTCCAATACAACCGGAACTATAAGCACGGTAGGACAGCAGCTAGTCGGAACATGGCAAACTGATGCCATTACCGGAACCAGCATTGACGGTGCATGGGCATTCAATCTTTATGGTATGGCTTCTGCAAATATTGGAACAGGCTACCTCTATGCAAAGGTATTCAGCTCCACCGGCCCCACCTTGCTGGACATTACAGTGAATGATGATGAGAACGTATTCCCTTACACTAGTCAGCACCTGTTCACATGGACAGACACACTGGCAGGGGCATTTACTGCCGGTGATAGCCTGCTCGTAGAGGTATGGGTAAATGCAACGAACGTACAAACATTCGAGACACTAAATACTATTGGCACCACACAAGCAGGAGGACCACATAATGTGTGGTTCTGTGATGTGAATGGTAATACGCAGGCCGAGTTGACAACACCAGGTGGAGGTTCAGGGGAAATGGAATTCACTGACACGGATTACACAGGCGCAGGAACCAGCAACGATATTCGCGCTGGTCCAAGCATTAACCCCGGAGTTGGAGATAAAATATTCGTTAAGGCCTCTTTCGCCACAAGTGCGGACCCAGCTTGGATATCAGCCATGAAATTCACATATGAGGCACAGTACAGTGCTGCAAACACAATTGTATATATTTATGCCTGGAACACTGTGACCAGTTTTTGGGACCAAGTCGGAACGACCCTGACTTTTACGACTGCTAACACCGACTATACTATGGTCCGCAGCATTGCATCCAACTGGGACGATTACATATCTGGAGGAATACTTCTCTGGGGAGCCTATGGTTCTACAAGAACAACTTGCAGCGTTGATCTGTTGGAGGTTCAAATGACATTCAGCCCGTCTGCGACAGTGAGCCTGAACTTCGATTATGTTGGGTCAGAATCGTACATAGACCCAACGCTTGGTGGAGGCGCTGCCCCAATATCGTACGACATTGACCTCACCGGCCGCGTTGCCGGTGACTGGGCGTTCGTGTCGTTCCCCATAGCCATCAGCGGCAATATCGAGACCATACTCGATGACCCTGCAACGGACTGGGACGTGGCCAAGTGGTTTGACGGCTCCTCGCAGAGATGGATGACATACAGGAAGGGCGCGACAACCAACACGTTCACCAACATTGACAACCAGATGGGGGTTTGGGTGCACCTCACGGCAGTCGTCGGCGACAAGCTGACCACCGGCCTTGGAGGAGCATATCCATCCAGCCAGGTGAATATAACCCTGTACGCAGGATGGAACATGGTAGGATACCCATCACAGACACCCATGGCAGCCAATCTGGCACTAGCCGGAACAGGCGCGACCATAGTATCGACCTATATTTCCAGCTCGCCATTCATACAGGACTTCACAGACCTGAGCTTGGTGACCATGTCGCACGGTAACGCATACTGGGTATTCGTACCGGCTACCATAGTCTGGAACGTACCGTTCCCGTAAGTAAACACGAAACAGAATGGGGCGCTGAAAGGCGCCCCCCTTTCATTTATTTGACACACATTAAGAATAATATAAATCAATAGAAAGACAATTGGAGATACACCCATGAAAAAGATTGTAACCGGAATCGCCTGTTTGATAGTGATGATGATTATCTCACCCGCCATTGCGGGAAATGTTGTATCGCCCGGAACCGAGGCAAACCTGGTCTTCAATGTGTACACCACGCCATCCAGACCCCTCGGTGCCACATGGGACGACAGCATCCCCGGCGACATCATAACGCTCTATGCGGATGTGCCCGGCGCTGTTGGAATGTACATCACATGGGAGTTCTGCAACCGAGAATATTGCACGTTGCCCGGAGATTATCTGGACCTCGAAATGTTCAATGAGGGCGGTACCCTCTGGTCCTACACTTTTCCTGGGGACAGTTACAATCATTGGGAATATTTCGAGGCTTCCTCGTCCACGGGCCAATATATTAAATATTATTTACTGGCCGACGATGGGACTGGGGATGTTTATTACCCAGGCCCGGACGGTTCAAATCTTGTGGCGATATACCCCGCCTGGCCCCCATCCCAAATCAACGCCACCTCGACCCTTTCCAGGACAGACATGTTCACCGGAGAAAGCTTCTGGGTGAACGGCACCTCGAACTACTGGAACAGCACCTCGTACCCGAACGACTTCAGCAAGCTGCTTCCGGCGGACGGGTGCAACGTAACTGTGAAGGTCGGCCCCAACACATTCCCCGGCAAGACTGACATCTGGGGCAACTACTCGGTGGAAGTGACAGCGCCGGTGACTCCCGGCCAGCACACAGTGAATGTCACCGTTTCCAATGATACGGCAAACAGGAATGTGCCCTGCAAGTCCGCGAACCAGACTATAACTGTCAACGCCCACGTACTGGACCTCACCCTCGAACTGGACCCAACGGCATGCCTGGTCAACGAAACTGTGTGGGCCAACGGAACGGTCGAGGTGGACTCCGCATCGCCGGGCCAGGTATTGGAGGTCAACCTCAGCGTACTGGGCACGAACATCTCCTGGACCGCCAACACCAGCGTTGGCGGAGCCTATTCATCCCAGTTCACAGCTCCCGGCACTGTTGGTAACTACACGGTCAACGCGACCGTCTGGCACCCGTACGACGTAAGGGCCTGGAGCGAGACGGATTTGAGCGTCCTCGCCACACCCCTGGCCGACCTATCCGTGACCTCGGCCAACATCGTCAGAACAGGCACGTTGCTCCAGGGAATGAATCAGCGCTTCAACATAACCGTCCGAAACTCCGGGATAGCGAATGCCACGGATGCCGTGATCAACATATCCATGGACGGTACTCTGCTCAATTCCACGGTCCACACCATCCCCAGCAAGACCAACGTGACCATCTCCATCAACTGGACCGCGACGCCAGGGATTCATAACATCTCGGTTTTCGCGGACCCGTTGAACCTCATCGAAGAGAGTAACGAAGCAAACAACAAAGCATGGAAATTGTTCACGATTGCGGCCCGCACCATCGGCATCACTGTTGAAATGGATAGGCCTACAGTAAAACCTGGCGAACTGGTATGGGCCAACGGCACGGTCACAATTGACGGCGTTCCGGCTCCGGCAGACGTGGTGGTGAACATCTCGATGAGCGGGACAGAGGATTTCTGGCTGGCCGATACCGATTCGACCGGCGGATACTCGGCCGTTATGATGTCGCTGGAGGCAGAGGCACTCTACACGGTGAACGCGACAGTAAAGTATCCAGGCTATCCATCCATAACCGCCTTGAGCGAGGCAAATTTCACGGTGGCCATACCGCCGACCCCAGATCTTGCGGTGCTCAATTCGGACATCTCCATCATCGGCAACCTGACGAACGGGACCATGCTGTACTTCAATATCATCGTGAGGAACATCGGAACTGATGCGGCCAACAGCGTTCAGGTCAACGTGTCCATTGACGGCGTGCTTCTGACCTCATCCAGGCAGAACATCCCAGCAGGCGGCCAGAGACTCATCAATGCGTCATGGAATGCCGTGAACGGAACTTACAACATCACGGTCGATGTGGACCAGGAGGACAAGTTCGCGGAATTCTCCGAGAGCAACAACCATGCCTGGAAGACATTCACTGTGGCGCCGACACCGCCGCCAGATGACGATGAGGTGGAGGAGGAAGCCGGTGCGGATAACACCATGCTGTTCGCGATAATCATCATAATCATAATTGTCGCCGCCATCGCCGGCCTCACGTTGATGAAGAAGAGCAAGGCCCCGACACCACCGACCGAACCGGAGGAAGCGGTGCCCGAGACTGTTGAGCCCCAACCCCCGGGCGAGACACCGAAACCGTGATTTAGTCGAAGAGGATGAGTGACCGTGAAGATCCAGACGCTGAGAAGGACATCGCAGATCGCGTTCCTGGCAGTGACGCTGACAGGCATCATAGTGGGAACAACCGGCATAGTGTACCCCTATTTCTTCTGCTACTCCTGTCCCTGGGATGTGGGCAACTGCCCGCTCGGATTGATGGAGCACGGATTCATTGACATCCAGATAACCTTCTGGGTGGGCATGTCCCTGCTTCTCTACCTGTTCGGTTTCCTTGCCCTGGTGGGAACGATATTCGGCAGGGGTTTCTGCGGCTGGGCATGCCCAATTGGAACGCTCCAGGACGTCACCAGAAAGCTGAAAATAAGCGACAAGGTGAGAAGTAAGCTCAGGCATCATGTTGACCCGAGATACAAATACACCAAATACCTGATACTTCTGGCCATACCAGTTACGGCGTACCTCTCGAGAGACCTGTTCTACACCAACCTCTGCCCGGTGGGCGGCGTTACCGGCACGCTCCCGACGTTGCTGTTCTATTCTGGCGAATGGACCCTGGGCAGCAGTTTCCCGGTGAAGCTGACCTCGATAATACTTTTCTCAATCCTTATAATATTGGTGACCAGGGGCTGGTGCAAGTACCTCTGTCCCATCGGTGCGTTCCTTGCACCCTGGAACAAGATCTCGGCTGTGGGTGTGCGCAGGGACGAAGCGAGTTGCAAGAACTGCAATCTCTGCGAGATGAAATGCCCCATGGATGTCAAGGAGATTGGCAGTAAGCCGGACATCGAATGCGTGCTGTGCGGCCGATGCGTGGACAGCTGCAAGTTCGGCTCGCTGAAAATGAAAATAGTGCCTTTCAACAGCAAAAAGACCATGGCTATCTGGATTATTCTGCTTTTCATAAGTGCCTCGATGCTGACCGGCGGTGCCTGGTTGGACGGGTATTCGCGTGCCGATGACATCAATTCCATACCCTGCCTGGGCTGTCTGGCCCTGGACCCGTTCGTTGTCGGCGAGTGGCGTACCACCGACAGCGTACAGCCAGAATTCATTCTGGAGCCTCTGATATCGAGGCCGGTTTTCCTGCATTACCGGACGGACGTATGTCCCGGTTGTGATGAGATGGAACCGCACATTGCGATTCTGGAATCGCAGTACGGCGACCGGGTCGAGTTCATCCACATAAACCTGGACCATGCCACACCCGAAGAGGATGCGTCCTACGACATCTACGACACGGTCGGCACCCCCAACGAGCGGTTCGGTGTCCCGATGTTTGCCACGGTGATAGTCGAGATGAACGGCACCAAGCCAGAGATCATTTACAACACCCAGTACGGTTCCTCCAGCGACCAGGGCGAATCCAAGCGCCTCGAACTTGAGGAAACGATAATCGAAGCTCTGGCCAGGCACTCGCTCACCACCGCACCCATAGGCCCAGTGACGGTTTCCGATACCCTGGTGTTTTCCGAACTGTACGTTGACATGGGCTGCGTGAACTGCTACAAGAGCGAGGATGCGCTCATGGAACTGGAGGAAAACAGGGAAACGAACTTCGTGACGTTCGTGACCGATGCACCGGGCATTTCCGGCGATTACGGAACTTACAGGGAAGCGGCCTATGTGAACGAGCTCAACATAACCGTTCTGGGCCATCCCTTGGCAGTGTTCTCGGGCGGCCCCGGCAAATTGATAGGAGCACTTAGCACGGCCTCGGCACTGGCATCTTACCGGACCGAGATAAACGCGGCAACACTCGATGATACAAATATATCGTTATCCGGCCACATTTCGCGGTCCGGCGGGACGTTATTCTCCAACATCACGCTAAGCAACCTCGAGAGCTCGGGAGAAGACATCATGGTTGAGGCATTCCTGGTGGAGAGACTGTCCCGGTGGAACAATCTCCAGGGCGAGCCAATACCCAATGCTTTCGTGGACCTGGTTGTGAATGAGACCGTTTCAATTCCCGCTGACGGTTTCACCACCATTCCTGTCTCCTGGAACGGAACCGGTGACGTTCAGTTCTCCGATATGAGAATAGGCAACACCGGAATTCTTGTGGTGCTGTGGAAGGACGGCGTCCAGATAACCAGCAGGATGCTGGAATCATCCGAACCGGACATACTTTACATGACATCCGCCACCAAGCTCAAACCCGCCCTACCGAATAATTCCGCAGAATTTTCCTTCACGCTCTACAACTTCATGGCAACGGGCATGGAAGTGGGTCTAGATGTGGATGCACCGGCCAACTGGGTTGGGGAAACCTCGGCCAGTTCCATGTATATACCCGGAAACGGAACCGGCATATTCACCATTACCATGACAGGAAACGGGACGTCCGCCGCCGACCCGATGTACAACTTCACTGCACGGGCCTGGACTGTGCTGGATCCTACGGTACGTGCGTCCACCAGGGTTCAGGTGGATGTGAGAGACGATATCGTACCGCCGACGGTTCAGACGCCGGTGAGCACGCCAGCAGAACCGGATGCTGACGAGTTAATCACCATCAACGTGGAAATCGAGGATGCATCCGGTATCGAGCACGTGCGGCTCTCATACTTTTCCTGCACCCCCGTGGCCTGCTCCCCCTATTACACAGTGGAGATGAACCTGACAGTGGACGGTGTTTACGCAGCCAGCGTGTACCCGGTGGCCCATGACCACACAGACTTCCATTACAGTATCATCGCCGAGGACGTTCACGGCAACATACTGGAGACCTCTCTGCAGGATATCGAATTGGAGCCTGTGGTGCACCATGCGGAAACCGTAAAACCGAAATGGCTCGGCGTGGTGTTGCTCATTGTTTTCGCGGCAATCGCGATTCTGGTCGCGATATCAAGCCGTGAAAAGCGGCCAGAAGAGAAAACACCGGTGCCGGAAGAGGAAAACGGGGCCCAGAGAAAGTTTTAGCATGGGAAAGCAATCACCCCCACATGAATTTCCTGAATGCCGAGAGGGGAAAGACCTCTGACGCTGCAGAGATATCCGAACTCTACCGCACGGTCTGGACACCTTACCGCGATCGATTTCCGAAGGAACTCATGGACAATCGCATGCCTTCGGCAGATGATGTACTGGTAAGCATGAATGACAAGACCTACTTTGTCATCCGCGATACCGGAAAAATAATCGGCATCACCAGAGCGACCGTTGAGCACGGCGCATGCCTCCTGGACCGGATGGTTGTTCATCCAGAATACCGCGGAAAGGGTGTCGGAAAGACCCTGACCCGGGCCGTCATCGACTACGCCAGGCAGAACAAAGCGGCCAAGGTATGGCTGGACACCAGCCCGAAGCTTGTGGAGGCAACCGCCCTGTACGAGAACATGGGCTTTGTGGAATGCGGTTTTTTCAGGAAGCATTACTGGGGCGAAGATATTAAAATATATGAATTGATATTATAATCACAGCATATATATTTTTAACTCACAGCAGTAACAGCACCGTGGCGACGAATATTGCTCCGAACATTATCATCAGGAACCCGGACATTCTCTGGAACTGCAACAGCCTCTCCATGCGCTTCTCCCTGCTGGCCAGACTGCTGCCCAGACCTGCAAATACTATGCTGGGCAGGGATGCACCCAGTGAGAAAAGGAAGAAAGCGAGACCGCCAAGCAACGCGCCTTCGAATGGAGAGTTGGAAGAGGTAAGGGAAAATCCCACGAACAGGGTTTCCAGGCTCAGAACAGTTTCACCGATACATGCAATGCTGACGATACCGCCCCATAGCAAAAGTCCCGGCCTGGATCTCGGAGTGACCAGCTTAAGCCTGGAAAACAGGGGATGATGGGGCCTGCAATCCTCCGACAGCACCTTTCCGTCTGCAATGTCGCCAAGCTTCTCGTCCGTGCGGGCAAAAACATAGATGCCATAAATGAACATCAGCACCCCGATGATAAGATACCCGACCGCCCAAGCCCCCGAGCCCGCGGCTACAACATCGAAGCTCGAACCTACAAGGAAACCGCCCGCGCCAACCGCACCGCCCAGAAGAGTCAGAAACAGCATTCTGGGTGCATTGAACCACAGGGCAATTTTCGCGCCACTCTTCCAGTCGCGCCCATCCTCTATTATGGCCGGCACCAGGGAGGGCATGCACAGAGCAAGGCATGAGCTGGCGCCCTTCCTGAGGCCCATGATGAAACCGTAAACCAGCACAGCCAATATAGCCATCATTGCCGGACCATCGGACATGAGGTATAACATTGTTTCGCCGAATATCGCGGTAAGTGGTCAGCCTTCAGAAGTTAATATTCAGCAATAACATATGTGATTATCCGACTGACTATTGTAATCAATTCCTGCATCAGTTTAATCAATATTTCATAATTTATTGCCAGATTTATCTACCATAAAAGAGGAGAAGTTTGTGATACTGACCACTTACCGTTGTAAGGGGCTTCACATCAGTGACCTCTTACATATCGCGACAAGTTTTAAATATTAATTAGGCTTACCTAACAATTAGGCAAACCTAAAGGTGATGATATGGACATTGTGATAATGGCACTTCTGCTGAGCACGTTCGCGGGTCTTTCGACAGTCATAGGCGGATTGCTGGCATTCGTGATAAAGCGTCCCAGAAGATATTTTCTTCCTTTTTCCCTGGGACTTTCTGCCGGGGTGATGCTGTACATTTCCTTCGTGGAACTTTTCCCGCATGCGCTGGCCGAGATTGGGGAATTTAAAACTGCGCTGGCCTTCTTCGGCGGAATGGTGTTCATAGCCATAATCGACCTGATCATCCCCGAGATGGAGAACCCCCATCACTTCCAGGACGGCAGGGGGGGGCACGGAAAGGGGCACGGTCGCTGCAGAACATCCAAAGCCGCGTGCAACTCCGCGATGATGAGAACCGGCATGTTCACCGCCCTGGCCATAACCATCCACAATTTTCCCGAAGGAATAGCCACCTTTGCCACAGCGCTCAATGACATCAACCTGGGCGTGGTGATTGCCCTGGCCATCGCACTCCACAATATCCCCGAAGGAATATCTGTTTCCGTGCCGGTGTACTGTGCCACCGGCTCAAAGAAACTTGCCCTGAAGTACTCTGCAATTTCCGGTCTTGCGGAACCGCTGGGTGCCATCATTGCATATCTGGTTCTGATGCCGTTCCTGAACGACGCGCTCCTGTCGGTATTGCTGGCTGCCGTCGCCGGCATAATGGTGTACATTTCGGTGGACGAGATAATTCCGGCGGCGTACAGCTACGGAAAGAGCCACATCGTGGTAATAGGCGTCATCCTCGGCATGGCAGTGATGGCATTCAGCCTGATGGTGTTGTGATATAATGATAGAAATTAAGAAATCCAATGTTATCCTGATTTCGTATTTCACCATAATCTACAATATAATAGAGGGTCTGGCCTCAATCTTTCTCGGTTCGCTGGTCGGCTCCATATCCCTGATCGGCTTCGGGCTGGACAGTTTTGTGGAATCCCTTTCGGCAGTAATCGTGCTCTGGAGGTTCAGGGCGCACGGGGATGTATGCGGCGAGGAGAGAAAGAACATCGAGAGAAAAGCTACGCGTCTGGTGGGCCTCACCCTGTTCATCCTGGCGACCTACATCGCGTATGAATCCGTCCGCAAATTGCTGACAAACGAATCGACAGAACTCAGCCTTGCTGGAATTCTGATTCCGGCAATCTCGATAATCGTGATGGTGTTCCTTTTCAGGGTCAAGAGAAGAATGGGAACCGCATTGCACAGCCACAGCCTGTTGGCGGATTCCAAGCAAACCTTGGCATGCGTTTTTCTTTCCGTTGCGGTTCTCTCAGGTTTCATTCTGAACTATCTTTTCGGGTTCTGGCAGGCCGACCCGATTGCCGGTCTGATTATCGCTGTACTGCTGGTGAGGGAAGGTTACAAAGCGATAAAGGAGGAAGAACTGTGCGGGTGTTGATACCATGATGCAGGTGACCAAGGAAGAGTACATCGAAACGATTTATGCAATACTGAAAATCGGGAAACGCGCTTCCACAGGCCAGATAGCCGAGAGGATGGGAATTCGACCGCCGTCGGTAACCCAGATGCTGGCGAAGCTCCAGGATGAGGGACTTGTGAATTACGAACCCTATCTCGGGGCAAGGCTCACTCCCATGGGCCAGAAACTCGCCAGAGGCCTCATTGAAAGGCATAGGGTGATTGCCGATTTTCTGGTGATACTCGGCATTGACTATGAAATTGCCGAAAAGGATGCATGCGTCATTGAGCATCACATGAGCAAGGCCTCGGCAGCCAGGCTGAAAAAGTTTGTTGAGTTTATTCGGTCTTCCCCAAGGGACCCGAAGTGGATGGAGAAGTTCAGGGAGTACTGCGAGACCGGGGAGAGAGATTGCGATTAGGGCACCGTGAAATTCCAGGTCCAGTCCAGCAGATTTCCCGCGTAATCCTGCGCCACAATCCGGCAGGTGACCACCGTACCGGATGTGAACCCGGCCTCATGCCAGTATGCTACTTCGTACCCGTCGGAGACCGCTTGAATATCGTACAGCACACTATACCCTTGAACATACAACCGGATGGTGCTGGCATTGACGCCGGACTGTAGGTCCGTGACATCCACCGAAATAACCGGCGTACTGTTGGCGGAGGTCCCGCCATTCGGTGGGCTCTCGTTGCCGTGGGACGGGGCGGTGGTGTCCGCGAGGATCTCAGTGGTGAAGGAGAATGTGTGATTACTGACCATCTCGTTACAGGCCAGGTCTCGTGCCGAGAACACTATGGTCACGTTGTACAGCGTATCTTCCTGAAGTTCGGCGGCCAGCGAGAAAGTCATCGTGTTGCCGTTCCAACCGAAAGTACCGTTGACCCAGGGCGATATCTGGAAGGCCGCTTCGGCGCTGGGCTGGTCCATCGCTTCAGAGAAGGTTATCTGGATGGTGCCAATTATCGGAACATCCAGTGCCCCATCGGTCGGGTCGGTCGAGGAAACGTAGGGGGCCGTGAGGTCCAAGGTGAAGTTCCACGTGAAGTCGAGCTTGTTGCCGGCGTAATCGTAAGCGACAATCCTGCACGTGATTACCTGGCCGTCGCTGAAAGGGGTTCCGTGGGTGTAGGAAACGTTGTAGCCACCGGATATGGACGTGATGTCGTAGAAGACTGAGAAACCGTTCACGTAAAATTTGATCGTGCTGGCATTCACCCCCGATTCATGGTCGGCCACATGAACGGAAATGGTCGGCATTGCATTGCCCGTCAGGCCGCTTATGCCCGGGAACTCGTTCGAGTGGTCGGGTGCCTGGGTGTCTGTCGGCGGCGAGCCCCACGGGGCCATCAGCGGGTACATATCCTGGGAATCTCCATCAATGACGAACGATGTATCGCCGATTCCGTCGCTGCCCGGCTGGTCCTGGTTGACCCCGGAGTAAATGTCGCTGCCCGCGTAATCGGACCAGTAGTTACCGCCGGGGGGGTAGCCGTTGTGCCAGGTATTGGCGGCATCATCGACCGCCGAAATGTTGTTGTTCAAGAAGTCATTGTGATGAACCAGATTGCCTGTTCCGGAATCAATATAGAAACCATAGTAGTTCTCCCTGAAGGAATTTTCAGTTATAACATTATTATTTGCACCGGAGTAGAGAATACCGAATCCATTCCAGTAGAACGTATTGCCAGTAACATCGTGAGTGCTGCTTGCCTGGTAAAGACCGCGGGAGTTGTTGAAAAGCATGTTTCCGGTTATGTGATTGGCTGTGGAAAGTTCAGAATATATGCCATACTGATTATTGGAGCAGTTGTTATTATCTATCGTGTTATTGGTGCATGTTCCCAAGGAATATCTGTAGAGCCATACACCCAAAAGACCATTGTCGATTATTCTATTGTCAGATATAAGGCAATCCCTCACATTCATCAGCTCGATGCCCGCATCCTTGTCGATGCCGCCGACAACGCTGCCGGCATGCTGTATCGTGAATCCCGAGATTATGACCGAATCGACCGTAATCTTGATGCAGTCGCCCGTGCCGCCGCCGTCGATGGATGTCGTGTATTTGGATTCGCCCAGAAGGATTATCGACTTGGTTATGGCGACATGCTCATAGTATGTTCCTGCTGCTACCATTATTGTGTGGCCGCCCAACGTGTCCGGGTCATCAATTGCCGCCTGTATCGTATCGAAATATTCATCGGTATCGATGTTGTGCACGGGCCCTGTCATACCCGCCTGAATCAGGGTGAAAGCGCTATCCCCGGTAGTGTACATGGTTCCGATGCTGTTCTCATACCACAGGCTGGCGCTGTTGTTCAACAGTGTGCCGTTTAAAACCCCTGGCAACACTTCGACAGTAATGTTGATGATGACACTGTTTCCCGGATTCAGGGATGGGAATATCCAGACATTGTTCCCGGATGAAGGCAGGGGAACTGCCGATATGAATGTGATTTCAGGAGGATAATATTCTGTGACTGTGTTGTTGTATGCTGTATCTGTCCCAATGTTCGTACAGGTCAATGTGTAGGTAATAATCTCCCCCGGAGTTGCGGTGGCTGGCGCGGTCTTGTTGAAGGCTATAAAGGGATAAATTATTATCGTCGTCCAGTTCGACCAGATCCGGCCTAAATCATAATCCAGGTAGGCCTGGTTCACTAACATTCCGGATGCTGTGGGGCTAATCATTACGGTTACCATTATCGAACCCGAGGAGCCGGGTCCAATATCTCCAATCATCCAGACATTATTTGGTATGGTAGGCACAGGTATCGCAGACACGAAAGTCACATCCGCCGGATAGATATCAGTGATGACAACATTATTTGCCACATCAGTCCCGATGTTCTGATATGTCAACGTGTATGTAATTAATTCCCCTGGGTTGGCAGTGGCCGGCCCAGTCTTTGTCAGAGCCATTAACGGAATGCCCGATACTACAGTAGATACCGTATCTGAAACAGGCAGTTGCGGGTTCCCCAGACTATCGTTGTACTGGGCTTGCACGAAATTGACTAACGTGCCAGAGGCGTTTGCGCTTATCTGGACGGTGATGACTATCACGAAACTACCGCTTGAAGCCAGTGTCGGAATCATCCAGATATCATTACCAATCGTGGGCGCCGGAGTGGAACTGATGAATGTTACGCCTGCTGGGTAGGTGTCCGTAACAATGATGTCATATGCCGAGGTATTACCAACATTGGTACATGTGATGGTGTATAGGATTTGACTACCGGGGGCAGCATTCGCAGGCCCGGTTTTATCGATTGTCAGCAGCGGTGATACGTCGTTGGCAAGAATCCAGAGGCAAGCTGCGTTGGAATGTACCCAGTATCCGTTTCCTTCCGACATTATGACAGAGAAAAGGTCGGTTGTGTCGACGATGTACGGCGTTGTGGAAATCCATGTGGATATAATGTCCACAGAAGGTGGCAATGTGATACTGGCTAATTGGGGCGTCGCGCATGGATATCCGACCATGTTCCAGCCCGGGTTGAGCGTTATCTGAACTAATGCGGGATAATCTCCAACCATGCCCAAAGTCAATGCCTGGTCGCCTTCGTTATTTGTGAGATGCAGCCACACACCCATCTGGTTGTTGATATCGGTGAAGGTATTGGTTGTCGCGCCCTTTCGGTATGTCAGCCATACTCCATCGGAATAGGTTTTGGCAACGTCCCAGTCGGTGTTTCCGTCGCCCAGTATCGTGTCATTGAGAATTGTCTGGATATGGCCGCTTACTTCATGGGGGAAGGAAACAAAGACCCAGCATGGTGCGGCCTTTCCTGTAAGATTGATTGAGTAGGGTGTCCCCCCACCAATGCTGATGGTCGGGTCGATGGAGGACTGGGCACCGGCATAGTCGAAGTGCACACTCACGGTCGCCGCAGGGGTAAAGGTCAGCTGCACCTGCAGAAAGTCCACGCTGCATTGTCCTCTTAGATTGCCGTAAACGCCCCAAAGAAGTACTCCGCCGGATACATAGTTGCCCCAATTGGCTGCGATGCTGCGAGCCATGGTGTTATCAGTATTGATTGCAAATGCAAGCGTTGCTCCGACAGTGTCCCAGTTGCTTGTCGCGTAGTTCCAGGCATACATTGTGCAAGTTTGTGCCGCGCTGTACTGAGCTTCGTATATCAGGGTTATCGCAGTCAAAGAGGCAGGGTTGACATTGGTGGCAAACACGCACTTGACGAATATCTCGTCACCGATGCCTGGGTCGAAGCTTGGACCCGCACGCACATCGTTGGCGGTAGATGCTGCTGTGTAGTAGATATCTGTGAATTCTGCTGCGCCGGAACCTCCGCCTGGTGTTGTCAGTTCAACCTGCGAGTTGGTGTTGACGTCGCAGAACCAGACATCGTGCGGTCCGCCTGCCTGGGTTGTTCCGGCGGTTGTAAGAATGGCCGATGTGGCCACGGCTGTGACATCCACCCATATCTCAACAATGAGGCTCTCGCCGCTCGTAAATGAACCGGACAAGTTATCTGCCCAGGTAAAAAGATGGGGGCTGACGTAAGAAAACACATTATCATCGTCATTTATTGTCGTGTCAAGCAGAGTGGGTCCATTCGACCTGAAGACCTTTGCATACAGATTGCCAGTTCCAAAGTTACTGGAAGCTGCTCCGTACAAGTTGAAGGTCCAGAGACCACTGAAGCCCGTTTGAGATATAGGATTCGTTTGCCATCTTCCGACAAGCTGCTGCCCTGGTGCACTTATTGTAAGCGTGGATTGTGAATTCGGGCCAGCATCAACCGGAGCCATGTTTAGCGCGTAGTTTGAGCCGGTGGTCTCAATCTGCAGGTACCACCGGTCATTGAGTATATTATCAACCGAGAAAACATAATCGCAGACATCGCTGCCGCTCAGCGGGAAGCTGTCGGTTGCCGTCACTCTCACCAGATAATTTACCCCGTCAGGCACAAGGTAGGTGTCCCAGGTGTATGTGCCGTCATTGTTGTCGATGCCATCTTCCAGGACCGTCCAGGTGTTTCCGCCATTCTCGCTGTATTCTATAGTGCAATCCAACGTGTTTGGCGGATCTGTGTAATCGATCGCTGTCCAGGTTATCTGGATACTACCCCATACTATATTCTCTGCCGTGTTCGGCGCCGTGACCTGCACCGAGGGCCCGCCCTCGTTCACCTGGAATGTTGATTGCTCATATCCGCCCCAGTTACCTGCCGCATCCATCGCATGCACATAGACAATATGCGTACCTATTGGGATATCGGCTATGTATGTGCCGACAATATCCTCCAGCGGGCTGTCAAATATATCCTTGGCATTCATGCCAGCACCGGTTCCATTGGCGCCAATCGTGTCGATGAAGTATTCGGCAACCGCAATATTTGAATTACCTTTCATTCTATCGTCCGCCCTGGCATCGAAAGCAATGGTGTTTCCCTGGCCGCCCGGTAGTGGGTCAACTTTGATGCTTCCCGCAACTATTACCGGTCCTATTTTGTCCCCGGTCACGCCATTATCGATTGTGAAATTCGCATCCGAGACATCGAAGCCCTTCAAGTTCGTGCCCAGAGCCAGCACCTTTATCCTGTAATTGACGCCGTTCGGGTAGACCGGAAGGCCCGCAGAGGTCCTGGCAGTATTCCATGAATAGCTTGTTGCGTTTCCTGCAAGTCCGGTGGCTTCCACAAGGTAGGATTGGCCGCCGTCCCTGCTTATCTGAATCTCCTGGGTGTTGGCCCCCGTGACGTTCCAAGTTACTGTTTGGGTTCCGGACCAGGTACCGTCCTCGGCCTGGCCATTGTTGTTCAGCACTGTCACGTCAGGATGGTCCTCGCCCATGAGCCAGATGATGCTTCTGTCTGCCACGGTGGCGCGCTTCCAATTGAGGTCGGTGCCGAATACGTTCCCGGGAGTGCCGAAGGTGTTATCGTCCTGTATCATGCAATGGGCAAAGGCCTCGTACACCAGACGATAATTCAAGCTCGGGTAAGCTATCGCCGCTGCATTTCCCCCGCCGGTATATCTGGTGTACGCCCAAGGAGGAGGCACATCCCCGCCCCGGTCATTGACGAGTTCATCAGGCCAGAACCTTCCAGCACCGTATATGTCCTGCTCAAGGTCTATATTGCCGAGGCCGATGCTAATCGGGTGTGTTGTGGCAATTATCTGGAATCTCACGTCCTCGTTACCGCCGCCACCATCGGCATCATCACGCACGAAAGTCGCGCGCATGTAAGTGTTGTACCACGCTACGTCAATATCTGTACCGCCTCCAGGTATATCGCACATGTCCCAGCCGATGTCCTGGCCGGTGATGTAGAATCTTTGTATGCCTGCCTGGTCGAGCCATGACGTGAGTAGGGCTCTTTCTGTTGCGCCCAACTGCGGATATCCTTCTCCCACATCCCAGTAAACCAACTTGGCAGAGTTCAAGGCTGCGAGTGTGGGCAAGCCGTATTTCACTGTCTCCCAGACAATAAAACTCCACCCATAGTACCCAAGAGACAATTCCCAGTCCTTGACCATGAGTTCGCTGGATGCGACATCGCTGTGCTCCTGCACAATCAGCACATCGGGATTATCAACAGTCATGAACATGTAATGGTCGCCGCCGTTGGGGTCGCGTGTTGTGATGCCGCCCATCGAAACAGATTGAACATCGAAGTAATAATTCGTGAACCCAGTAAGGTCGATTATCACAGCTTCATGGTCAAGTACCAGGTCGTTGTCCACTGATGTGCTGGAACCGAGCGCAATCGTCGTTCCGTAGAACACCTGGTTCGTTGCCGGCACATCGGTGGTCCAATGCACGATTGCGGCGGTATTTGATATATCTGTCACATAAACATTGGTTATCATCGGGCTGGTCATATCGGTGGTGACATTCGCATAGGAATCATGGGCAGGGTTGGAATCGGCATATTTCACGCTTATCCAGCCATTGTTCTGGATGCTTATTGCACCATTACCGCTCACTGGTGTGAGCATGTTGATTGGAATTGTTCCGGTGAACTTGCGGGCGTTGGCCGCTATCTCTGTGATGGTCCTTGTTTCAATGTCGCCGGTGCTGCTGGTGAGCTGCACGTTCAGAGAACCGGTCGCCACGTTCGTGTCCTCGACTGTGATTGTCATCGTATCGCCAGGCTTGTAGACCATCTTATCGGTCTTTACCCATCCATAGCCATCTTCGAAGTTTCCTGCGGCTACAAGTGCGAACGGCTGCGGGCCGACCGGAATGTTGGGCGCAGAAATGCGTATTGTCCATTCACCTGCAGCAGGTGTTTTGACTAGTACGGCCTCCACCGGATTTATATGGTCGTAGCCGGCTGGATTCGTTGAATCCGCCTCCCTGCTGGTGGTCCCAAAATTATTGCCGTAATAAATTGTACCTGTTGGACTGATAACTGTCAGATCCAGGTCGTTCACAAGCGCGCCCGAGGTCGCAATCGAGCCCTGATAATCGCTCCACACAAGGGTGATTTCCAGCTCCTGGCCGGATTGTACCCCGAGCTTGTACTCCCGGACCTGATTGGTAAGCAGGCCGTTCTGATTGTCATCGAACCAGATTTCCCTGGCATCTCCGTTGAAGTAAAGGGAATCTCCGGTATCCGCCATCCCCCAGCCCTGGTCTGTGTTCGGATAGTCCATCGAGTGCCCGTTCAAGACATAATCATGACCGTTCGAATATGTTCCGCTTGTGGCATCCCTGGCTCCATTTATCAGCGTGGCCTTGAGCAGGGCGTTGCTCGGAACGATGCCATTGGTCACAACAGGTGAAGCTGCAGTGACAGGATACCAGCCGTCCTTGTAATACTGGGATATCAGGGCCGCGTCGCCGGCGGCAATACCTGTGGAAAGGCTTGTTCCCTGCATAAGGGCATAGGTAGTATCCATAGCGCCGTTTCTATCACCATCGCTGCTCGGAACAGACATCCCGGCATAATCGTTCGTGCCATCTCCTGTCGTCGCCAGGTCAGGTTTCAATCGCCCGTCATTGGTCGAACCCCAGCTGCTGTATGCAGATATCTGCTGCCAGCTCGCTCCAGCTCTGTGGGAGGCCACCGAAACAACATTCTTTGCCGTTGCAGGTGGGCACATCAATGTGGTGTACGGCGGACCGTCCGCCACTGCTGCGCCCCTGTCACCATGGACCGGGAAAACTACCAGATAATCTTTGTTCTGCCACATGTACTGGTCCGAGTTCAATGCATCTTCAGGGTATGTACCTTCCACGAATGTCCTGAGACCTGTTGCTGGGTTAATGCAACTGAGACCCCAGGCGTTTATGTGAATCGAAGCACCGTCGCCATCAGTTATTGAATACATGGTTTTGAGGTCCTGTGAGATGCCTCCGAGGGTGTTGTCGTTCGTTCCGGAACCGTCATCGGACTTGCCGATGTCGCATACTGACAATTTCGCTCCGGGGGCCATGCCATATCTATTGACATTTATACTGCCGACGTACGCTCCGTCGCCTGCGGCAGCGCCTGCGATTGCGGTCCCATGCCCATCGTAATCGACTCTATTGTCCCCCAACTGGTAATATCCGACAATCTTCCTATGGGTGGGAGATGCTCCGATCCAGTTCGACGGCACGTAACCGACATGTCTGAAGTGTTCGTGGTCCGTGTTAACGCCAGTGTCCCCTAAACCGATAATAACGCCAGTGCCAGTGATGCCATGATCCCAGACCGGCGTGCTGGCAGAGACCTTGCTCTGCTCTGTCCATGCAGTATCTGCGAGCAACGGAACATTAAGGAAGTAGGGCATGATGTACTGCACTTCATTGACAAATGTCAGTGCCTGGATTCCCTGGCGAGAAACTTCTGCCCTGACCGAGGAATCTGTTATGCCGAGGACCTTGCCACCGGTTTTGCCGATCAGTGCAGCCAGGTTGTAAGGGTTCTCGTTGTCCTGCAATGTGATTGTTACCACGATTCTGTCCTTCTCAGAACCGATTGACTTGGCCTGCTCGAACAGGTTGGTCCATGATATAAAATCAAGCGAATCCGCGCTTGAAAGGCCGCTTTTGAGTTCAACTCCATCCAAAAGCTCGATGAGGGCCTTGAACTGCGGCTGATAGATGGCCACATTTCGAACGTAAGGAAGTGTCTGGACTTCCGCAAGCGTCCGGGCGTCCATCCTGACCATGTAGGTGTTGTATGGCACGTAACTGCCCACCTTGGCGCCCAGCGATTCAAGGCTTGCCAGCCAATAATCATTTGCAACATCCTGGAACTTGACCAGGTAATAACCGCTGACCCTGTCATCGTACTTTTGGACAGATAACTCGGTCGGAAGGTTCCGCGGACCGTTTCTCATGTCGAACATCTCATTGGCCAGCATTATCATATCGTTCTGTTTGTAGAAACCATTTGCTTGCGGAACATTCATTGGCTGTGAACCATTTGAATCATCCTGTTCGCTAATTACAAATCCTACTGGCAATAACATTGTGAATGCTAATATGATAACTGTGAATTTGCTCCTGCCAATCCCGGCCCACATTGCCCAAAATGTGCTTCCTCTCCTCATGAAATCATCCTCCTTCCTGCCCGAAGGTGAGGTTGAATAGGGATTTCTTAGGTTATTAATGTATCGCGCCGCAATCTCGTCGTTTGCATAATGTCGATTGCGGAAATTCCTCACACGATGATTCTGTTTGATTGTAAGCTGGTGAATCAAGGCGAACGCTCCAGAATGTTTGGATTTAGTTCCCGCATTCACCATTTGTTTGCAAATCGG
>VMTD01000081.1 GCA_013791785.1 Methanobacteriota archaeon
ATTCCTTTTTATTAGGTTTAGGATGGGAATATGCTTCAAAATGGCAAGTATTAAAAGATAGAGTAAAAGTTTTAGCACAGATTAAACAAGAAGCCACCACAGGATTAATTTCTCACATGATGGGCAATATTGGGGAACTTGAATCTCTTAAAATTAGATTGGGTGCACAAGTAAAACAAGAGAAAGAGCATTTAGACAATTTTAAAGTTCACCCTCAGTATGGCCAAATAGAACAAGATGCAAACCGTTTAACAAAAGCAATACACGAACGTGTAAATCTAAATATTGATGAAAAAAGACTTCTTGAACATTACGAGTCTAGCTTAAATGAAGAAATAGATGCTACGCCCGACAGAGTAACTAAAATTTATGAAGAAGCGGGTCTGATTCTTCCCGATAATATAACAAAAAAGATGAATGATGTAATAACATTCCATAAAAAAGTAGTAGTAAACAGAAGAGATTTTCTAAATTCGGAGATGGAGAAGATAAAGCAAAATGTAGTTCAAAGAGAAACTGAGATAAAAGAATTATCCGCAAGAAGAGTAGAATTAATGCTTACTCTTAAAAGCCATGGTGCATTACAAGAATATACTCAATTACAGAATAACCATCAGAATACAGTCGCACAACTTAAAGATGTTTCGCAAAGATTGGACAATCTGAAAAAATTTGAACAAGGTAGAAGCTCTATAAATGTGGAACACGAACTATTATTACAACAGGCTAAAAATGATTTGAACGAAAGAAGTTCTCAAAAAGAGGAGGCTGTGCTAGCATTTAACTCATATTCAAAAACAATGTATTCAGCACCAGGAATATTATCAATAAACATATCAAAAACTGGATTCAAGTTTGATGTGAAAATTGAAAGGTCAGGAAGCCAAGGTATTGGAAACATGAAAATATTCTGCTATGATCTCATGCTTGCTAAATTATGGGTAAAGAAAGCCAAAAGTCCAATTTTTTTAATTCATGATAGTATAATCTTTGATGGAGTAGATGAGAGACAGAAAGCTCTTGCTTTACAGCTTGCGGATTCAGAAGCAAAAAAAGAAGGGTTTCAATATATTTGTACTATGAATTCAGATGCCATACCTAGAAAGGATTTTGATAACGATTTTGATTTCGATAAATATGTAGTGAAAATGTTAACCGACGCAAAGGAAGAGGGAAGTCTTTTAGGAATCAGGTTTTAAATGAGAAACTCAGGTCAACATCTCTTTGTATTTAATCTGACATTCTCTTAAACCCTCCACACTTCTCCTTTTCTTTTCCCGTTCTCATCTCCTCCTTGAACTTCCGAACCATCTCATTGAACATGTCCTGCATCTCAATCTTCTTCTTTGTATCCACTGCCATTACAGCCTTCTCTGTAAGCGGAGCATTACACACATCACAATATTCCAATTCAGGTGAATTCTGCTTGTTGCACCTGGAACAGAACAGCGGCTTGATATCTCCGTTCTCCTTTGCTTTCATCCCGTAGAAATTCAGGACTGCATCATCTACTGCATCCTCGTTCAGTTCCACATACCTATCGATTACCTTGGATCCTTGAACCTGGCCCATGTATTTGTACAGGACAGGTGTCGGCCACTTATTCGATAAATGAGTGTATCTTGTTCTTCTGAATGTGTAAGCGGTGATTCTCTTACCTATGCCGGCGCCTGTTCTCCATCTGTTTATGAGACGTTTCAGTGTGCCGTATCCGATAGGCTCTCCGTATCTCCTCGTGCCCTTACTCACCCACATCCAGTTATCCCCTCTGGACTCGGGATGTTCCTCGTTGATCCATATCTTTAGGTGCGGAACACAGGAAACCACTCGGATGACCCTTGTTCCGACCTTTCCTGAAGTCAGTTTCACCTTTGCGCCATATTCATCAAATTCGACATCGCCCACTTTCATGTGGAGCAGTTCGTCCGGGCACCGGCATCCGGACTCGTACATGAACGAGCAAAGAGCCTTTTCCCGCGTTCCTTTGCACACGCCGAATAGCTTCAAGACCTCTTCCTTGGTCAGTATCACAGGTCTTTCCAGTTTGGACCGTCTCACCGTCGCACTAATCCATTTCACCCTTTCAGAATATTCTTTGGCATTCCACTCTATTCCATCCAGATAACTGTAAAACTTCTTGATGGCATACTTGTATCTGACCTTTGTCCACTCAGAATAATCTTTCATCTCGATTCGACTGATTATTTTCTTCAAGTCGTCTTTGTTCAAGCCAACGAGGTTTTTCTTCGAGTTTTTAGCAACCATATAAAGCGGCCCAAGGTAGATGATGATTCTTGCTGTTGAGAGCCCGTGGGCATAGAGTTCATCCTGGAATTTGGCCAGTAATTTTGCATCTGCTTTGGAGCAGTATTTATTTATTCTTACCCATAGCTTTTTTAATCTTCTCTCATTATTATGTATATCCATTCAATCCCCTATCATTGGCTTGCTTGAGTGCGTTAATAACCATTCGTGGCGGTCATTCGAGACCGGCAATTGAATACCTGGGTCCGTAACTCAGACGTTATGATTGAATTGCCAGACTCTTTTTAGGTGATTGGGCCTCAGGAATCCACCGATTATGGTTAATTATTACTTCACGTGCTTTGCAAGTTTAGTAAAGTGTATTTGGTGTCTGTTTAATTTAAAGATTTGTGTTGTGAATTGATAACGAATTGTCGAATACAAAAAGGAAAGACCGGAAATAAAAAGAGACTGGCGGACCTATGAACAGCGACTGTCCAGGAGGATCAGGTGTGCAATCAGAAACCTCGAACCTCTGATTGACGAAGCCATATCTGAGATCCAAATAGTCAAGGATGAAACGAGAGGCTGTAAACCCATACTCACACTGAAACAGAAGGTCGAGCTTTTACTTCTGAAACACCTGGTCGAGAAGAGCAATCGTGAAATGTCGGATATGCTCGTAGCGTTCAGTCTTCTTGCCGATATAGATGTGAGTTACAAAACTGTTGAAAGATTGTACTCGGACGAACAAGTGCTCCTTGTCATGCTGAACATCCATGCTCTTATCCTGAAGAAGAAAGGCGTAGAACGACCCAACTGCACTGGCGATGGTACGGGTTATTCATTGACTATCAAGAAACATTATGCCACAGAAGCTTAGAAACTCAAAGATAAGAAAAATGAGCCAACGTCCAAGTCAAAAAAGAAAACCGGAAAGACTGGACAATATATCTTTTCATTCAGGCTCATGGACTTGGACACGCGATTGTATATCGGATACGGAACAAGTTACAAGAGCGAGAAAGAAGCGTTTGCAAAGGCCATGAAAATGGCCGAGCATGTCGGAATGGCCAGCATCCGATTGGATCGTTATTATGCCGTTCAGTCATACGTAAAGTTCATTGAGGATTTATTCGGCAAGGACGTATTGATATACATAATTCCAAAGAAGAATGCAACAGTAAAGGGTCCGTTGAAATGGAAAAAAATCCTCCATGATTTCGTAAATGACACCATTGGCTATCTGGGTGAATATTACGAACGGAATCAATCTGAAAGCGGTTTTTCAGAAGACAAACGCAGGTTTGGATGGAAGATTCCACAAAGACGGGAAGATCGAGTTGACACGTCTAATTTCTGCACAACTCTATGGCACAATATGTTCTGGGCAGGAGAAAATTAATTCTGTCCCACAGCCGATTATCTGACTAGTGCTTAAATCTGTGTTGTTGGTGATTAGTGCGGTGAAGGTCTTGCTGTTCTTTCTTTTCCGTAGGAATACCAGCTTGACCTTTCCAACGTTTTTCATGGTGACTTCCAGTTCCTTATACCACTTGAACCGTGTTCCTTCTACCTCGAAATCTATGCGCTTGTATTCGTCCTTGGGAATCTGCTTAAAAACCTCCTTGACTTGCTACCATTCATCCTCCCATTGGATAAGGCGGTTTATTTTAGCCTCGGTAACCCATGTTTGTCCCCTGGCAGTAAGAAAGTCAAAGAGTTCCTTTGCACCGAACCAACTGTCGAAAGTTACTGCTTCTGGATCCACATAAACAAGGGCCTTTTCCAGGAGTTCCCGAGCCAGCTGAAGCTTCGTTTTGAAATGATTAGCTGTTGCATCTGATTTCACATAAGCTTCAAAAGATAATGGTATTGAGTCCTCACCATTCGAATAGAAGGTTGATACAAAATTATGGCACCATACCTTCTTTCCACTGGTATGGTCATAAAGCCAACCAGCTCCTTCCATATGCTGACCAAATTTCTCAATAATCGTATCATCCAAACTTAACACGCCTCCGCTTTTACCTCTCATTGCGAGGTTCAACCGCCTATTCTCTACCTGGCGAACAGACCAACTCTTACTGTGCAAGAAACGGTTCAGACTACTCTGAGAACGACCGTCCAGAGAATTACCTGCAATATCCATCACATTTTTCTCATTCTTGCCGCCAAGGATCAAGCCGCATATGTACGTTTGAAAATGATGCCACTGTGGCTTGGTAAAATCTGTCCTGAATTCCTCTAACGCTTTGCCCAGCTGGGCCGAGTTCTTTTTGAAGAACATAAGTACATCCCAGCACCTATAATTATTCACACTTTAAAATACTATCCAGATGTTAAAAGTGCAAAAGTCTTGTCCTTGAGATAAATTCAAGTTTACCTTCTTTGATTATAACAAATCCGATTCTCGCCAGAAAATCAACATCTTCCTCAATGTTCTTGATTTTTTAGTGATATTTGTCAGTGATCTAAATACGCTGTTGCGATGAACTTTATATTGCCGGGCGATCTCTACAATTGATTTTCCGCTCTTAAGTAGTTCCATGATGTCCTGTTCTCTTTCTATTAACCCTGTTTTAGTTCAAATTCATTCTTTCTAACAAGATATCGCGAATTAAAGAATTGCCCCCTAAGGATGCTAAGAATACTGCTGCATCAGCAACAGCGTCAACCGACATAGGGTGTTTAACTTTAGTGTTAGAAGCTGCAAGGATAGGCGTTTCAACAGTGCCAGGACACAGTGAAGAAACATTGATATTAAAAGGCCTGCCTTCTTCACTTAGTACGTGTGAGATACCTCTTGCACCAAATTTCGAGGCGCAATACGCTCCCTTTCCAGAATATCCTTCAACTCCTGCTTGCGAACTAATCACAATTATATGCCCCCCTCTTTCCTTCATTCGTTTAAATGCTTCCCTTAAAGTAAGGAATACACCTGTTAAGTTGGTTTCCAATACGTTATTCCATTGTTCAAGCGTGTAGTCTTCCACTTTCTTATTACCGCCGCTGATACCCGCACTTGCTACAACAATATCTATGCCGCCGTATTTGGCTATTGTATTCGCAAACAGGTCAACAACTTCTTTCTCTATTCGTACGTCGCAACGCACAGCGAAAGATTGTTGATTTTTTTTCTGAATTTCATCTCTTACCTTTATACATGCATCAATGTTACGTGAGCAAACAACAACACTTGCTCCCTCATCCGCATATCTCCGAGCGATGGCTTTTCCAATACCACTAGATGCTCCTGTTACAATAGCAACCTTTCCCTCTAATTTTCCTTTTGTCATATTCATTCCTCCTGAAATTCTATTGCCCGCATTCCTATCGGGTATTTATATTCTATATCCCCATTATAATTTTCATCAACATCCCGCGCCACATATGCATATACTTCATCATCTTTTTCCTCAAATGTGATTCTTACTAAGTCAGTCCTGCCTCGTAGTAGTACTTCAGGAGTAATTTCAAGTGTTAGCTTTCCATTTTCGCCACGGTATATTATTGGCATGCCATGATATGGTAATAACTTGCATCTCCCATAGTATTCCGGGTAAACTTTTTGGCCTATTGGCCATCTCCCATTTTTTTGCCCTTTATGACAAGATGCACGAATTGCGTTCGGCCAAAGCCTGGAAGAGATATCAATTTTACCACAGGCAAGCCGAATCGTGGTAACCTCACGCAGTGCAACGTCAGTCAATTTTTCAATTACATCATAAAAGGGATGTTTGTTATCACGTGCTTTTATAGGACCAAATAATGAATAATGATCTTTATGGGTTAGCTGAAACCTACGTGTATTAACCGAACATCTCACACTTCTCCGCAATGTCTCAATATCTGTAGTTGGTAAATGTTTCTCCAGAGGGTCTACCCATACTTTTTGACCAATAGAGTAATAATGTTGTGTGTAATCTGGTTCACACTTTGTTCTGAGTAGTTCTGCGTAATCATAAAGAAACACACAATCAGAAGCACCCAATGTCTCAACTCGATTCCTTAAACACTCGTAGTATGCATTAACTTCTGTTTGGTGAGTCTGAAATGCACTCGCATAAAGAGATGCATCTGAAAGTATGTGGAATCGGACACCAGGAGAGTAGAACTCTTTTACATGTCTATTTATAAGTTTGAAAAACATAATTGTACAGTCCTCACCTGCAGCAGTCCCTGTATTAGTGTAACGCTTTGGTGCATTTGGTATGACACAAAACTGTGGATATACAATCTCAATTGGTTTTTTATTGTTCATCGCATATTCGACGCTTTTTATCCATCTCTCCTCATTCCTTACAGAGGTTACTGGATTCATTTGAAATTTTCGGTGAGAAAGTATCTTTAACACAGTGGCTTCTTCTGATAATCTCTCTTGACGGACATTCTTACGAAATTCGTTGATATTTATTTCAGCGCTATTAAGACAAGCCTTCAACAAATCTAAATCTGATTCTAACATTGATCGAGTTGGTTGAGGAACCGAATGGGGGTCCTCTTTAGGCCATTCATAATCTTCAAGACTTGAGGGTTGTAGAACTTCTACATTCTCACTCATAATTATCTCTCCTATTTGTTACTTAATTCTCGGGGACATAATTTTTAATGGCGCCTATGATACATATCTCCATTTATGTAGTAATCAGTTATTTGATATTTAAAAGTATCTTGCCTATAGACCGCCTTTCTTCCAGAAGTTTGTGTGCTTTTGGAGCATCTGCCATCTTTAGTTCCCTATCAATATGGAACTTTAACCTTTTATCATTTACTAAAGAAATTAACTTTCCAGTTGTAATGTTCCATGCATTAGAGTCTTCTAGAACATTAAAAATATTGAAACCTTGAATTCTTAAAGATTTCATTAGTATTTGCATACCAGGGAAATTGACGTGGCCAGATGTTGAACCATAATATAAGATTGTTCCTTTTTTGTGAATGCAATCTATATTAAGATCTATAACTTCGTTTCCAACACAATCAAATATTGCTGAAACTCCCTTTCCATGTGTTAAATCGTTTATTTGGGTCTTGATGTCTGCTTCATTTCTTACAATGACGCTTGTTGGACGATATCGCTCCAAGAACTTACTTTTTTCTTGAGTCCCAACAATTGCGATAACTTTTGCATTTTTATACAAGCATAGCTGAACTAAAGTTTGCCCCACCCCTCCGGATGCACCATGCACAATAACCCAATTGCCTTCTTTTATGTTTGCTAATTCTGTTAGACACAATGCCGTTGAACCAACACATGTCATTGCTGCGGCAGTTTTATCTGGGATGCTATCAGGTATTGCATATGCCAATAGTTCTTTAAGGCAAATCTGCTGACTATATCCCCCATTGCTCTCATTTAGATAACTTACCCTGTCACCAATTTTAAATCTTTCAACATTGTTTCCTACTGCGACAACCCTTCCAACACCCTCAAAACCAGGGACAAAATATCCATGTTCATTTAATTCAAACAAACCCCGTTTCCTTCTGATTGTATCGCCATAGTTAACACCTGCGAAACTTTGTTCAATTACAATTTCATTGGATTGTGGTGTTGGACATGGTATATCAACAAGTTTCATTTCCTCTGCCGGACCAGCTTTTTTGATACCTATAGCTCTCAAATATATACCCTCTATATATGTTAAATAGTTCACGGCTTATAAGTTTTTCTATTATCTGAACTTTTGCACTTTTTGGTTGGTTCTTTCTGTTGCCAGTGTCTATTTTTACGTTGCAAATTATTTGTCACCCCGTGCTACTTTTTGATTGCGTCTTTGAAAGGGTCTGGCTGAACATTCAAGCATGAAAAATATGCAAAAGTTCAGTATTATGAAAGTCATTTGTACTTGTAGAAACCAGGGAGATATGTCACCCCTCTACGGTGAAACGGTAAGCGCGTCCTCCAATTTAAGAGCTTTCACAATGCATTCATACCATTTAGGACCGTAAACACTCCGAATGGATCGAAACATTAAAAATTACATTAATTAGTAAACTTCAAAAAACTCCTTTTTCTCACAACAAAACCAGAAGAGGATAGTTCGATTATTTTATGTTCCCTCAGAGTATCCAATATCTCGTTGGTTTCATGTTTCCTGAAACCGAATGACCTTCCGCAGAATTTCCTGAACTCCTGATATGTTATCATTTTAGAGTGCTGGATTTGGTTTCCGAACTGTGTGGAAACCTTTCTCTTGAATATCCTGGAGAACTCATTGGACAGAAGGCTGTTGATTTCATTGTTTCTCGCCATTTGCTTCCTCCTCCAACTGCCTCCTAGCTTCATGCCTTGCCAGTGCAATCATTTCAGACATTGATATTTTTTCAAATTGATATTTTCTGATTTTCATCACCTTAAAAATATTCCAGTTTCATTTGTTCTGGCTTCTCATACCGAGGATAGGTGTCTTCCCTGCTTTCATAGTCAATAACAGCATGGGCAATCGGCTTCAGCTCGTCCCAGCAAGAATTCCATCTGTTTGCATACTGCCAGTTGTATCTTCCCTCCGGTTTGCTTATGTCTGTCTCATGCATCAGTGAATCCGCATGAAGGAAATATGCCGATATATTATGAATTGCGCAGTTTGTGAAAGCAACCCGCAATGCTCTCTGGTCAATGTCAACACCGAACAGGTTTGCATTCGGTGCGTATTCATGAGCGCCCATCAGGAACCTTCCAGTGCCGGTGCATGGATCAAGGATGTTTATCTCTTCATCTGTTTTTTCTATTGTCATGGCGCACATCATATTGACAACGTGCTCGGGTGTCAGGAACTGGCCCTTGTAGCTTCTTCCCAACTGGCTCTGATTCTCAACATACATATCTCCAAGGTGGTCCTGCTTATCTGACTTGATTAATTCCAGGTCATAAACTTCAATGATTTCTTTTGCAAGTTTCTCATCCTCGTAAAACCATTCAAATTGATGGTCCATCTGCAATAGCATCGGTGGGCAGTTATCCACAGCAATGAACTCAATCATCCTGTCCCATGCTTCATTATGGTTGTGGAATTTCCTGTTTAAAATTTTCAGCATATCCTCATAGACTTTTCTAGCACCTGGGCAATTGCATCACCTTTCTATCTCTCCAAATTTAACAGGCTTCCAATCATCGACAGGAACCGCATCGTTCTCCTCCAATTCGTCAATGTTGATATATCCCCATTCTGCCATCTCGTCGTCGTTCAGGTTGGCATAGCCGAACGCCAGCCGGTTGTTCGGGTCATATTCAGCAATCAGCCAGTAAAATCCTACATGCGGAAGTTCCCACTTCTGGTAAATCATCTTGTCTTCCAGGGATGTTTCCTCTGTTTCGTATAATTTTGGAATTTTCATGGACTCACCCTTTTGTCCACTAAATAACAGATGCCGGTCACTTCCCTGGTTCCATCAAGGATTTCCTCAACTTTCCCGGTGTTGGCAATGAGTGAGATGTACTCACGCCCGTCTTTGGTTTCATACCTTTCTGCATCGACAAGAGCTTCCACATCCAGACCCAACTTCAATGTCAGACCAGTTTCGCTCTTTCTCAAATATCCCACTAATTTACTCTCCATCCTTTACCACCTCGTTCAAATAATAGACCTTTCGCTTTCGGCGGGACCCCTTTACATACGCCATTATCTCTGTCACAACGCCCTCTTCCTTTAAATCGTTCAATCTCAGAGTGGCATGTGGCCTGGTAACGCCTATCCCCTCTGCAATGCCGTCCTGGCAGACTTCCCATGGCAGTGTGGCGTAGGGGTGCGCATCATATACCTTGTTCGAATAACTGGAAAGGTAGTCCACAATTCTCTGTTTTACGGTTCTGCTTTTCTTGTCGTCCAAATAAGATAATTCCTCGATATTCACCACCCTGATTCCTTCAATCGCTCAAAATTCCGGCATTCCAATTCCGGGCAGTATCTTCCGCTGCATTTCTTGTCATAATAGTGCTGGCAGTAGAAACAATAGCTACTCATCAGGTCTGCTCCCCTCACGCAATACCTTGAGCGCCCTGCGAAGCGTCTCTTCAATACCAGCCAATGATTTCTCAATTTCTCTAACATTTTCATTCACCTTTTTCATTATCTCGTTGATTCTGCAAATTTAATTCACCATTCAATTCCGGTCAGCTTGTCCAGGTAATCTGTCAAAAACGCCTTCCTTCCCTGGATCTGCCATATCTCTCTCAGCACCCGTCTCATGCTCTCCCTCAGCCTGCTGGTGTCTCGCCAGTAGCTCAATCCTTCTACCCTGAGTTCCCTCTTGAAATCCGATATTTCCTTCTCAAACGCGCTTATCCGCTTCTCGTATATGCTCTCAGCATTCCAGCCCCCGAATCCTCTGATTTCGGACTCACATGCTACAATCTTCGCACCGATATCATTGGCAAGGACATTGTGAAGCAGTGTTCTTTGTTCGATGTCCGACTGGATATCTGTAAGTTCCTTCTCCAGGACACCTAGCTTTCTGGCGAGTGAGGCATCCATGAATTTCTTTGAATTATCTGCTTCCTGAAGCTTCGTGCCTTGCACTTTATTCACCCCCAGAACCTTTTGGTTCGTTTCTTTGTTTATCTGTTTGCTTATATTGCTCGCCAGAGGCGGTAAAATCCAAGTCAAGTGGCTCGTCTGAGCCATTAAATTGCTTCAACAGACAGAATCGGACTTTCTCCGGGTTCTTATCCCCGAAGTATGACAGGCATGCTTTTTCAATCAAGATTTTTGTCTTCTCATTTCTACATGCTACAATAATCTGGTCAAAACCGAACCCAAGGTCTTTCTTAATATTTTCAAGTTCATAATAGGGGCTCATGGCTATCTCCACTGCAATTGTTTTCTTGTTAGGGCAGAACACAGCCACATCTATGCTCTTCTTTCCAATGAATAATTCAATCTCAGCCTTGCATCCCCAGCCTTCGAAATATTCCTTGATCTTCTGCTGCCAGTATCTGTGTTTCAGACTGCCTTTTCCGCTCTTTCCGTTCGGTTCTTCCCCGTTTAACAGCAAATGGCTGTTGCCTTTCTCTGTCGGTTCAAGAAGTTTTGGTCTACCCCCTTTGCCACCGGCTTTCACCTCTTCCTCTTTCACATACCCTTTTGACTTCAGTTCGTTCTTGGCCTTGTTGCCCTTGCAAGCTGACATTCCAAGACTGCTGTAACGTTCGCTTAGAGTTGAAACCGGATTCTTGTTTATGTCCACAAGCAACTGCCAGGCGTTTTTTGACATCTCTTGACCTGTGCCTTTTTTATCTGCCAGTTCATCGACACGCCTTTCGAGCATCGGCAGGGGTGTCCTTGGTGATATCCTGAACATTTCTGTGTTTCTTTTCAGGTTCAGGACCACTTCCTCGTCTGTCACATCCTTGGCAATTCTGGCAAATGGAATGTCGATTTTAAGCGGTTCCGTGCCAGCCATCTTCACGATTCCCTGGCCCACTCCGAGTTTGTACGAGTAATTCATTTGATCTTCGTTCAAGCCCATGCAATGTGACATCTCCGAAATATCTTTTCCGCTTCCTAGGGACAGCATGATCTTCGTCAATGTATTGGCCTTTATGGAATCAGTAAGCTTGCCAGGTTCCTGGTCTGCTACTATCAGGGCCTCCCCGAACTCCCTTGCCCTGTCTGTGATTATATCGATAATCGGAATGCCTGCTGCGGGATTCAGTTCCTTGTTTCTATCGAACACTCTCTTTGCCTCGTCAAATACGATGCAATGGCGAAGCTGGCCTCGATGCCCTTGAGCAAGGCGGTAATTGTATATCCATACCAATATTGTCTCTATAAGGAAGTTCTGGATATCCTCTGCAAGACCTTCTAACTCAATTACCACATTCCTGTTCAATAATTCAGATATTGGAAATCCATCACTGCAATCCAATACCCTGTCCAATGCCAAAATCATAACATCTATTCTGTTTCTTACTGTTTCCAGGTACCTCGCATCCTTGGTCGCCAGCGAGAATCTGGTGTCGCCGAGCAATTCCTGAAGCTCGAACATGGATGGGTGTGTATCCTTGCCTTCGAACACACCGTACATTTCATAGAGTTTGTGAAGGTGTATCATGAAGAAATTCTTTGAACCTGACAGCAAGGAATTGGAGTGGCTGAAAACTTCGGCAAAGTCCTGCAACCACCTGATTGGCGACACTCCGTCCGGAGGCTTGAGCGGGTTGAAACGGAGATATTCCCACGGGATGACAATCAGGTCCCGATTCTCTATGGCTAGGTGCCGATAATCTTTCTTGAAATCAAGGGCCAGTACAGGAACGTTCTTTGCCAAAAATTGTCTGAATAAACCATAAAGCAATGTGGTCTTTCCAGCGCCAGATCTGCCCACAACCAGCATGCCCTGGGTCAGTTGTTCCCTGCTTACGCTGGCATTCCCGACAGAGGATTCCCCAAGCATGAATTCAGCTTTCAATTGTGGTTCAGGATGAAACGGATTGATTGTTTTCCTCGGAAAGACCCTGTGTGTAAGCAGTTGCTCCAGGTCTTCTGCAATGTTATCGTCCCAGCAGATGCTTAAGGCATGCAGGGTCTGCCTTACGGTTGTATTTTCATGCATACGGCTTTCTTTTGCCAGTTCAAATAGTTGGAAAGCATTTCTTGAATTCATATTCTTTATTTGTGAGAATACTGTATTTATGTTTTAGACATAGATTATGTATAAAATTCAATCCGGTCAAAAACATAAGATTTCTGACCACCATCACTATTTTTAAGCCTATAATATCAAATGCTTTTTTATGCCCAAGACGTTGTAACACAGAGATACAGAGAGCAATAATGATAGTTCTCAATGATAGGGGGTGGGTTGCTCCTGGAGCTTTAGCTAGGGAAATCCACACAGATATAAGAACCACGGAAAAACACCTGGGTGTATTGAAGAGTTATAGGAAGAAGGTAGATATTTTACATTATTATCCAAATGGGAAACTGTATAGAATCACTCGGGAAAAGAGGTTCGTGACATGCCATCGGTGTAGAGCGAAGGTTAGGGTTCCATACAATTAATTATGTGTTGCTGACTCAATAGTCAATCTTCACTAAATATTTTAAAAATCACATAGATAATAAATGGGATAAAAAGAACTATTAGTAATATTATTAATATTACTGACCAGGGATCCCAATCTGAATCATATTTTGGTAATTGATTGCCTCTCTGGGATGCTTTCATATCATTTAGAACCTGTAATTGCTTTTTTTGAATTGATAAATTTTGATTCTGGATTGCCATATGTCTCTCAAAATTTATCTTGCCCCCATGGGATTTCTGAAGACTGTGGGCAATACTAGCGATAGCAAGACCTACAGATATTATGGATAACAATAATGCCCAATTATTGTTTCTTTCAACCAAAACGGCATAAATTACATAAACAAATATTATTCCCGCAACGGATGCCATGACCAGGCTAGAATTGCTAATTATTCGTACTTTTAACACGGTGAAGCCACTCCATGTTAGCCGAATCTTTGCTTAATTATTCGCATACAACCTCTCAACTCTTTTTATGTGTTTCTTTCTTTCTCTAACGCATTCACGTTCATGATTTTTTATAAGGAAAATAAGTGTGACGCCAAATATGGCAATTCCACATAGAATTGATAATTCAATCATTGAGAAAGCAATCCATATGACAGATGAAATCATAAACGCAATTAGTACAGAATTCCATCCGTGAATTATTTTGAGGAATTTCATGAAAGGTCTCAAATCGTTTGGGAATTCATATTCGCGTTTGTCTCTTGAAGATTCTGTTACAGGCAAAAAGATGTGTTCTCTTATCTGTGGGTCTTTCCTTACGAAATATTTTCGAATGAGTCCCATGGCAAAAAGGTATTCCTGCTTTATCAATTCAGTGCTGATTAATCGTCTGGTTAATAGAACCCCGAGTATGAATAAGATTGCAGCTGCAACATTCAAACAAATCAGAAATATTTGATTATCTAGATCTGACCATGAACTCAATAACAAACTTGCTGAAATTATCAAAGCACTCGCAGTCAAGTAGATTTTAATAGTGTTTTCATTTCGATTATCTGTGTGCCTCCAGAATTGTCCAAGTTCCCTATATTCTTCCAGAAAAAAGTTCACACTTATATCCTCGTTCATAGAATATCTCCTACTTTTTTAGTTGTTTTCTTGCTTTATATAACCAATTGAACAAAGCAAAAACAATAGAACTGGACAATCCACTTATTACGCCAATAACAACGACATTAGTGTTCTGTTCAATAGTTTCTCGTATCTGATTCCATGATATAAATATCCATAGAATGAAACCGAATATAATTCCGATGATAATCAGACGAGGAACATAGCTTTTAATTGTTTCAAGCATGTCAGATGGTGTCACATAATCATCTAAATCTTTTTTGATATGCTCTTTGATTTTTAAAATTTGCTTGCTTTCTAATGTAACATAGTTGAATTGGAAGAAAAGCCTTGAGACAACATCAATCTCAGAAACAAGTTCTTCATTTTCTGAATAAAACGTTCGCTTTCCATTTTGGTTAAGGAATAACACAGTAACCATTGTGTCCATTTTTGAAACATAGAGCCTGTTAGAGTCATAACCAGTTCTTTCTAATATAACGGAGTTTTCTTTTGACCAATTCTCATGATATCCATAGTCCTTTTTAATAATTCCCACATATTTTCGGAATATAGCATCTTGATTAAAATCATGAGGTTGAGCTTGATGAATCTGAAATATTTGACTGTTATCTACGAGTTTATTGTAATCAATTGATATTTCTATTGGCATTTTTTCTACAAATGCGATTCCAATAGACCAACCGACCGACATCATAATTAATGAAACCATTCCAAGAAATATTAGAGCAATGGGCATCTCTGAATTATCAATTAAGAAGAAACTAAAATCAAAACAATAATTGATTATTAAAATAATAAAGATAATCAATATTACCTCCCACTTTGGCCAGCCAAATTGAGAATAGTAATGAGAATTAATAGCCAATAATAACATTGTCCCTACTGGTAATAAAAAAAGTCCCCAAATTAATGAAAAGAATGTTAGTATACTATAATTTTCATCTCTGAACACCCATAATAATATTGTAATTAAAATTGAATAGAACAGAAAAATTACTATCGTTCCAGTATTAAATTTTCTAGATAATTCTATGTCAGCATTCACGGGACCAAGATATAGTAATGATAATAAAAAACTATTTAAATAAAAAATAGCATGCTAATAAATGATATAATGTCACAAAATGGTATTATAATACTACCTTTGTGCCTTTTATAAATGTTGATACAAAATTATGGATATGGGCAATGAATACGAAAAGTTAGAAAGAGAGATTGTAGACCACATCGAATACAATGGTTTTTTTCTTGCGTATGTTCTCATAGATAATTTACCTGAATCAAAGAAACAAAAATACTTAGATATGATTCAAAGAAAGACGGAAGAATGTGATAAAGGATTTTTTCCTCTTAGTTCGGGAATTTGAGTGATGAAAGCTTGACCAAGTAAGGTAATGAAGCAAGTTTCACAGTCGTGTCTACAATCAAACATTTCCGGCTCCTTATCAGGTAAGCATTCTGGATTAGGATACTGCAATACAGATTCCACCCAGTGATTCATAATAAAAATTTGAAGTAAACGGCTCACAAGTGCTTTATCAATGAATTTTGGCCAAATATATGCATATTTTCCTTTTTCCATTTCAATTAAATTCAGAATGGAAAGGGTGATATTGAATGGCATGTCATCACCTTCTAATTGAGTGGAATGTATGTATGGTGGATAAAGAACAAGCAAATTGAAATCATCCACTGAGAATAATCTTGTCGGCTCTTTTTCAGGAATGTTTTTAGAATATGCCTTTAATAACATTTCAATCTCACGTGGACGCGACAGAGATTCCAAGAAGGTGTCCTGGCATTCTTTTTCTATTTTCTCTTCCATACTGGCCCATTCTTCACCTTCTGAATGACTTTTGACTATTTCAGATATTATCTCAAATCTTTTTTGAGCATTGTATTTAGGACTATCTTTTACATCGGTTAATTTTGGTGATGCTATTAGAGGGGGAATTATAGGTGTTGGATTCATAATATAGCATATGATTTTATTGTAATTATTGGGGTTTGGAATGCTTTCTTCAATTTCTATTAACTTTTCATAACCCTCTTTAATCTTTTTATGTCGAGAAAAAGCATCCGTTTTGTATTTATAATATATTACTTTATTTCCATCTATATTGTGAGGGGAAATTGTTCTAACGAAATCACGAAATCCTTCCGGAACATTCATATACTGGCCATCTGCCTCGGCTATTTCTTCAGTCGAATATGATTCTTTATTTAGGTTTTCAAAAATTCTAAAAAATAATGCATGAAAAAATGGATCAATCGATTTTAAATAAAAAGTATCCACTTCATACGACTCGTAAATTCTCTTGAGTGGGATAAAAATATCTTCAGGATAATTTTGAACTCCTTTTCTTAGTGGGGAATTAAGCGAAATTCCTTTTTCCTTTGCTTTTTGGACCAGATTCTGAAACTCTATTATCCTTTCATATATTGCATAGGGAAATCTATATTTCAGCCAAGTATAATCAAAACAGCTCCGATGAATCATCTCTTCAAACCAAACAACGGGGAAATCATATTGCATAGCATCATTTTTTACGTAAATTGTGTGGAGACCAGGGTGATATTCACCCCATTTTTTGGAATATTTTAACCCAATCGAAATAGGGAATAAATCAGTCATCTTCTTTTCTTCCTTTCAAGGATTTCAAAGTAAGCCGCGTTCCCAGTGCTGGAAAATCTCTATCAAATGATTTAATTAATAGCGTATAACCAGAATCGTTTGGATCTTTGTAAAAAATAAGTTGTTCCCCTTCCTTCAACTCCATATGTTTGACTAACTCCGCAGGAATTACAATGTGCATACTTCCACTTTTCTCCTTTCGTGTAATTTTTCTAGAACCGATTTTGATAAGCGAGGTATCATTGGTTTTCATAACTAGTCTCTCCATCAGGGGTATTTCTTCCCCTTTCTGAACCTATATGGCTCTGAAGGTATATAGGAATTGGGGAGCATATGTCCCAATGTTGAAATGATAAAGAAAAAAGATTTCAGAAAGGAAATTACTTTCGATGAATTGGATCAAATGACTCTGGATAAGTATTATGAAAATAAATCGTCCAGACATAATTCTGCTGTTTTTAAAATCAGAGAAATACTCATGGCATTAATCATGTTGGGCCATGCGGTGAAACCTTCAGAAATCGTTAAGGTCATTCGCGACAGGAGTAAGAGGTTCGAAAAGGATTATAGACCAGGGGCTGATGTCAAATCCCAAGTAAAGTATTATCTTAAGGAACTTGTAAAAATCGAAATTGTGGAGAAGGATTGTGATGGATATTACAGATTGGCTTACAAAGTCATCCCCTCACTACCAGACGATGATATCGGGTTTTATTTAAAGAGAGAAAATCCAGACCCATCGGTCATCGTTTCCATGCTGGAGGTAATAATAGATTATTGCGAAAGGTTAAAGGAATATTATCTGGGGGACGAATCCTGACCTCCGCTACATGTAGTCGAAACAATAATCTCACCCTACGACCATCCAGTGTCGATGAACTGGATACAATCCCCGCCAACGGCTCCGGCGGGAAGCCAACAGGCCATCATAAGCGGAAACCGGGACCAAAGAAGAAACATCCAAAATACAAGGCGAACTGGATGCCTAACAAATTCGGCAAATACCCAGTAAGTTCCGCTGTGAAGCAATACTTAGCAGCCACAAGAAAATACTATGCTCCAAGCACAGATGTAGAAAGAACCCGCAAGCTGAAATATATAGTCAAAGCCCTGGATAACTTGGGGATTCCTCACAACCCTGCAAACGTCACGAGCCGGGATGTGATAATATTCCTGGATTGGATGGACGCCAAGAAGGTTGGGAATGCCCATAAAAGGCGGTTAATGAGGTATTTGCGGGACTATCTCGCTTACTATGATAACGACATAGTCTCCCTCATGATAGCCAAGAAACAGGTCCGGGTACCGGCAGAAATCTCCAAGGACATAAGGTCCCTGACCCTGGAAACCGTCCAGTTCCTCCATGAAGTAACCAAGAACATGGCCGGGTGGGATGGGACAGTTGCACGGTTCATAACCATGGCCTACCCTTTCACAGGGTTAAGACCATCTGAACTGAGAACACTCAGGTATATGGACCTGGACCAGGCAGATTGGACAATTCGGGTATCCCACCCCAAAGGAGAAGGCGTCTATGGCCAGAACCGGAGGGCTGTAATCCTACCGCAGGCAATTCCAGCCTTCAAGGAATATCTTCAAGAAAGGACGGAATATCTCAGGGAACACGGGGAAAGCGTGAACTTTGAATCTCTGATTCCCTACAATGGGCGGGAAGGCCTGACCTATTGGGGAACAAGCCAGCTCAACATACTCAAGATAGAAATAGAAAAGCTAGCTGGGATTAAGTTCAAAATAAAAGATTACCGGGCTACATTCTGTCAGCTTGCAATAGACAAAGGCGCGGATCTAACAGCCGTGTCCAAAATGATGGGGCATAAGACAACAGTCACCACCGAGACCTACTATGGTCGAATAAGGGACGATAGCGCAATCCGAGAGTTGAGACGGGCATTTACGGAGCCGGATGTCCTGTGTTTAATTCACTCGTGAACTAAAAAATAGCCAGATAAAGAAAAGATGGACCCAACGGGATTTGAACCCGTGGCCTCCTGCTGGTTTGGATTCGGGCGTTGTCTTCGCCCAAACCATGCAAAGCAGGCGATCTACCGAGCTGATCTATAGGCCCATTATGCGATTTGATTTGATACTGCCAATAGGATAATGGATATAAACTTTTAGGATTAATAAGCTCGGTACAGGGTTCCCCCCTCCGCCCATCCCGGCCCAGCGGCTGGTTCCAGCCAACCACCTCATGCCCCGCCTGTGAGGGCGGGGTACTCGCCATCGAATTTTCCGAATTCGATGTCGTGTGACACGATTCCCGGCATCATCCTTTTAAAGCCTCGCCTGTGAGGGCGGGGTGAGCTTAAATCGGCGCTCAAACTAACCACAGGGCTGGTTCCAGCCCCCCTTCACTTCCCGTACAGTGCAATCAGCTTGAGAACGGACGGCCCCATGAACATCAAAGCGACGAACACGGCCATCGCATCCATGAACACTGCATCGAAGAAATCCCATGGCACAAGATGAATGGCTATGATTGCCAACAAGAGGAAACATGAGACCGTCAATATGATTTTTATTTCGGGTCTGGCAATGCTCTTTCGCTGCTCTGCTGAGAGGTCATCCGATATCCTGCGCTGGTTCTCAGCCACCCAAGATCCTATGAAATTGATGAACACGTAAAAGTATATGGTGAAAATTATCCGGACCAAGCTGACGAACTGGTTCATCGAAAATAAGCCTGGAGGCACGTCCCCGCCGGCAAGCCACATGTCGTCCCAGGCCAGGTATGTAGCGATGATGTAGCCGCCCATCAGGCCGAAGAAAATGAATATATTCGTGTAGGTCCGGAGCAGGCTGAGCGGATACCTCTTCCGGTAGCAATGGTCTATGTAGAATCCGGAGGCCAGGGGCATGAAAAAGGCGAACAATATGTAATATTTGGTGTAGAAGGTGAGGCCCGTGATGAGGGAGAAGCCGCCCGATACCAGGACCACGACGGCTCTCGTCCTGGAATCCAAAATGTCAGGCTGATCTGTGTCATTGAACAGCAGGACAATCCACAATGTCACCGAGGCCGAGGCCAGTATCATCAAGTACAGAATTATACCGCCGAGACCGCCATAGGTGTCAAAGGTGAGTGCGCCATAATCATCCGGTAAGAGAATTTCCCTGAGAACGAGTGCCAGAATTATGCCTGTGGCGAACAGTATGAAGGCCGTCATCCCGCTCCAGAACTTCAGTTTTCTCAGGTTCATCCGTTCATCACCGAACCGTGTTCTCGGATGACGTCAATTCCTTCCTCACCACCTTCTGCTCCCCCAGCATCTCCCCGGTCTCCTCGAACCCCAGGTTCATGTACAGCTTCTCCGCGACAGTGTTCTCAGGCTCGTAGGACAGACCCAGGCGGACCGGTTCACCGCCGTTTTCCTGTTTCACCCTGTCGAACAGCATCAGCATGGCCTGCCTTCCGTAACCCTTTTTCTGGTATCTTTTGTCTATCATGAAACGGGTGAGCCAGAAGTTTGAGGGTTCGGTGTCATCCCGGCTGTAGAATATGCTGCCCACCATTGTGCCGTCAGCATAGACCGCCAGTATCTGGCTTCCCTTGTAGATGTACGTCTGCGCGAGCGATATTATGTTCGGCTTTGTGGATTTGAAGAAGAAGCTGTTCTTCTGTTCCGGATTTACTTCCAGCTCAATGAATTCGGCGAAATTTTCTTCCGTAACCTCTCGGAATTCCAGGGTCATATAGCCTTGGAAAGGCTTATGCCTTTTAATTAATTTTCTGCGACAACTATTTCAACCTGTAGCCCCATCCTCAAATGGGGATACTATGGACAAAACAGTGTTCGAAAAACTGAAGAGATTCAACCTGACGATGGGTGTGTTGCATCTGTTGCAGGGATGCCTGTTGCTGCTTTTGAGCAATGACTTTGCTCTTCCGGTGACAAGGAGCTATCTTGCGGCGGATTACACCGTGGGTGCGACGGGCGGCATGCCGGTGCTGATTACTGTGACCAGCACGCTTTTCGAGGTTTGGATAGGGCCGCTCGTTGCGCTCTTCCTGTTCATCTCCGCGACAGCACACATACTAATATCCACCGTGCTATACAAGAAATACGTCGCTGGTCTCAAGAGGGGCCAGAACAGGTACAGGTGGTATGAATACGCGCTCAGCTCGTCACTCATGATTGTGGTCATCAGCATGCTGGTCGGAATCTCGGATGCGGGCACGCTCATGCTGGTCTTCTTCCTCAACATGATGATGATCCTGTTCGGTCTGATTATGGAGACCATGAACGAGAAGCGCAAGAAACCGGACTGGTCGCCGTTCTGGTTCGGATGTATTGCCGGGTTCATACCCTGGGTGGTAATATTCATCTGGCTGTTCGGGGCAGGCGGCTCCGGCGGCGGGCCTCCCGATTTTGTGTACTACATATTCCTCAGCATGGCACTGTTCTTCAACAGCTTCGCCGTGAACATGTGGCTGCAGTACAAGAAGAAGGGAAAGTGGGCAGAATATCTCTATGGCGAGAAGATGTATATCGTGCTGAGCCTGGTAGCAAAATCGCTCCTGGCATGGCAGGTGTTTATTGGCACTCTCAGGCCTACCTGAGCAATTGATGTTCATTCTGCGCAGAATGCGTATGCGCAGTTCAGGGTACGTTCTGCAGCCCAGTCAAAGGCCATTTTTCCCACTTTCAACCACATATGTTGAATTTTTGCGCATATCGCCGACGAAACAATCTCAAAATTACGTGCCAGCCCCGGAAACTTAAGCTTATTAACCCCTGTGCAATTCCTTGGTCAGGTGCTCCCATGGGTAAGACTTTAGTCGAAAAGATACTGGCCGCACATGCGGATGAGGACGTGACAGCAGGAAAAATTGTCTGGATAAGGATCGATGTGCGCTCCGCACGGGATTTCGGCGGCGCGAACGTGGTCAAGAATTTCAGGAAATACTATCCCGGCGAGAAGGTCGAGGACCTGGAAAAGACGTTTTTCACGTTCGACTGCAACGTTCCCGCAAATACGATTCCATATGCCAACAACCAGCAGATATGCCGGAATTATGCGAAGGAGCAGGGGATCAAGCTTTACGACGTTGATGCAGGCATCGGCTCCCACGTGATGATAGAGGAGGGTATCGGTTATCCGGGTTCGACAGTCGTCGGGACGGACTCCCATCTGAACATCATGGGCGCGGTGGGTGCGTTCGGTCAGGGCATGGGGGACCAGGACATCGCATTTGTGTTCAAGACAGGGAAGACCTGGTTCGAAATTCCGGGCAGCATCGTTGTCAACATTAAAGGCTATCTGCCGGAGACCTGTTCCGCGAAGGATTTAACTCTGTTCATAACCGGCAAGCTCGGAACCAAGACCGCACTGGGCAAGGCAATAGAGTTCCGCGGCCCGGCAATCGACAGGCTGGACCTGGCCGGCCGTATAACGCTCGCCAGCATGGCCACAGAGATGGGCGCCATTATCGGTCTCGTCGTGCCGAACAAGGAGGTGCTGGACCACTTCGGCCAGAAGGAGGCCCTGTTGCCGGATGAGGATGCGGTCTATGAGAAAACGATTGACTTGGACATCAGTAATTTAAAACCGCAGATTGCCAAGCCGCCGAAGCCTGACGCCGTGGTGGACGTCGAATCACTGGGCGGCCCCGAAATTCACTCGGTTTTCATCGGTTCCTGCACCAACGGAACCTACGAGGATATGGTGAAAGTAGCTAGTATCATGAAGGGCCGTAAGGTGAAACCAGGAATCGTGGCGACACTGGTACCGGCCACAATGAAGGTCTGGAAGCGGCTTCTCAAGGAGGGCCACATCAGCACATTCATAGAATCCGGCTTCGTGGTATCCAACCCGGGCTGCGGCGGCTGCGCATCCGGCCAGATTGGCATGACCGGCGAAGGTCAGGTTCATGTGTCAACGTCCAACAGGAATTTTGCTGGAAAGCAGGGCGCGGGAGCTACCTATTTAGCATCCCCGGAAACGGCGGCCGCGTCGGCCATACTTGGTAGGATTGCCACATTGCAGGAGGTAGAATAAATGATATTCAAAGGCAGGGTCTGGCTTCTTCTCAGAGAGGGAAAGCTCATTGATGATATTGACACGGACATGATATTTCACAACAAGTATCTGGCCATAACCGATATCGCCGAAATGGGGCAGTACACGTTCGACAACCTGGAAGGCTACAAGGACTTCGCGAAGAAGGCTCAGCCTGGCGATATAGTAATCACTGGCCAGAACTTCGGCTCCGGGTCCTCGCGCCAGCATGCGGTGGATTGCTTCGTCGCACTGAAGACCGTCTGCGTCGCCGCCCAGTCCTTCGGGGCCATCTACAAGCGCAACGCCATTAACTCCGGTTTTCCGATACTCACCATAAAGCAGATAGACCTGAGCAAGGTGAAATCAGGAGATATTGTCGAGATGGATTCCGAGGCTGGCACAATAAAGAAGGACAGCAGTGATATCGGCAAACTTGAACCGCTTTCGACGGTTCAAAAAGACATCCTGAAAGCGGGAAATGTGTTCGAGTACGCGAAGACGTTATAGAAATAACCGGACTTCGTTTGGCTTACCAGAGCAGTTCCTTCAGCGACCGCGCCGCCACCCTCACTGCATCGTCAGAATCGTACTTCGTTTTCCAGCCCAGTTTCCGAATCTTGTCGCTGGACAAACGTATCCGCGGCACATCCCCCACCCAGCCGCGCTTCCCGCCGGTGTAGCGGAACTCAACATCCTTCAGCCCGCATTCCTCGACGACGATTTCCGCAAGCCTGGTCACGCTGGTCCAGCCCTCGGTGCCGAGGTTGAACAGATTGACGGCATCGGATGAGTTCTCCCACCCGAAAAGCATCCCGCTCACGCAGTCCCCGACTTCCAGGTAGGGCTTGGTCTGGGTTCCGTCCCCCAGTATTTCCAGAACCTTCGAATTCTTCTTCAGCTTCAGCACGAAATCCGGTATAACTCCGTGAGTACCCCCTTCCCCGACTATGTTGGCGAACCTGAATATCCAGGAATGCATGCCGTAAGTGTGCGAGTAAGCCATTACCAGGGCTTCACATGCCAGCTTCGAAGCGCCGTAGATGGATATGGGGATCATGGGGCCGAAGTCTTCCGATACAGGCTTGTCCGTGACCTCTCCGTAAACGACCTGGCTGGAAGAAAATACAATGTTCTTCACATTGTTCCGGCGCATTGACTCGAGAACCTGATAAGTGGCCAGTATGCCGTTGTCCATGTCCTTGGACGGGTTTTCCACACCGGCGCGCACGTCCCTGTGGGCCGCCAGGTGGAAGACTGTATCGACGCCGTCCATTGCGGAATCGAGCGCGGCTGCGTCCGAAATGCTGGCCTCGATGAATTTCACCGCGCCGCTGTTGATATGGCATGATATGGCGTCAAGCGTACTTTCGCTGAGATTGTCCAGAACAACGATTTCATGCTTGCCGATAAGGCGGTTGATCAAGTGGCTGCCTATGAAGCCGGCTCCGCCGGTGATGAGGAGTTTCATGGTAACGGGTTGAGAGTGCAGCATGGATATTAATCATTTTCCAAGGCAAAAATCAAAAAGAATATATACGCACGCTAGCTACTGGCGACTATGGAGTCCCTGAAGATTGCCATGCTCGCTCCCGAGTTCCTTCCGAACTGGGGCGGCGCAGGCACCTACACCATTCTTTTGGCTAGGGAATTGTCCAAATCGGATGAGATTCATGTATTCACTACCATACGAAGTGACAGCCAGAGTTCAAGCAAGAAGCAGATAGAGGATTATTTCAAGGGTAGGGTGAATATTCATGTTCTCAGCACCGCCAAGGACCGTTTTTTCTACAATGCCATATACCAGTTGAATGTCGCCAGACGCCTTCCGGTTCTTCTGGAGAAAGAGAAATTTGATATAATTCACTCCAACCATGCTCATATGCCAGACCTTGGGCTCAAGCTCAGGAAAGTCCGGGGACACAGCATAACCACGGTTCACACAACCATGTCCAGCCAGTACCAGGGGATTAAGCGCTCCGCCGGACACATCGGTCACATGGATGGCTCAGAAAAAATGGTTAGATTCGGATATCCTTTTCTCAGCATTATAGAGATATATTACCTCGACAAAACAGATAATATGATATTTGTTTCGGATTTCATTCGGAGGGATACTGAGCGGATACTGGGCAAGCCCGCACCCAGGGGGGTTGTCATTAGGAACGGCGTTGATCTGGAGCGCTTCAGGAATAACTCTGTTTCCGCAAGCAATCCGAATAAATTGAATATCATGTATTGCGGCAGGTTGCTTGCACTGAAGGGCCTGAACAATTTAATGGACGCCTTTGCAATTGTGCATAAATCAAACTCAGGAACCCATCTCACCCTGGTCGGGGGCGGGGATGCTGGTCAATGGGCTGAAACTGCAAGAGTCAGCGGGGTTCCCGATGATGCCATAACCTTCCTGGGCCAGAAACGGTATGAGGAAATGCCCGGCATAATCAACAAAGCCGATATTTTTGTTCTGCCTAGCATCAGCGAGAGCATGCCCCTGTCATTACTCGAATCCATGGCCTGCGGAAGGGCTTGCGTGGCCTCAAGGGTGGGCGGAATCCCGGAGATTATCACCCACGGAGAAGACGGATTCCTTTTCACACCAGGGAATTCGAAGGAATTGGCAGATTGCCTGAACCGTCTGATTGACGACAAAGGGATTAGAGATGAGTTCGGCCGAAAAGCCAGGGAGCGGATAGTCAGCAATTTCTCTCTAAAAGACACAGTCAGTCAAACAAGAAATATGTTCCTCTCCGTTGCTGGGGGTACAGAATGAAGATAATGCTTGTGAACCCACCCAGGTTCGAAGGTTTGCCTGTAATCAGAGAGGAGAGATGCGAGATAACTGAACGATACTCGGTACTTGAACCGTACAGCTTGCTTCAGCTAGCTGCGATTCTAAGAGATAGGGGCCACAATATAGCCTTGCTGGACGCAAACGGCTTTGACTATGATTACGCACATGTTGAAAAGAAACTGGCCGATGTCATGCCAGATGTTCTCATATTCAGGTTCACCCCGACAACATTCGACCATGACACAAGCATCTGTGCGATTGTCAGGGAATTGAATCCGAAAATCAAGACCATCGGACTTTGCTGGACGCTGAACAAAGTTCCGAAGGATGTCATGGATTCCGTTCCAGAACTGGATTATTATGCTACGGGTGATTATGAAACAGTGGTGCCTTCCATAATTGAAAAAATATCCGATGTCAGCGGTATTGGAGGTCTGGTCTGGCGCTCTGGAAAAGATGTGATAATCAACACTCCGACCAGGGGTATGATTGCCAACCTGGACGAGCTTCCCATACCAGCCTATGATTTACTGGATTCTCTGGATCCGTATTTTATCAACACCCCGACCGATGAGGTTTTCACTATCATGTATACGAGCCGCGGTTGCCCCTACGGGTGCATATACTGCACGGTTGCCGGAACCGTCTGGAAGCCACGTTCTGCCGAGAGCGTCATGAAGGAACTGAGATATCTCAAGAAAAAGTACAATGTTAAGCTGGTGTCGTTCTTTGACGAGACTTTCACAATTGACAAGCAGAGAATTATGGATATTTGCCGAGCCATGGTGGAGGAGAAGCTTGATATCAAGTGGTACTGCAATACTAGAGCCAATCTTCTTGATGAGGAATTGATAATCGCAATGAGGGATGCAGGGTGCAGAGGCATGTCCATAGGCGTGGAATCTGGCAGCCAGAAAATACTGGACATGGCATCCAAACGTATAACAGTAGAGGAGGCCAGGAATGTCATTCGATTGGCAAAAAAGCATGGGCTGAAGGTGCTGTGCAGCTTCATTTTTGGCTTACCAGGAGAAACATGGGATACTGTGGATGAGACCATTCAGTTCGTTAAGAACGCCCTGCCAACCGGAGTCCAGTTCAATGTGGCAGTTCCTTATCCCGGAACCGAACTTCACAGGTGGGCCATCGAGAAGGGCCTGCTGAAGGAGACTGGTTGGCGCCACCTTTATCAACACGAGTCCGTGGTCGGAACCGAGGACATGAGTCCCGAAGATCTCAACAAGGCCAGGTACATGGCTTACAAGGCACTGTATACATACCCCATATGGTATCTGGAGAATATCAAGCACGTGCTGAAGAATCCCGAGGACTTCAATATGGCTGTGAAATACTCAATTAAGATAATAAACAACTTCGTCCTTCACAGAATGGAACATTCCCACTGAGAAGGTATTTCACATGGAAACACTTAAATTTATCATGACCAGCACATTCTACCCGTCCTATCACATAGGAGGAGACGCAGTTCATGTGAAATACCTTGCCGAAGAATTGGTCAAGCGCGGGCATGAGGTTCATGTCATGTTCAGCAGGGATGCCTACCGGATGAAGAGGAAGGGAGTGCCCGAGTCCATAGACCATGGGAAGGTCCAGGTTCACGCACTGGAGTCGACATACGGAAGATTGACCCCCATGAAGGTTTATGCCTTTGGCAATTCCGGCTTCATTCTTAACAATTATCGAAAACTCGTCTCAGACGTTAAGCCTGATGTCGTGCACCATCACAACATCTCCCTGCTGGGTCATGGCTTGCTGAGAAAACTGGGCGATTACAGGCAATTGTATACGGCGCATGACCATTGGCTTGTATGCCAGGGCAATGATATGATCAAAAAAGGAGAACCATGCGACGGCAAGGGCTGTCTGGTTTGTGCATTGGCTTCGGGTAGACCCCCGCAGTTCTGGAGGCGAAAACTTGATACCACTGGCATTGACTGTCTGATATGCCCCTCAGAATACATGGCCAGCAAACTGGCTCCACTCGGCATCAAAACAACAATTCTCCCCAATTTCTCGTCTGACCCGCCTGCAAGCATTCCAGACATTGATGAGGAAGATTTCTATCTGTACATGGGCGTGATGGGCGAGCACAAGGGCGTGAGGGTACTGCTGGATGCGTTCAGCAAATCAAGCAATCGACTGATACTCCTGGGCAGGGGGGCGCTTGCCAAAGAGACAGAGGCAATTATCGAAAAAAGAGGGCTTGCCCCCAGGATGAGATATCTGGGTTGGAAAACGGATGAGAAATGGCCTTATCTGAAAAAGGCCAATGCCGTCCTGATACCGTCAATCTGCCAGGAAAACAACCCCCTAGTCGCGCTCGAGGCCATGTCAGTGGGCACTCCGGTCATATGCTCAGATGCTGGCGGCACGAAGGAAGTCGTGAAACTCCTTTCTGAAAAATTGGTCATACCTATGAAGGAATTGGAAATAGGGCTCGCCAGCATTTCCAGGCCGACCATTTCCCGGGCGGAAGTGATGGCTATCTTCAAAACCAATTTCTCTGTCGAAGCCTACATGAAGAGATACATGGAAATCGTGAAGGGGGGATGCCAATCCATATAGTGGATTCACACGAGTTCTACGAGATGTACCGCGGGGACAAAGATTTCAGGCTAGGCATTGAACTCTGCCGCGATCCAGATAATAGATATTCCGCCATGGTTCCAGATCTAGCTTCGCCTGCTGACAGAACCTTCTTTCATACAGACAGATTCCCCAGAAATCAGCTCCCAAAGCTGCCTGATAACTTCAAGGTTCATTACATGAAATCAAGACTGGTGTATTTCAGCAAGGGCAACCTTAGCCTTGGTGGGTTCTTCCAGTTCTCTGGTGCCTATCCCTCACTTATAAAACGGTTGAAACCAGATTTGATATTCGAGAATCCCTATACCACGCTCACACCCAGGTCATACCTGACGTATTTCGCGGCATGGGGTAACCGCATACCAATGGTCTATGTCGACCCGGGTGATATTCCACCCAAAGGCGCCGTGAAAAATGTACTTGCACGATTGGAAAGACCCATAATTAAGAATGCCAGACATATCATAGTGTATAATGAGATGGGCAAGGAAAGATTCACCAGAGAGTATGGATTCCCGGTTGAAAATATTTCAGTCGTGCCGAAGCCAGTGGATGTCACTAAATTCATTCCGGGGAAAGGTCGGGAAGAGAACAGAATCAAATTAAATGTGGGAGATAGGTTCGTTGTTGCATACATTGGAAGGCTATCCAACAACAAAGGCGCAGCCCACCTGCTGAAAGCGGCCAATATAATCAAAGAAGCTGGATTGGCAGAACGATATTTTTTCATATTCGCAGGTGGCAACATTATAAAGAAGGATGCAGATGATATCAGGGCAATGAATGAAAAATTCGGACTGGATAATGTTCACTTCACTGGACATGTGACGAACTCCGAGATTGCAGGATACCAGGCTGCGGCCGACCTAATTGTCTACCCTGATGTGACGAACCTACCTGGCTTCTCCTCTGTGCTGGCCGAGTCAATGGCCATGGGAAAGGCCATTCTAATAGGAATTAAGGGATTCGAGATGGCGACTCCCCTAACCCATATGCATGACTCGATCATAATTTCGGCCAGGGATGCAGATGCAATAGCAGAAAACATCCAGATGCTTGAAGCAGACATAATCCTAAGAGAAAAGTTAGAAGAAAACGCCAGAAAGTATGCAGAAGAAAGAATGTCCTGGAATGTGCAGGTTAAAATATACAAAGAGATATTCCAGAGGGCGATTGAAAGATGAAAATCAATGCCAAGCATATACTGTTCATAGCCATAATCCTGTCTCTCATTATTATTCCAAAAATTGCCTTTTCGACAAATGATTTACATGATTCATTCAACTATTCCAATTCCGCCCTGGCCCAGACTGCTATCAATGAAGAAAAAATGGAATTATATCCATATGAAAATGCTGGAAATTCGATAAACAGACATGCGAATGGCTGGAGCGTAAGGTGGGTGGTGACATCTTCGATTGCGTCTCTCAGTCTCGTAACCGGATTAAGCCCCAGAGACTTGCAGTCACTGCCGATATGTGCAATTGGAATTCTCATAATGGCCTATCTTGTGGCTTCAAAATTGACAAAGAACTGGAAACTGGCATCATTATACTGTGTCATGATAGCATTCGATCCGACCGTGAACAGCCTCACCAATGGAACATATATCCAGGGTTGGGGTTTTATTTTTTATTTCATGTTAATTTATGTTGCAATGGTGATTGTTGAGAAAAAATATTATCTGGCCCTATCCAAAAACAAGGAGCATTATGAACCGTTTCTCATGTATGGTGCATTGGCTGCTTGCGCCCTTATGATGATGCATTTCTCCTATTACTCTGCGTTGATTTATGCCGCCATACTGCTCTCTGTTGTGGCGAGTTGTATTTTCTTCGTGAACTCAAATAAAACACTAAATTCAAAACATGTATTTATGTTTATAACCTGCATGGCCATTGCCTTCATTGCGCTCTATTTTGTGGAGGATTCAATTCGCTTTGCCATTAGCAACTATCAGGGGCCTTTAAGCAAGTTTTTCACATATGCTGAAGATGTCTTTGTAACAGGAGGCGCAAGATTTTGTGTGGGGCTACTGTCCTATATATTTATATTCATTCCAATCACCATATTGGGATTGAAGTGGCTTAGATTGTTCATTAAAAAACGAAAAATACCCATGATGAAATGGGAAGATATTTTCGTTTCATCGTTTCTGCTGACTGGGGTCATCAATATCATCATATATGCCGGGCTTGGGTTTGTGGATTTCAAGTATTTTATCATGTTCTTTTCTCTCTCGGCTTTGTACGCTATTAGCAGAATAAAATTACCAAAATTCGATTTGGCCCATCGAATACCCAGAAAGCTTCCGATAAAACAAGTATTCACCATGATACTGGTGTTTCTATTTGTAATGAAATTTGCCGTGTACTTTGCACCGATAAATAATTCGATCGATGAAAAGACAGAAGAGCAATGGATTGCGGATTATTGCCTCTATCCGGGTACTGAGAGCATTTCAGATATCAGAGTGAGTGGAGAAATCATGTTATTGCATACTGAAAGAGGAAATTCGATATTTAACTCGTTTGTATATTCTACAAATTATTTAACCAGGTTGACCTCTGGAAACGCAACACAATTTTTAGTTGTCAATGGAAAAATAACTTATCTAATTATGAATGAAGAAAACATCGATGGCCATTTCAGCATCGGAAACTGGGAGGCATGGAGTAGCAGTGAAAGCGTCACTGAAATAGTTGGAAATTACCAATTCATTCAGAAAATATATGCCTCTCCGAAAATATCTGTTTGGCATATTAGCATTTAGTGACAAGCGGTCAAGAGCCTCCTGCCTTTAGGCTTGAGATGAATTGATCAAGACACGAATACCATCAAAGAAAGACCGCCTTGCACCGTACTAATGTTAATGTATCATATCAAAGCTAAAAGGTTTTGATAAATTAGGTGCATGGCATACATACTTAAACTTCCGGCCCTGACAACAATCGCCAGCTCCTTTAGGGGCTGGTAGTTTACGGATTAACTTTGATCCATAGGTGCAATTCGTAATCTGTGTCAAGGCCTTCAATCTGAAGCTGCCAGACTACTTTGTAAATTCCAGGATTTGAAAAAATGAAAGAGAATTTGTTCTGAAATTCTGCCTCATGGGCCATGGTGATGTTTCTTCCAGTGCTGACATTACTTGTCAACATTGTTGCATTGTCCCAGTTGTTACCATATATAACTACGGAGGCATTTTCGATTCCGGCAATAATTGTGTAATTTACAGTTGTTTGTTCATAGTTGGCAATACCGACAATCACGGATGCTGTCTCATTTACAGTTATGTTAAGGGGGTAATTTTGCATTGTCATGTTGGAGTCATAGATATAAAAATTAGTATAAGGTTCAGCAATGCTTGGCTTGACTATGGTATAAGTAATAAAACCAGAACAGATGACTATTCCAATAACAATGAGTATGGTCATTGCAATCTCAACACTTCCAGATAATGGAAAAGAATGTTGAGAAAGGTTAAGAGTATATCGCTTTGGCTGAGGTAATTGGCTTCTGCGGAAGTAGGCAATTCCGACGAATGCAAGAAGAGCTATCAGATTTCCGACCAGCACCCATATAAGGTTGAGCGAATCTGCAAGAGAAAGCAGCAAACCAATAATCGAAACAATGGCAATGCTCAATCCGATGCTAAGGGCGATTCGTTCGAGATTGTCAATACTTTTTCCATCTTCATTATTCTGGGGCCACAGCAGAGATACAAGAGCATACCCAGGATAGAATATGATTATTGGGATGGCCAGTATCACCCTCAGTGCATGACCATCCGGAAGTGCTAGGGCGCCTGCGATTCCGAGAAACACCAAAAACATGATAATGAACAAATCAATGGGGTGCTTTCCACCAGCTAACCCAATCTTGTCTGAGTCATTAGCCATTGATTTCCCCCCTCAGCTCCCCTCTCTCCAGCGTGTACTTCGTCCCAACGTGTTCCTCCACCGCCGGGTCGTGGCTGGCAATGACCACCGTTGCGCCGAACTCCCTGTTGGCCTTTTTGAACGCGTCGATGACGATGTCGCAGTTGTCTATGTCCAGCGACGCGGTGGGCTCGTCCGCCAGCAGAACCGCCGGACTGTTGGCAAGCGCACGGGCGACCGCTACCCGCTGGCGTTCCCCGCCGCTTATCTCGTCGGGGAATTTCTCGGCATAGCTATCCAGGCCAAAACTATGAAGCAATTCCTTGACCCGCCAATCGCCGTCATGCCACTTTGCGATCTTCATCGGCAGGAGAACATTCTCATAAACTGTGAGGTCGTTGATTAGGTTGTGGGCCTGGAAAATAATACCGATTTTGTGAAGCCGGATATTGGCAAGTTCTTTATCGGAGAGAGCGGCGGTAGCATAGCCGTTGAGCTGTATCTCGCCTTTCGTGGGAACGTCGATGCAGCCTATGAGATTGAGCAGTGTGGATTTACCGCTGCCCGAGCGTCCCTTGATGAGGACCATCTCTCTCGGGGGGATCTCCAGGTTCACGTTCCGGAGAACGTTCCGGCTGCCATCGTATGACTTCCAGACATCCTTGACGATTATCTTCATCTCTTTCATTCGGTCCACCGTATTCGTACCGGGTGATGGGGCGCTATCCAAGTAGATAGTGCCAAACTACTCCTAGACTACAACCGTATTAAAGGATTTCGGAGGCCATTTATATAAGCAAAATGTAGGCCGCCCTGCTCATATGCATGACCTGCCATGCATCGTGTGCATACTGTGTTAATCGAAAATCAAAGCATGTGGGCTTTGATAAATCAGGTGCATGGCCCCTAGGTAAACTTCCAGCCCTGGCAACAAACGCCAGCTCCTTTAGGGGCTGGTAGTTTACACATAATTATATATAACATCGGGATTGTGAATGTAGCCGGGAAACTAGATGATTGCCAGAAACTCATTCATTATCATGGTATCACAGGCGGCCAGCGCCATTTTCGGGATGCTTGCCCTGACAATAGTATCGAAATTGTGGGGGGGGTATGCGCCAAGCATCATGGGCATCATCTGGTTCGCTATGGCTTTTGTTGGAACCTTTTCGTTCATCACCAATATGGGCTTCGATGTCACCCATATCAAGAAAGTGTCAGAGGGAAGGGACATGGGTACCTGCATGGGTACGTTCATTTCAATCAAGCTCATTTTAATTGGAATTTTGATAACTTCAGTTTTGGGCAGCATCGCATTCTGGAAATATTTTATGAGCGAAGGTTTCTATGATGCTACAACGGAAACGGTCATTTACATTTTCCTTGGCTATTCTGTATTTTTTGCATTGGGTCAGATTGCAGTTTCGACCTTCAACAGCAGAAAAGAGAATGTAAAGAGCCAGATATCACTACTGATGGACCCGATAGTTAGGTCCGCTCTGGTCATTATCGTGGCACTGGCTGGTATAAGCGGCGCCATTGTCACATACGGTGGGGCCACAACGGCTATCGACTTGCAGCCGAGGTACAATTGGCCCGGATTCCTGGAACCGTTGCAAACATTCCTGGCAACCCACACTGTCGGCGCAATGGCGATAGCATATCTTCTCGGGGCATTTGCGATGTTTTGCATGGCTTTCTTTCTCCTGAGGAAATACCCTGTTGCCAAGCCCACGAAGAATTACCTGAAAATGTATTTCCTGTTTGCAACGCCATTGATGATTCCGATAATATTCACGCTTATTACAGCAAACATAGACAAGGTCATGATTGGCTACTTCTGGAGCGCCGTCGAGGTTGGTTATTATTCCTCGGTCCAGAGAATTTCAGCGATGATATTGATGATTTCGGCATCCATTGGCATAGTAGTGTACCCAACCATTTCAGCCATCCATGCAAGGAAAAACATGGACAAGAGGAAAAAGATTCGCGAGATTGCCAAGGTTGCAAGGGATTCCGAGCGTTATGCATCAATGGTCACCATTCCGGTCCTGGCCATGATCATTGTCTTTGCCGTACCGATTATTGACATCGTCCTGAACAGTTCATTCAGACCAGCAACAATGAGTTTCCAATTGCTGACAATTTATGCATATGTCTTCACTATCGGAGTTCCCTATACATATCTTATTGTGGGAATGAACAGGCCAAAACAAACCGCAAAGATCGTTGTTCTCGCAGGCATTGCCAATATCGTGCTCAATTTCCTTCTTATCCCACATAACGGATTACTGTCCCAATTCGGCATCAGTGGAATCAATGGTGCTGCATGTTCGATCCTGGCGTCGATAATCATCATGCTTGTTGGATTACATTATTACTCGAACAGGATTACCGGAAAACGGTTATTTCAAGGAAAAATATTATTGCATATGATCGCAGGTGTAGTCATGGGCATGGTCATGTGGGGCATAAGTACCTTCATAGAGATAATCCGGTGGTACCACCTCGGTGTTCTATTCTTTATTGGCCTGGGAACATACATAGGCGTTCTGTGGTGTTTCAAGGAATTCAAGAAGGCCGACCTAAATTTCTTCCTTGACACGATGAACCTCAGGAAATTGTTCAAACATGTAAAAAAGGAGATGGGTGAGGACCCTAAATTCAAACAATAATACTGTAATTGCATGAATTTACTGCATAAATGCCGAGAACAATCAGTCCTTCAGGGCTGAGATAAATCGGCAGAAGCAGTAAACTTCCAGCCCTGGCAACAAACGTCAGCCACTTTAGGGGCTGGTAGTTTACTGGGCATAGATACTCATTTGAGCTAAATAGAAAAAGATTAAGTACTCGACCAGTTTTGGATATTTGCTTTGCAAATGGTGAGAAATGATGAAGGACAAATTCAAGATTTGCTATCTCGGTAATGGGGAATCCATCCATACCAAGAGATGGGTCAATCATTTTGCCGGTCTGGGACATGACGTTCATCTTATAAGCAGCACCAAGGCAGATTTTGAGAATGTCACGGTTCACCAGATTGAGGGGGCCGGATACCTGGACTTCATCAGGAAAATTTTCAAATGCAGAAAACTTGTCAGGAAAATAAAACCGGACCTGATTCACGCGCATTTTGTCACTGATTATGGTTTTCTTGGCGCCATGACAGGGGTCCATCCCCTTGTCATTTCACCCTGGGGCTCGGACATCACCAGGCAGCCGGACGAATCAATGCTTTTTAGGTTCATGGTGAAGTACGCACTCAAACGGGCAGATGCCGTTCATTGTGGGGATGATACAATGGCAGAAAGGATTAGGGTCCTTGTCGGTGACACTGGCAATATCTATTCCATCCGATGGGGTGTGGATTCTGAGTTCTTCGTTCCGGCTAGCGCAAGGAACCCGGATGAAATTCGGATAATCTATCTCCGGATTTCACATGACAATTACCGCACTCAGACACTGCTGGGGGCCATGCCTGAAGTTCTGAAAAAACACAAAAATGTCCGGTTCATGATCCTGAAAAAGGGAGATCATCTGGACAGGACCATAGAGGCGATAGGAAAAATGGATGACCGGAACAGGATCGAGATGATTGAGCCTGTTCCGTATGATAGCATGCCGGAAATGCTCAATGGGTGCGATATCTATGTGGACACTGTTTACAACCAGACCTCGGGTTGCGGTATAGGCGTCACAGCGCAGGAGGCAATGAGTTGCGGATTGCCTATTGTCATTGCGAATACCAGCGGTTACAACCAGTTCGTCGAGCATGGGGTCAACGGATATGTATATCAAGGTATGGATTCAAAAGCTCTTGCCCGGGCCCTTGACGAGTTAATACTAGACGAGGGAATGAGAAAAAGGCTAGGGGAGAAGGCCAGAGAATTCATATTGGCAGGCCAGAGTTGGCAGGCAAACATGCAAGAGATGGAAAGGCTTTACAGGAAATTAATTGAAAAAGGTGATGGTAAATGAGCAAAATGATACATTTGGCCAGGCCATATTTCGACAGTGAAGAGCTCGTAGAGATAAGGAAAGTGCTGGAGAGCGGCTGGGTCTCCCAGGGGCCGAAAACGAAGGAGTTCGAGGAGAATGTTTCAAAATATCTTTCTGCCAAGAACGTGGTGGCATTAACAAATTGCACATGTGCGCTTCATCTATCACTCCTTTGCCTTGGAATCAAGAAAGGGGATGAAGTCCTGGTTGCAGATTACACATACCCGGCCACGGGTCATTCGGTAGTGTACTGCGGAGGAAAGCCAGTATTCGTGGACGTAGATCCAAAAACCTATAACATAAGCCCGGATGAAATTAGGAAAAAAATTACCAAGAAGACAAAAGCGATAATACCTGTTCACACATTCGGCCAACCCGCTGAAATGGATGAAATTTTGGAGATTGCTGAGGAGCATGACCTTAAGGTCGTGGAGGACGGAGCCTGCGCGTTCGGAGCGAAGTACAAGGGCAAATTCGCCGGAACCATGGGCGACGTGGGCTGCTACTCTTTCCATGCCAGGAAAGGCATCACAACAGGAGAAGGAGGCATGGTCGTTGCCAGGGACAGGGAGATTGCAGAGCATATCAGGAAATTGTCGGTTTTCGGCATTGTGACAGCTTGGAACAGGGAAAACACTGATGAATTCGTTGTGCCTGAGTTCAATGAGATAGGTTACAATTTCAAAATGAGCGACATTACTGCGGCAGTCGGCGTTGCCCAGCTGAAGAAACTCGATTACATCATCAAGCGAAAGATTGAAATCGCCAGGTATTGGGACGAGAAGCTGGAAAAAATGAGCCTTATCAATTCGCCATACAATTCTCCTGACGGCTTGCACATATATCAGAGTTATGTCGCGCTTGTTGATAAGAAAATCAATCGGAACAGATTGATTGAATTGCTCAGGAAGGAAGGCATACAGGCCCAGATAGGGACATATGCATCTCATGTCCAGCCAGTGTATGGTTCAAAGGATAAATGCCCCAATTCTCTCGAAATATTTAATAAAGCAATAGCCTTACCCATGTTTTACACCCTGGAAGAGGCGGAAATTGACGAGATGGCAATCGTGCTGGAAAGAACTTTGGAAGGAATGTGATGGAAGAAATAAAACATACCCTGAGATTCACTTATGCCGATTTCGAGGACTTTGTAAAGTATGCAATGGACATCGCACCGATATGCGCACTTGCAAACTGGGATGGGAAAAGAAGCATCATAATGAGGCATGATGTTGATTTCGACATACCAAGTGCTTACAAATTAGCCAAAATGGAAAAGAAAATTGGAATCCAATCTACCTTCTTCATCATGACTACGAATCGTTATTATAATCCACTTTTCCCTGCCAATTCTGACCTGCTGCGGAGCATGTCCAATGACGGTTTTGAGATAGGGCTGCATTTTGATCCTTCGATTTACGAAAATGCCAGCCATCAAGAGCTGGAGAATAAAGTTAAGCTGGAATGCAGCATTCTTGAGAGCATCATAGGAAAACCGATAAGGTCCATAAGCCTTCATAATCCATCTCTCAGTGGTCAGTATCCCATGTTCGAGGGTTACATTAATGCATACTCCAATGAGATATTTTCCGATGATAATTACATGAGCGACTCATGCATGGACTTTCGCGGCAAGAATCCTTACGAGTTCGTGAAAAAAGCGAAAGATAGTACGTTACAAATCGTTTTCCACCCGATGCACTGGTCAGAGGAAGGGCTGGATTACATAGGTTTTTTCACCAAATTTATAAATAACCTAACGGATAACATAGACGAGACCTTCAGAGCCAACCGAACCTATAAAAAGATTATTGGCGAGGATAGGTTGAAGGATAAGATACGAGGTGAAGAGTATGATTGAGAAGAATATCAGAATCAACGATATCTGCGAACTCGTGGGAGGAAACACTGAGAAGGCTTGGCTGAATGCCAGTTTTTCAATGCATCCGGCTCCTGTAAATAAGGCCAACGGCAACTCCATATCCTTTTGCACAAAAAATACACTGGAAGAAGCAATGCCCATACTCGAGAATACTGAGGCAAAAGTAATCATCTGTTCGAACAAACTGGTTGTCAAAGAAGGGCAATTCGGAGAGAAAATTATCATACAGGTTTCAAACCCAAGGTTGGCTTTTATCACTGTCATGCAACGTTATTTCGAGGAGAAGATGGAGTGGGGGATTGCACCTTCAGCTGTTATCGATGTGGACGCAAAAATTCACCCGAACAGCTACATCGGACCCCATGTATACATAGGAAAATCTGAGATCGGTGAGGGCTCAATCATCCACGCCAATGTGAGCATCTACTCAAAGGTCATGATCGGCAAACGCGTAACAGTAAATTCCGGTACCGTGATAGGCGCGGATGGCTTCGGTTATGAACGGAACGAGGATGGGGATCTGATCAAGTTTCCGAACGTGGCTGGCGTCGTAATCGAGGACGACGTGGATATAGGCTCAAACACCTGCATTGATAGAGGAACTTTGGACAGCACATTCATTGGCAGGGGGACCAAGATAGATAATCTTTGCCACATAGCACATAATGTGATTATCGGAAAGAATTGTAGCGTCATCGCCCAGAGCATGATTGGCGGTAGCGTCGTTATAGAGGATTATTCCTGGGTCGCACCTTCAGCCTGCATCAGAGACGGCATTACCATAGGTAAAAACTCAGTTGTCGGACTGGGTGCGGTTGTCACCAAGTCCGTGGGAGAAAATCAGATAGTAATGGGCGTTCCCGCAAAACCTATTAGAGAGAACACGATTCCTTCCTATCTCAAAAAAAAAGGTGATGAAAAATGAGCCTGAAAAATAAAACCGTAATGGTCACTGGCGGTGCCGGTTTCATAGGAAGCCACTTGATTGACCGAATAATTCGTGAAAAACCTGAACGCATCGTTATAGTTGATAATTTCTTTCTGGGGAAGCACAGAAACATCGAACCAGCCATGAAAACGTTTGACAATATCAAACTGTATTATCAGGATGCTGGACATTATGAAAAGATGAAGAATATCTTCGAAATCGAGAACATCGAAGTGGTATTCAATCTGGCCGTAGTTCCGCTCCTGACCTCACACAGCCTCCCGAAAATCACCTGCGAGGACAATATCAACATCACGCTTTCAGCCCTTGAGCTGTTGAGGGAGGGGTGTTTCAAAACACTGATACACTGTTCTTCATCGGAGGCATATGGCACGGCAATGGAGATGGTGATGGACGAGGGGCATCCCTTGAACCCGACAACCCCCTATGCAGCAAGCAAAGCCGCATGCGACCTGCTTGTGCAATCTTACGAGAACACGTTCGGACTGGATTGCGCAATCATAAGGCCATTCAACAATTATGGCCCCAGACAGAACGAGGGCAGTTATGCAGGAATCATCCCCATAACCATCGAAAGAATAATGGCTGGCAAGCAACCGATAATTCACGGAGACGGCCTCCAGACCCGAGATTACATATATGTCAGCGACACGGTCGAGGGCATGATCCAAATTTACAATAACAGCAACACGAGAGGAAAGGTAATCAACCTTGCCACCGGCCAAGAAATTTCTGTTTTGGACATGGTGAAAGCCATTGCTAGGGAATTGAATTATGCTGGCGAATTTGATTTCCAACCGCCCAGGCTCGCGGATGTGAGACGTCACAGGGGCGATATAACGCTGGCCAAGAAAATGATCGGCTTTGAACCGGGAACATCGTTCGAGGCCGGTATAAAAGAAACAGTTGCCTGGTACCGAAAAATTCTTGGCAAATAAATAAGCGGTCGGATTATGACACATTCCACAATACAATCATTAACGACCCGCTTTATGCGTCCCAGCGAAAATGTTAATTACAAAACGTGCCTATATCCCTCCTCTTGCTTGAAAGGCTTCTGTTTAGAAGGGTGAGGTTATGAAAGGAGAACGAAAGAAAAATGAGGATGCGGTAAGGGAGGCTAATATCCGATATCACACAGCATTGGCCAATACTTACGATCAGACCCAACCCAACTTCAAAGAGGAAAATGTTGCCCAGGTTCGCGAGCGTTTGAAGCGCCTGGCCGAGGAGACGGGTGGGAAGAGACTATTGGACATAGGTTGCGGAACCGGTTTCATGCTGACGCTTGCGGCCCCCTACTTTGATGAAGTGTATGGTATCGATATTACTCCGGCTATGCTCGACCTGGCTAAAATCAAGATGAATGAGGATGGATTGAAAAATGTCAAGTTTGTTCTGGCACCGAGCGAGAAATTGCCCTTCGAAGACGCTTATTTCGACGTGGTAACTGCATATGGGGTGCTGCACCATCTGCCCAACCTGGCACGCACATTCAAAGAAGCACGACGCGTTATGAAACCGAACGGAGTTTTCTACTCGGACGAGGATCCAAATTACTATTTCTGGTCGGCTATCAAGGCACTTCCCGAGAATGTGACGGAAACTCTTGCCATCGAGAGGAGAGGGGTTTGCCAAATGGGAAGCGAGGTTCGGAAAGTGGTTGGAAATATATTGGACGATGACACAATAGAAATGGCTGAATATCACAAAATGAAAGGTGGATTCAAAGAGAAATGGATAAACAAATTACTGATGCAAGCTGGTTTCTCGACTGCATATTTCGAGTATAAATGGTTCTGGCAGGAGGGGAAGGTGATGAGGGATATCTCGCCCGAGGTCGCCATATATTTCGAGAAACACCTGAGGAGCGCTTTGCCCATCACAAGAAATTTCTTTAAATACCTGCGAATCGAGGCTAGAGCATGAGTGCCCGTATCGCAATACTGGGGGTGTCTGGATTCATCGGAAAGAATATTGTGGACCGTTTCTCAGCAGGGGGTGTGGAGATTCTTGGGTGTGATATTCATAGCGGAAAAATCGGAACTCTTCTCGTGGATTCTATCGACTTAACAAATGAGAAATCTCTTTCAGATTGGCTAGGAACACGGGACATAGATGCCATAATTTATCTGGCATCGGAAATACCACAATCATTCAGCAATGTTAATGTGAGTGTTTTCGATAATAATGTTAAGATGCACAAAACAGTTTTGAATTACTGGACCCAGAACAGGTGCCAGCTTATCTACGCATCGACATGCGCCATTTACGGAAAATCGGGACCCGTGCCATGGAGGGAGGAAAATGCACCGGCACCAGAAAATTATTACTCTGTTTCGAAAATTGTAGGTGAATGGTTATTCAGGACACAAAAACCCGAAGAGAATACATTGACAGTGCTGCGCATTAATGCCCCTTACGGTGTGGGGGGTAGAAAGACAGTCGTAAACATCTTCCTTGAAAACGCTCTAGCTGGCAAGCCCATCGGGCTTTTCGGGAGCGGGCGGCGGGAACAGGATTTTCTGCATGTTTCCGATATTGCCAATGCATTCTGGCTGGCATTTTCCACAGGAACATCAGGGACTTTTAACATTGCCAGCGGAACAACTGTGACAATGAAGCAACTAGCTGAGAAAGTGATTGAAACTGCGAAATCGACATCTGAAATCGAACTAACTGGCACACCAGATCCAGGCGAGGAGACAAAGGTTCGGGTTGATATTTCCAAGGCAGGAAAGCAACTCGGATTCACACCCATTCATTCCCTTGAAAGCGGGTTGGCAGAATGTATTAAAGCTTACGGGGCGATAAAAAAATGAAAATCGGAATCATCTCCGACATTCATGGAAATCATCGGGCACTGACAGCAGTGCTAGCTGAGTTTAATAATGAAGAAGTGGGTCGTATCGTCTGTCTAGGGGACATTGTAGGCTACTTTCACCAATCTTTGGAATGCCTGAATACTGTGATGGACGCTGGAATTGAGGTGATTTTAGGAAATCATGAAGGAATGCTTCTCGGTAACATAGATTATTCCCCCGAGCGTGAGAGAATATATTTCATGGATAGCGCCAAGAAAAATCTTTCAACCGGGCAGAAAGATTGGTTACTGTGTCTTCCAAAGACTTTGGAAATCGATATAAATAGCAAGAAATTATCTTTTTTCCATGGCAGCCCTTGGAATCCCCTAATGGAATATATATATCCAGATTCAGTGGATGAAAAAAGATTCGCTGATTTGGGTTATGACTATATTTTCTTAGGGCATACTCATTATCCCATGATACATAAATGTGGCCAGGTAACACTGATAAATCCTGGCTCTTGTGGTCTTCCAAGGGATGGTACATGGAAAGCCAGCGCAGCGCTGCTGGATACGGAAAAATGTAGTGTGACGTTTGTGAAGGCCAAATATGATGTTAGTAAAACTATCGAAGAAGCCCAGACTGCTGGTGTAGCAAATGAAGTAACGGATAAATTAATAGAGGGATACATATGAATGAAAAGAAAATAAAGATCATGATAACGAGCGTTGGTGGCGGCGGGACAGGAATGGAAATTATGAAGTCCCTGAGACAATCCACTAACAAATATTACCTAATTGGAACAGATATGTCGGAGCAAAGTTTTGGCTTATTCAAAGCCGACAAAGGTTTGTTGGTGCCCCCCGCGAGGGATCCATGTTTTATTGATAGCGTCATTAAGATGTGCAAACGAGAAAAGGTGTGGGTTTTATTCCCTGGATCCGAGATTGAGTTGAAAATCATTTCAGACAATAGAGATTCATTCAAAGAAAATGATATTTACCTCCCAATCAACACAAAAGAAGTGATCGACCTATGCCTTGACAAGAAGAGGACGTTCGACTTTCTGAAAAGCAAGAACGTCTCGATACCAAAGACCGTGGCTATTGACACCGAAGCAGACATATCCGATGTTGATTTCTACCCCTCGATAATCAAACCATACCTGGGCACGGGCGGTTCCAAAAATGTATTCATAGCTCAGGATTCAAGCGAGTTATATTTCTTTTGCAAATACCTTTTAAAATATGGCAACAAACCATTAGTGCAGGAATATGTCGGTTCGTACGAGAATGAGTACACTGTAGGCATACTATCTGGTCACGATGGAAAAATAATTTCTACTGTGGCGCTAAAAAGGCAGATATTAAGTGGCTTATCAAACAAATTGAAGGCACCATCTTTGAATGCCAAGGGTATGGCACTAGCAGTTTCTTCAGGTATAAGCCAAGGTAAGATTGTCGATGACAAGGGGCTTATCGAAGGATGTAATGAAATAGCAAAAAAGGTCGGATCTAGAGGCCCATTGAACATTCAGTGCCGTTATGTTGAAGGGGTCATATATCCATTCGAGATTAATCCACGAATATCCGGCACCACGAACATGCGTGCTCTGGCTGGGGTTAACGAATCGGACCTCCTGATTCGCAAATACGTATTGAAAGAGCAACTGCCTGAAAAGATAGAACCAAGAACGGGGTTAGCCATCAGAGGACTTGAAGAGATGTTCCAGGGTGATTAAATCATTCGAACGAAATAGCCTCAAGTTCTTCTGCACTTCGCAATCTCCAGATGATAAACTCCAGGGTATAGGTAATATAATAAATCAACTTTAATCATTTGAATATTCAGGTTTTCACCCTGCATTAATTAAATATATCCGAACATATCCTACATGCTGAACGACGTATAGGTGAAACAGGTGTCCATAACATTCAGACTCTCAACAAAAATGAATCGCAGGATATTCGCCACCATCCTGGGCATAGCGTTCTGTGCCACTTACCTTGCAGGTACAACAGCCATGGTGGGCGGCCTTCATGATACCACTTCCAGCCTTGCCGCAAGCTTCGACCAGGGTCCGGTGCTGGTTTACACGGACGGCGACTTTGCCAACAGCCGCGTCGGTGGGGATTTGTTACCCGAAAATGATACATCTTTCATCGCATTCTGCTTTGCCAACGTGACTCTCACAGATTTCAACAGCCGAACGCTGGGCAATGTTTATGCGGTGTCCGTTTACGATCCCGATGATGTTCTGGGCCTCAACATGACTGATGAGTCCCTTGACACTGGCGTTTGGGTGGGAACCCAGCTGGCCGATATTATGGTTTCCAAATCGATAAGTGCCACAACAAACTCCAGATACATGCTGAACCGTGGCGGGAACATGACGATTGTCCAGGTGTCGGCCCTTTACTCGGAAGGCTCAATAATGCCCGATGACTGGCTCCTCATTTCCAGGGAAAGTATGGACGCACTCAGGCCGGAACTTGAGGGCGATTATTCATTCCTAATGATACTTGATTCTCCGATACCGCTGAAGGAGCAGCCATTCTATGTCAAGGACACTTCACTCACGCCCACATCCGGCGTGGTCGGTTTCTTCGAACGGGGAATTTATCAGGTGGAACAGGGACTCTGGGGCATAATACTGATGAGCGGCCTCATGACCGCCATACTGGTGTATTGCATCATCTCCATCGAGACAGAGTACAGCGCACCCACGATTCGCATACTCAGGGGCGTGGGGGCCAGCAGGGAATACGTGATAAGGGTTTTCATGTTCAAGGCTCTTTTCATAACGGCCATCGGCGGCATTCTGGGCACAGCAATGGGTTTCTGCGCGGCAAGTGCCATATCATCCATGTCCAGTCTGGCGAATGTAATGACCTTCATAACACCGGTGGCCAATCTCAGGTCCGTCCTGCTGCCGTTCCTCATCTCTGTCATATCCGGCGCGGTGGGCGGCTTCTGGCCAGCAATGAAGGCCTCCAGAATGTTCGTGGCAAGGAGGAACGACGCATGATGTTACTCAAGAGCAAGAACATAGTGGGGCTGATACTATGCACCCTCATTCTCAGCGCGTCAGTACCCATGCTTATGGGCATTCAGAACACGCCCCAGACGATTTTCGGCGGTGACATGGTCGCAGTCACTCAGGTAAATTCCTCTACAAAGCTCAACGTGAGCATGCTGGACACAATCAAGTCGGAGCCGAACGTTGTTTCAGCCAGTGCCGAAATAACATGCTTCAGTGTCGTGAATGACCAACCAGTTCTGATAAGAGGTGTGAAACTGAACGATTTTCTGGCCCTGGAGGGCGGAGAGTTGGTTCGGGGGTCTGTCGGTAATCCGGAGCGATTTGCGGTAATAGGGAGCACGCTGGCGAGCAAGATAGGGCTTGACGTCGGTGACAGGCTTCTGCTTACGGGTTCATCGAACCCTGCTCTTTTCCAGCTGGAGATAGATGCAGTTTACAGCGGTCGGTATTCCGAGGACGAACTCCTGGTGTCCCTGCCCCATGCCAGGAAGATGGCCGGTCTCGGTCAGGATGCTGTTTTGTTCATAAGGGTCAAGACCACCAACCAGACCGCGCTGGTGGAAACACTGGAGCAGCAGGAACAGGCTGTCGTTGTCACAACCCCGGGCGGTATCGTGACCCCGGTGAACACCGAGATCACCGACGAGGAAAGGGCCCAGCAACAGCTGGCAATCAGATATCTCGATACGGCGCAGTTCAAGGCCACCAACGGCAGTTATGTCAGCATCTTTGTCCAGGAAGGCTCCAACAGCATCAGGGTCGTTGTCACCACATTCATCATCCTGGACGGCGCCCTGGCTTTCATCGGCTCGGCAGCCATAATCTCCAGGGCCGTGATAGAGAGAAGGCATGAGATAGGCATAATTTCGGCAGTCGGTGCGGACAGGAATTATCTCAGAAAACTGATAATGAGAGATGCCTTCGTCATGTCCATAGTTTCATCGCTGCTTGGCCTGGGCATCGGGTATCTCATCTTGATATTCATAGAGGACCGGGGTCTGCTCAGGATGTTCGGGGAGTCCATACACCCCATGATAAACGCGCAGATATTGCTGGGCATGTTTGTGGCATCCGTCCTCATTCACATGGCGTCTGCGCTGATGATAGAGAAAATGCTTTCAAGGGTGAAGCCCAGGGAGCTGATGCAGGAGACCGAGAAATTGGACAGGGAGGTTGACGCGCCCCCACTGAATATAGTTCTGGGGATGGATGCATGAAGTCGAAGTATCCGGTGCTTATAATTACGCTTCTGTTCCTCATCGCATTCTGTGCCAGGCTCGTGCCACTGCAATTTTCTGACCTGCCTTACAACATTGACGGTTTCCCGCTGGCCAGGATATCCGAGATAATCATAAGCGACGGCGCATTGCCCGACCCAGGCAACTACGGCGGGTTGCTGGCTTACAATATGAAGCTTCCGGTGTTCCCGGCCATGCTGGCCATGTTTTCACTGGTTCTGGGTGTGGAACCTCTCCCTCTGCTGCCGTATTTTTGCGCCCTCATCGGTTCTCTGTCCGTGATATTCATCTATGCCCTGGCAATGTCTCTCACGAAGAACGAGATAGCTGCCTTCTCCGCGGGCATCTTTGCCGCACTTTCGGGTCTGTTCGTTTATGTTACGACCGCGGCCATGAAGCAATTGCTGGCAATCACCCTGCTGTGCTTTCTCCTATTCCTCTACACCCGGCGCAGGGACTGGCGGTTCCGTGCAGGCATGATTCTGGTGCTGGTGATACTGCCATTCACCCATCATCTCGCTTCCCTGATAGCCCTCCTGACCTTCTCATTCGCACTGGTTGGCACGGCCTTCAGACGTTCCGAGCACCACGTGCGCACAACGAAGGAATTCATTCTGGACGCCATAACCGGGCCGGGAATACTGTTGATGTCCATTGTCTATTACAATTCAGTCAGCCTGGAAATTGCCTCCGAGGTCATCAACGCCAATGACATCATGCTGCTGGCTAGCGTGAGCATATTGGTGGCTGTCATCGCCAGAATGCTGTCCATTACCGTTCAGACCAGACCCTGGTTCTTCCTGAAAGGGAAAAATAAGAAAGTCACGTTTGCCAGCATTTTTGACGAGAAGGTTCTTGTGCTGGTCCTGGGCATAGGGGTGCTATACCTCAACGCCAGGGTCCACCTGTTCACCGGGGCTCAACTCACTTCCGATGCGCTGCTCAGGCTGATGTTCCCCTACTTCCTCCTGGCCATTGTCGGTCTCATGGGCTTCAACGTTCTGCGGTACTCGAAATTTTCGCAGCGGCACCTGGTAGTCGGCATGTTCCTGGCACCCCTGACCATCATGGTCTTTTCGGCGCTGAGGGGTCTTGACCTCTTTGGCTTCATGCTGGCATATCGCTCATACAACTTCATCGACATACCCCTGGCGGTGGTTGTGGGTGTGGGAATCGCTTACATTATCGGTAAATTGTCAATGTTATCGAAGCAGCATGATTTCTTCAAGCCGCTTCCCACATTCGTCATGGTGATTTTCATTGTCACATGTGCCGCCGCTCTCCCACTGGCCTACAACAGCCAGGATGCCTTCGATGTCCAGGAAGTGACATACGATTATGAATTGCAGGCAATGGAATGGGCGTCCGAACATACAGACAATGTCTATACGGACCAGAGATGCGGCGACATAATGGCGCCCTATTTCGAAATCACTGTGGGCAAGAATGGTCCCTGGAAGCTGAGGGATGGCGGTTTTGCCGCTGGCGATGTACTGCTTGCATCCAGGGATTGGACCGTTGAAGGTGCCCAGATGTACCCTTTTGGCAGGGTTGTCTTCCAGGAAGAGGCGTTCGATGCGACCATGAACAACTGGAACGTGTGCTATGTCGGCGGGCCCCAGGGCAGCGAGATGGTGGTGGCCATTGTCAGATGATATCCTCATAATTGACGGCTCAGGGGGTGAGGGTGGCGGTCAGGTTCTGAGAACCTCTCTTGCACTTTCAGCCATGACAGGGATTCCCTTGGAGGTGGAGAACATAAGGGCCAACCGCCCCAAACCGGGGTTGGCAAGGCAGCATCTTGCCGGGTTGGAGCTCATGGGCAGGCTCTGCGGGGCAAGAATATCCGGCGGCCAGGTCGGTTCTGCCACCATCGAATTCGTTCCAGGCAAAATTCGGCATGGTGAGTATAAATTCGATATCGGCACTGCTGGCAGTGTCACGCTGCTGCTGCAGACCGTACTTCCTGCACTGGCATCGGTACAGGGCTGTTCCATAATATCATTGATTGGCGGCACCGACGTGAAATGGGCACCCTCCATTGATTATTGCACCATGGTGCTTTTTCCACTCCTGGAAAGATGCGGGCTGGAGTGCAGCATCGAGACCGGAGCCAGGGGCTATTACCCGAAGGGCGGTGGGAGCATTACCGCAAAAATTAATTCACCGAATCGCCTCAAACCGCTGGCCATCGAACCCCTCGCAGAACCGAGGGTCATCCGTGGCAGGGTGAATATTACCGATCTGCCTGTGAAAATTGCAGAACGTGTGAGAGATTCAGCATTGAACGCATTGCCCGAAAATCTCAGAAAACTGGCGCATATCGAGATAGAGCACAGGGAAACGGGACCGAGTCAGGGCATCGGAATCGTGCTTGCAGTATCCGACGGTCGAACTTTTCTGGGCTCATCATCGCTGGGCGAGAGGGGCAAGCCAGCCGTGGCGGTGGGGCAGGAGGCCGCAAGGAATTTAGTGGCCGAAATAGATAGCAAAGCAAGCGTGGATATGCATGCCTCGGACCAGTTACTTCCCTATCTGGCGATGGCCGGCGGGTATTTCACGGCCGGCGAGCTCACCGGACATGCGGAGACCAATGTTGGGACAGTCGAAAAATTCTTTGGGGATATAATTCGTGTTGAGAATGGCACATTAGTAAGATATTCAAGCGAGCGGCGGATGTAATTATCAGATTTTCGACTATCCGTACATGGAAAAATCTCCGCACGTCAGAGATGGTCGTATGCCGCGCATAATGTCGCAAAATCAATCGAAGCCAGTATGCTTCGATAATACAGGCATACGACGTTAAATGAATCCGGCCATCATCAGCCTTCTGTTTGTGACTCATCCGTACATGGAAGGCTGATTTTGGCCGGACGCTTTCATGTCCTTGGTCTGTTTGTGTATGCTCTTCAACTGTGATTCTATGCGCTCCGCTTCCTGGTACAGCGGGGTGACGTCCAGGTTTATGTGGAGAAGCAGTTTGCCAATGTATTCCATGACCTTGGCTGCCGCCCTGGCATCCGGGAAATCGGGATGTGCCTCGGCCAGAACAGTGGCTACGTTGAAGTCGCGGCGCTTGCCTTCGTTGAGCAGAACCCCGGCGACGCCGGTGATGACGCCCTCGGTGAATTCTTCAACGCCGCTCTTGGCCAGTTCCTCCCGCATCCAGTCGGTGCTGCCCACGCCGTACACGCTCAGACGGGCTTTTTCCTCTTCGTCCATGTCTATGGTTTCTGTGTCGATGACGAGTCCCTCGGGTGAAATCACCATCTTGCATTTCTGGTCCTGGGCCCAGTCAATCATGGCGCTGGCAATCGGCTTGACAAGGTTCGGCGGCGGCTGGAACTCGGAAATGAAAACAACAATCTGGTCCATTGAGTTGGGGCCGCTTCCGACCTTCTCGCCGGCATAGATTCTAACGGGATTGTGAGGTAGTCCATCCCTCACCAGGGAAACGGTCGGGAAATACACCGAGTCCATCATACCTATCTGTATCAGGTCGAGAGTGTTGATGAGGTAATTTGCCACTATGGAACTCACAAGGCCCACACTGGGAAATCCGTCGATGACGGTCGCGCCGCGGATGTCCATTTTCTTCAGTTCGTATATCTCGATATCCTCTGGCATGGAATGCACCTCAAACCCATATCTACCAGCCTGTACTTAAACATAAAGCACGAAATATCAAAATTGTGATTACTTTATTGTAGACATGTCGAGAAAACTCTGGCTTTCAAGCCGGAGATGAATCGACATATACAATAAACGAGAAAGGCCGTTGCATGCCGTACTAATGCAA
>VMTD01000032.1 GCA_013791785.1 Methanobacteriota archaeon
ACGATTGTAGATTGACGATTGTAGATAAGGCACATTTGCCCCCCTTATGTTCCAATCATCTTGAATGTCTTTCGGACACATAACCTTTACCCTCCTAACCCCTCATCTTGAGATAACATTTCATGTTTCAAGTGTATATACTCCTCAATGAGCCGTTGGCTCATTCCTGTAACGAATGATATCTCCTCAATGGACAACTTCGATTCCAGCAATGCGACCCGGTCGAAATCTCGATGATATCGGTCTATGGATTCGGTAGAGTGTTGCGTCCTTCTTTTGATTTCCATCAACGTGTATTTGTTGAACCTCATTCGGAGTATATCGGCTTTGTGAGTAACACTGGGCCCGAGGTCATGTATCCTCCCCCTTGTCGGGAGCTGGATGTGTTTTTCAGCCTCTCGCTCTTTGAGATATCCTGATACAGACCCACGAGAGGATGTTGTAATCAAGCTCACGTCCGTTAGATTGAGGACCGTTCCTTGTTCGAATGCTTCCTTCGTGATCCGTTCGGAGATATCTTTTCGTATGTCTCGCATCTTCGCCCCGCTCTTGAGTTTCTCGATATCTTCATCTGTGATGAAGGTAAGAACTATAGGCTTTGTCAGGGTTTCCTTCATGGACAATGCCCGCCCCGGTTTCCGTTTCTGTTTGATCAATATCCCATCCCACAGCAATTGTCCCTTCCTCATCATTTGCATTGGCCTGTAGTCCTCTTCGATAATAGTGAGTATGTCATCTATGATGAACTGGGTAATCTCTTCCCCACCCATGAACTTGTATTTCTCCCGGAAGCGGTTGACCAATCTGGTCCTGAGATTGCGTTGAAGTTGCGGTTCGTATTCCTTTCTGAAAGGAGCTTCCGACATTTTCAAGGCCCCCCCCTCTGTTTCTCGTGTACTCCTTTTTTTTGAGGCATCTTCTGGAAAAGTTCCTCTAATCGCGGATAGTCATGTTCCGAATACTCTTCGAAAATTTGCTTGTATTCTATGATGAGACTTTCCGAGAGCCTTGTTGTTTGACGTATCCTTGAGATGGACTCCTCGTGTTGGAGAAGATATACCACACGACTGAAATCTCGAATATATCGATCTATGCTCTCTTCACTATGATGGGTTCTTCGTTTTATCTCGGAATAACCGTATCCCTTGAGGTATTCCAAGACAATCTTGGCTTTGTGGGACACGCCTTTTCCGATGTCTTTCATCTGTCCTCTGGTAGGGACCTCGATACCATCATTGCGGATCTCTTTGATATCGTATCGAATTGCCCTTGGAGAGTTGCCTAGGAGGATTGCCAGATCTTCCTGGGTGAGATATCCGCCCTGTTCCTTCGCTTCACAAGTAATCCTCATTATTCGTTTCTTCCTGACTGCTGCGACACCTTCTTGCCGTAGGATGTTAATGTCATCTGGATGGAACAGCGTCAAACGAACTTGAACCTTCCTCATCTCGGGTTGGGCTTTACCTGCGGGTTCCTGGGTTGCAACGGCCCAATATATTATTCTACCCTGTTCATCCGAGTGATCGGTGTCTCCTAAGTATTGTTGAAATCGTTTCATTAAGGCATCGTTCAGTATCTCGGAGAAGCCGAATCTATTCTCGAGATCCCAGCGTAGTTGTTCGATTGCGTTCTTCTTTTCCAGTTTCTTAGTTTCTACTTCGTACATGGGTATTCCCTCAATATTGTAGATATTGTCTACTACATAAAGGGAGGCAAATGTGCCTTTTGGTAGATTGTAGATTTACGACGGATTGACGACGTTGCATATTATCAGCGCAAATCTAAAATCTAAAATCTAAAATCTAAAATTCGGGGCGAAGGATATTATACCCGTAGAGGGATAATGAAATTGATGAGCAGAGATTTCACACTGAAAAAGTATTCCGAGCTGGTGCTGGCACTCCTCTCCAAGTACAGGACCATGACGGTTGCGGACTACATTTCAATGCCGATTGTCGAAAAGCACGTGGCCATCATGCGCCACGATGTTGCCAGGAACCCGGAGAAAGCCGCGAAGTTGGCCCTGTGGGAGAAGCAGCGCGGGCTGCGCTCCACCTATTACTTCCGATGGGACCCCAAAGCAGTGTACTGGAGCGGGACCGGTGCCGAGAGATACGGCAACTTCCCGGAACTTGCGGTCGTCGAAGCGAAGCTCTACGGGCACGAGGTGGGAATGCTGTGCGATTCAGAAGATGTACTGAAGAAACTGGAGCGGCTGAATACCCTGGCGCCCGTGCGGACCGCGGTCGGGTATTCGTCCGAGGAACTGCTGGGAGACCCGGATACGGCTCCGGAATTCTCTGAATTTGTTCGTTTTTCCGATGCCGACAGGAAGTGGTCCTCGGACGGCCTGATAGAGGCGCTGAAGGCCGGGAAGCATCCCCTGGTGATCATCAGCATTACGCCGGGGAAGTGGTTGTGACATCTGCCCATCCGGGCAGGTGCCCTCAGGCGGGCATGCGGTGATATTCAGCCCATATACCTGTGGGCCAAGTGAAATTGGATGTCACCCGGAACGTCACTCGGATAGAGAGACACAAGTTCAGCTGGCACGTTAATTTTTTCCTGGAAGTAATGAAGGGAATCAATTTCCCTCTGGAGGGTCTTTTTGTTTGCAGCCTCAAAAGTGACATTAACTATTTTCAATGGATTTAAACTGTCACATACAATGAAATCAACTTCCTTTCCGTTTTTTCCATAGAAAAGGTCGTGGCCCTTTTGTTTCAGGTGAAGGAAAACCATGTTCTCCAGAACCCGTCCCGTATCCCTTTCCATTCTCTTTCCCAGAGAGATGAATGCGGTGTCCATGGCATATAATTTCTTGCCATAGGATTCCTGGACTTTCAATGATGGATCATACCGATTTATCATTCCTACAAGGTAAGCATCTCTCAACAGACCAAGGTAATCCTTCACGGTGCTTTCATGCCCTATGCTGCTTACCTCTTTCAGGGTTCTGAATGAGAATTCCTTGCCCACGTTGGACAGGAGATAAAGAGCGAGTGTTTTCAGGGCTTCGGGGTACCTTATATTTTCCGTTCCCAGTATATCCCGGTAAATTATACGGTCCAGATATTCATTGGCCAGGGATGTATCCCCGCTGATGACAATTCTTGGAAAACCGCCTGTGTCCATGTAATCCAGAAACGAACCCCTTCCCTTTCTTTTGCCGGTGAACCGCAGAAACTCCGTGAAGGACAGGGGAAACACGTCGAAGCTCTTGGTGCGGCCTACCAGGGAGGTCGCATAATCCGATGAGAGCAATCCGGAATTCGAGCCTGTAACGAACAACTTGACCTTCCGATGAACCCTGTGTGCAAATTTCTCCCATCCTGCGACATGCTGGACCTCGTCAAGGTAAAGAATGGGCGTTTCCAGTTTTCGGACCATGTCAAGCACTTTTTCAAAATCCCCGATATCGAAATTATAAAGACGATCATCCTCGAAATTCAGATAGATGCCGCCATGCTTCTGCAACATATGAAACAGAATGAAGGTCTTGCCAGCCCTTCGAACGCCCTTGATGACGGTTACCTCTTCATATTTCAGGGAGTCCTCCACCCCGGCCATGATATCCCTCCATATCACGTTCTCCCTGACAATATCCCCTGACCAGGATTCGGCAATGTCTTCCAGCACATCCTTCGATATCATGAGTGTGGGATGCACACGGTTCTATTTAAACTTACGCAATGAACTGCGCAAATAATGGGGGAAATGCGCAGTGAACCCCGCAAAATCATGCTTTCAATTGAGTTTTATGATTTTGCGGAAATTCCTCACCCGTAATCAAAAATGTATGTAAACTACCAGCCCCTAAAGGAGCTGGCGTTTCTAACTGGGCTGGAAGTTTACCCAGGGGCCATGCACCTAATTTATCAAAGCCGATTAGCTTTGATTTCATGCGCAATAGATTGGACGGTGCATGGCGGATTCCCACGCTTTTATTGTTTATGTCGGTTCATCTCCGGCTTGAAAGCCAGAGTTTTCTCGACATTTTTACAATAAAAAATCGCTTAGCTTTGAGTTCTTGCATTCACCTCTTGTTTGCAAAATGATGGCAATTTTATGGCCCTCAGACGGCGTCAAATACCCATGTCATTGATGCGGACTAATTCTTCTGGCTCTCGTCCGCGCCTTTCTTTAATTTTTTGGTTTTGTCCAGTTGCAGGTAATTTTCATCCGACACCAGGTTTTTACCGGTCTTTTCCTCTATTTCCTTTCTGGTGTTTCCGGCGATAGTACCGCCCTCGGCTGCCGATTCCTTGCATTCCTCAAGCCCTTCCGAATCCTTTGTTATTGTAATATCTGTCGTGGCCTTCTCGCCAATCATAGTCAGGATGAGCTCCCAATCAGTCATGTGGTCCCGGAGGTTCTGGTTGGGTTTTCCGAGGCTCTTGAACTCCCGGTATTCCTTGACGGTTTTGCCGAATGTGGCTTTGGTTATCTCGTTGGTAAGAATGGCATATTCCAGGTCCTTTTCAATTGCCCTGTTGCCCCATTCTTCTGTCAGGTTCTGCCGTATGGCGATGCCCCGGAGCCTTTTCTCGATCCATTCCTTCGGATATCCCTTCATCTCGTAATATTGTTTCACGCGGTCCTGGGCTATTTCCGGGTTCTGTATCTCCTCCACCCGCTCATATCCAACCTGGGCCAGCCATTGCTTGAACGGCTCTGCTTTTGGAGATGGGATGGATTGGATTATTCTGAACATATTCTTCGTTGTGGCGCAATCTGTTGCCCTTAATTTGCCATCTTCAGCCTGGATTTTCAACTGTCCGATTTTTTCGGACACTTCAAATCCTTCACCCAATAATTTTGTTTTGAGGTCATTCCAGTATTTTCTGGGTCTCTGGCTTTCTGTCAACGCCTCAACGATATCGATTACCGAGAACCACCATTCATCATTGAACCAGGTCCTTCGAATTTGCTTTCCCTGAAACACCACCAATGCTTTTTTCGGGTCCATGTACTCACTCCTGTGTAATGGATAAACCACTTGGTTAATATAAGCAATTCCGGGGGGTGGGCGAAAGTATTTGTGGCTATACTGGAAACGAAATAATAACGCCAGATGACATTCTTAATCGACTTGGGGCGGCCGATGGCAGGCTACGAGGGGGTAGTGCCTTTGCCGGGTCCTTCGCAGCCTCCGCAGCCCACTTTGATATCTCCTCTCGTTCCATTGTTCTCCTCGGGGGATGAATGTTATTTTTGGGATATAAAAGTGGCGGGGTTATGCCTATCCGGGCATGGCCCTCGAACGGCCAGTAAGAAATTCCCCAGAGGGATAAAGGCGAGGGAAGCCATTAATCCGCAATCTCATCGATTGCATAATGTCGATTGCGGAAATTCATCACACTATGAATCTGATTGATTGCCAAATGTTGATTCATGGCGAACGCTCCAGACTGCTTAAATTTAGTTTTCGCATTCACCGATTGCTTGCAAAATGAAGGGAATTCTATGATGCTGGATTTAGTTTGTAATCGTTTCCGCATCATAGGCGAATGCGCCGTTTAGATATGGCTATAATTGCATTCACCGTGCGTCGTAAATCTACAATCTACAATCTACAATCGAAAATCGACGAGAATTGCATTCACCTTGCCGCCATAAAACCGATCCTATTCCTTCAGAATGCATCGCCGGTATATCGCCCGACCTTGTCAATGGAATTGGCCATATCCTGGAAATAGAGCCTGTAATCACGCGCCATGGACCCCACCCTCCCCAATCATCTTCACGTGTTTCACCGGAGGAATGGCCGCAAGCGGGGTAATTAATTGTTATGGGGGGTGGATGCTGCGCTTCCGCGCATATATCCAACGTGGGGATGGCGGGCAAGAAAGTGGCATGATGAAAATGGGTCTCACGCACGAAATTCCAAGGCAGCAAACTTTTAATACCATTTCCTCCTTGCTTACATTATGAACTACAGAATTTTTCTCAGAAGAGAACCGGAGGGAGGTTACACGGTTACAGTGCCGTCCCTTCCGGGGTGTGTCACTTATGGAGAGGGCGTAGAGGAGGCAATAGATATGGCAAAAGAGGCCATAGAACTCTATCTGGAGAGCCTTCGTGAACACGGAGAGGAAATTCCAACCGACGAGGGCACCCTCGAATATACATTGAGGCTGGAAGCGCATGCCTAGATTGCCGTCATTGGACCCCCTCAAGGTCATCAAGATTCTGGAATCAAAAGGTTTTGTTCTTGAACGCACAAAGGGCAGCCACAAGATTTTTTACAACCCTGAAACAAAGCGAAGGGCCGTGGTTCCGATTCACAGGAAGGACCTTCCCAGGGGAACTCTTATGGAAATTCTCAGACAAGCCGGGTTTTCCAGAGAAGAACTTGATGAAGCGCTGGGTCGATAGGGCATTTATCCGCACGATTCCATATTGACCAATCAGGGCCCTTCTTCCCTCTCCAGCGCCTTTTTCAGCGAATCAATCTCGACCTCGTTCCGGAATATCTGCGCAGCCGCCTCCGGGGCATTGATGTACCGGAGTACCTGATTGGCATCCTCCAGGGCACATATTGCATCCCCGATCATGCCCAGGCATGAATAGCATGGCCCGTAGAGGGTCCGGGTCCCTGGCCGCTTCCGCCGCCCATGCTCTGATCTCTTCCGCCTCCATGGTTTGCCTCGGAGATGATATTTGTTTTGGGAATACAAATGTGGGGGTGGCGAGGATGCTGCCCATCCGGGCAGGTGCCCTCACACGGGCCAGTGAGAAATTCCACCCGAGGATAAAAGCGAGGGAAGCCATTTATATATGAAAGGGGATAATGAAAGTCGATGAAGGTACTCTTTGATATGGGACATCCCGCCCACGTGCACTTGCTCCAACCCGGTTGGCTGTTCAAGAACACCATATGGGAGCTGGAGAAACAGGGACACGCTGTGAAGGTTACGGCGCGGGACAAGGACGGGAATCGCGGCAACGCCATCTCATAGCCCCATTAGGGCCGCTTCCACTTCTCTCCTCAACTGCCCGTATTCCGGCGGGTTTCGGGTCAGCTTCTTCATGTCCCTCTCGTACTCCGCCCTTGATACCATCCCGCTTCCAATTGCATTCCCGGATTTCTTTCTGTAAAGCTGTGTGTCCAGGGATATACCGCTCTGCAACAGAAACCAGATGTCATAGAGATCCCTTCCCTTGCGCCTTTCTCTCAGTGCCAATATTTTTTCCACCAGTATCTCCCGCGCATCCATTGCGCAGACAAGAAACTGCTCCATCGTCTCCGGATACTCCGACCTGATCAACAGCCATCTGGGTTCCATTTCCAGACCGATCCTCTTTCCGGCATCTATCCTGAATCGGTTCCTGTTCTGCACCTTTCCGTCATAAAGAGGCCCGTGGAACCATATCTCGCACGTGTACGCATCATCGAACACCTCCTCCCTGATGAAGCCTGATTTCAGGCCGGCCAATTCCAACTCTTTCAGGGTCCTTCTCACCTCGGTGGCAAAATTCAAAGGGTCTATGAGCAGATTGAAATCCAGGTCTTCGCTGAATCTTCCGGTGCCGAACAGGTATTTTATGCACGTACCGCCCTTGAACACAGCGCCCCTGAACCTTCTGAAGTAATTGAAAAGGAACAGCTTCAGCGCGTAATCCTTCTCCTGCTGGTACAGATTCATCCCTGTGCGCCTTCCGAGGGAAGCAAGTTGGGCCCTGGATATCATTGTGAAACCTCCCAGTTGACCATGACCTTCCAGATGTGATCATACCGACTGGAATTCTCACCGCCCGGATCCAGCCGGACATATCCCTTTGAAGCGTGCTTCTCCAGACCTTCGAGGCCTTCGAGGCCCAGGACATCCAGCAAATGACCGACCCTTGAAATAACGGAACGATTCCCGAATCTGAGCAGGTACTTCCGGAACAATGACCTGTTGACAGAGGGCCAGGAATTCATCAGGCACTTGGCATACTCCCCCATCCCGCCGCACTTCTCGGGCTGACAGAGCGAATCCACCAGCGCCTTCTCCATCTCTGCAATGACATACCCATCCTTCCTGACATACCCGTAGAACCTTCCCGGAAGCCAGACCGTCAGTTCCACCGGGGTCGGACCGATGCTGAAATTCCTTGACTGCGTGACAGTCACCAACTGCACAACCGCAGGCTGTTGCTCGGTTAAACCGTAATGCGACAGGGCGGTCCAGAAGCTTATGTACGACGGTTTCACGGCCTCGGTGGCAATCTCGTAGAGCCTCTCGGCCACCCATTCCGTCAGGGTGTACCGCCCCCTCTTCATCCTGGTGACCAGGCCTTTTCTTTCCAGCGTGTGCAGCGTGTTGTGCACCCTGTTCCCTTCCCAGCCGGTGAGGACCTGTGCTTCCCTCACTCCGAACACCGGCAGGTCGCTCTCCCGAACCGCACCCAGCAATACAGACTCATACCTGGAGATGCCCGTATAACTTGTATTGCCTTGTGTTGAAATATCCATGATTACGCAATATAAGTCATAATACTTATATCTTTGGCTGGGAGTTGCGCTTCCGCGCAGACACTCGAACGGTGGGGATGGTGGGCGATGAAGAAGCTCACAAAAGAAAAACCCAAGCGAAGCCATTTATATATGAAAGGGGATGATGAAAGTCGATGAAGGTAATTATTGACATGGGGCACGCGGCTGCTGACGGAGCCGCGCGCAGCGGGGACGGGACGGAGGTTCCAGCATGAGCCGGGATTTCACGCTGGAAAAGTATTCGGAACTGCTCCAAGCCTTAAAAGAAAATTATACAATTATGGGCGTATCAGATTACCTTTCATTGCCAATAGAGGATGATTTCATAGCCGTGCTACGGCATGACGTGGATAAGTTTCCAGAGCGAGCTGTGCGCATGGCCCTGCTGGAAAAACATGGACACAAGACCAAAGTTACAGCGCGGGACAACGACACCATTAATACTTTCACCCACCTCCTCGCAAACCTTATTAACACAACTCCATTGAACGCGCCAAGATGACAATCCAGGGCCTCATCAGGAAAGGCGAGTCAGAAACCGTCGAGTTCAAGGAAAGCTTCGGCAAGGAAATCAGGAAGAACCTGAAGGTGCTGGGATATGAACTTTGAAGAAACGGAAACTGTCGAAGTAAAGCAATCTACATCTGAGTTGAAGGAAGGCGCCATTTCAATCTCCGCCATCTTAAACAAGCACCATAAGGGCGTTCTCTACTTCGGAATCCACCCGAACGGCAAAGTCCTTGGCCAGGACATTGGCAGAAACACCCTGCGCGAGGTTTCCAGAGAGATGACCGACAACATCGAGCCGCGCATATACCCGAAGGTGGAGAAGGTCGTAATAGCAGGCAAAACCTGCATCAAGGTAACCTTCGAAGGTCCTGAGATAATTTACTATGCCTATGGTCGAGCGTACATCCGGGTGGGGGACGAGGACAAGAAAATGACTGCCGGGGAGCAGGAAAGGCGCATCCTTGAGAAACACCAGGGCACGCATCGATGGGAGCGCGAGCCATGTAAACTACCAGCCCCTAAAGGAGCTGGCGTTTGTGGCGTGGCTGGAAGTTTACGTGTGTAGGCCATGCACCTGAATTATCAAAGCCAATTAGCTTTGATTTCATTTGCTAAGATATACACGGTGCATGGCGAATTCCCACGCTCTTATTACCACTGGGATGCCGCGATAGGTTACGTCATGTCTTCGATTATGTCGGTCCTGATTGACTCCAGTTCCGATTGTATGTTTTTCAATTTTGGCCGAAGGCCCTTGGGCGGTTGAACAAGCAGAAGGCTCATCTCCTCCGATTTCAAGGCATCCAAAGGCGGCATGGACGGCATTTCGATGCTCTCGCCGTATCTGCTGTAAAGGTCAATAGAAAACCGGGTTTTTTCGATTATCTGGCTTCGAAATTCGTCCATGATGAATCCGAATTTCTTTTCAATATAATAAATGTCCAGGACGTCCCTGAGTTTGTATTTTATCCTGGTGAGCGCAGCTCTGCATTTCTCCACGTAGATCTCCCGGGGATCATAGCACGCCATTGATATTGGCCTGGCGTATTCTCCCCACAATTCTTCATGGAGGTATTTCAGTTCCTCGTCGTCCAGCATGTCGATGTAACTTCTCAGAACATTCGTTTTTGTTGGGTACAGGCGGATATCAATGAAATTGAGTTCGATCTTTACCTTGGCTGGAACATCAAGAATTGTCGAATTATAACCCAAGTTGAAGTAAACCATCAGGCCGCCGCTGCTTATGTGCACATCCAAAGGATTGCGTTTGTCTCCACTGAAAGTAAATCCAAGTTCATCAGCGATTTTCTTGACACGTTCGCACAGCAGAGTTATTTCCGATGAACAATTTCTTTTTGTTTCGGATGTCGATTTTCCGGATAAGTTTCTCTTACCTGCCCATGTGAAATCAATATCCTCGGAGAATCGATAATAATCAAGATACGTCTTAATGAGGCAAGTTCCGCCTTTGAACACCAGATTATCCTTGAGATAGTCATCTGTGGATATCTCATACAACAGTCGATGCAGATGAAAATCCTTCTCGATAATATCGGTTCTCTTGATGTTGGCTTTTGTGTTCAATGCCTCGAAGAATTCTTTCATATTATACCCTCTGAAAAGCGTTGAAACCGCACTGGGTATCTCTTGAGGTATTTTTTCAATTTCGCAATATCGAGAAGTCCAGAATATTCCTTGATAGTGTTCAGAGAGTGGTTGGAACCGGAGTTTCTTCGATATGTTTGGTATGCGATGTCCAGAACAGTCTTTTCATTGTCCGAATATCTGAGAGTGCCTTTTCGGCTTATCCCGAACTCAAAATGGTGGCCTGCCCATTTCAAGAACCTGAAATCATAGTTCTGTATCTTGATGATCTTTGTTGTTTCGAAAGAATCGGTTATCACATATATGGTGGCGTAATATTCGTGCGTCATATTATTCAGCTTGAGAGCGGTCTCCAGACCGAAGTACCATCTGCCAACACCTTTTTCTTTCAGAGCCATGGCCACTATCTCATATATCGAATGCTCCAGATAGCCGCCTTCCCGTTCATCGGGGGTTTTGACATAGTAAAATCCCCTGAGCACCCTGATCAAGTATCCGTGTTCCTGCAGGTATCGGATGGTTCTAATGCCGTTCTTGTCCATTTTCACAGCCAGCTCTTTGATTCTGCCAGATGTTGTTATTCTCCTTTTTTCGAGTATCAATTTTTTCCAAACCAGAATCGTTTTCATTTCACTCACAATATCCCATATTTTGGGACAATATGAGATGAACGTATTTATAGGTGTCGCCGCAATCAAATCGTTATACTAATGGCGATTGCGGAATTTTAAAGACGCTGTGAATCACTAATGTTTGGTGAATGTCGATTCAGGGCGAACGCTTTTATTGCATGGATTTAGTTGTCGCGTTCACCAATCGTTTGGAAAATGCTGCGAGCCAGATGGCGCTAGATTTAGTTATAAAACATTCCCGCACCATCGTCGAATGCTTTTATCTCCATCCAAAGCCTTCGGCATTTGGAATTGCTGATGGTCGCATTCAACACAGCGATTGCATTCTGTGGCGAAACATATTATACTGGAAACAGAATATTGCGAGCAGATGACATTCTTAATCAACATGAAGCGCCCGTCAACCGGGAGCGCGCCCGCTTTTATCGGCATCCGAAGCCTGGCTTCGGAACGATGCGGGAAAGGGACGGTGACCGCATGACCCGTGATTTCACCCTGGAGAAGTATTCTGAGCTGCTCCGAGCCCTGGAAGTGAATTACAGAATCATGGGCGTAGCAGACTATCTCACTTCACCGAAGGACGAAGAATTCATAGCAGTTCTGCGGCATGACGTGGACAAATTCCCAGACCGCGCCGCGCGCATGGCCCTGCTGGAGAAGAATCTCGGCGTACGTTCGACTTACTATTTCCGCTGGAACCCGAAACCGGGGAATTTCCCGAAACAGGAAATTTTAGAAACATTGCGCTACGGCCACGAGGTCGGCTACCATTACGAGAATCTCTCGGAACTGCGGGACAAAGAGAAGGCACTGGCAGATTTCAAGGACAAGTTGGCCGTGCTCAGGAAGCTGGCGCCCGTTCGAACCGTCGCGATGCACGGCGCGCCCCGCGTCCGTGTGCGCAACGCGGACATGCTGGAGGGCGTGGACCTGTCCAAATATGGCCTTCTGGGAGAGCCGCACATATCCCCGGAGTTCGCGGACATCGTGTATGTGACTGACAGCGGCCGCAAGTGGACTTCAGGGGCGGGAAGCGTCAGGGACACGCTGGGCAAGCCCGTGGAGGAAAAGGTAAAGAATACCGATGAGCTTATCGGGCTCGTGAAGGCGAGGAAGTACCCGAGGGTGATGGTGAGCGCGGGGCCGGGGGGGTGGAAAGGGTGAAGAGCGAGCACGAGTGGGAGGGGACGCGAGCGGGTTTGAATCCGGTAGCGGCCGGATTCGGGTCGCATATGTGTGCCTGAAAAAGGGGTTTCAAGATAATGCGTTGTCACAAAAGTGCTGTTTTATGACAAATACACATCACAACTGCACCTTTAATACTTTCACCCACCCCCCCATCACCCCTTTATAAGTCAAAGTCATTAATCAGTCCAATCTGAATATCTTTGAACAGAGAAAATGATGTGGCTGGAACCGGGGTTTGTGCATGATTAGAGAAGTGAGTGTTTATGTTGACGAATCCGGGGATTTCGGTCTTTCCGATAGATCTTCCAGATACTTCGTCATGTGCGCTCTGGCCACAAGCAATCAAGTGGGAATTTTGCGTGTTTTAAAGCGAGTGCGAAAGTGGGTGCTCAGAACCCCGCTCAAGAAGATACCCGAACTGAAATGGAGCGAATCGTCTCCCGAGTTACGCAGGACCGTTCTCAGAGGACTAGCTGCGCAGGACAACGAGATGTGGTATGTGTGCCTGTGCAAGGTAGACCGCAAGAAGCGAGAAGATGGAAACATATACAGCGACGTTGCGGTGCGCTTGATAAGCCGCGTGGCCGAAATAAAGGCCAGAAAGATAAACGTGGTCGTGGACAGGACATTGTCCAGAACAAATCAGGCCCGTCTGAACGAACAGTTGGAAGCGGCCATCAGGTCGTCGCGTGAAAAGTTGGGCATGATAGAAGCCGACATACGTTTCAAACACGCCACAGGCCAGGAAGAACCCTGTCTGCAGGCCGTAGATTACGTCAGCGGAGCGGTATTTGCCAAGTACGAATGGGGCGACCCGAGCTACTTCGAAATAATCGAATCCAGAATAACCAAAACAGATGAGATGAAATAAAAAATGGCAATCCCTCCCCTACTTGTCCCAGGCCACTTACATGACCGTCATTCTTTCAGGGAGGACTTACTCACCATGGAATACATGGTAGCGGACGTATTTAAACATTTCTAATGCTTTAGCATTCCGATCCTGGCGCGGGGGCGGACGCCAGAATATTGCCGAGCGAAAGATATTATATAGGATTCTCGATAGTGACAACAGATGACATTCCAATCTATAACCGGGCACCCGATGTCCTCGGAGGCTTCCGCATGACCCGCGACTTCACGTTAGAAAAATATTCAGAACTGGTCCAGGTTCTAAAACAGAATTACACCATTATGAGTGTGGCAGATTACATTTCATCACCAAAAAAAGAAGAATTCATCGCAGTCCTGCGGCACGACGTGGATAAATTCCCGGAGCGCGCAACACGCATGGCATTATTGGAGAAGAATCTCGGCATACATTCCACATACTACTTTCGCTGGGACCCGAAACTTCCCGGCCATGCAGATAGTTCTAAAGCCGAAATGGGCAATTTCCCGAAACAGGCAATCATCGAGACAAAGTTGTACGGGCACGAGGTCGGCTACCATTACGAGAACCTCTCGGAATTACGGGATAAAACGAAGGCACTGGCAGATTTCGAGACCAAGCTGGCCATACTCAGGAAGCTGGCGCCCGTCAGTACCGTCGCGATGCACGGCGCGCCCCGCGTCCGTGTGCGCAACGCGGACATGCTGGAGGGCGTGGATTTATCCAAATACGATTTGTTGGGAGAGCCGCATCTCTCCCCGGAGTTCGCGAACATCGCGTACATCACGGATAGCGGACGCATGTGGAGTTCTGGAGCCGGCTCGGTCCGGGACACTATGGGCAAACCCCTTGACGAAAAGGTAAAGAATACTGATGCACTCATTGAAATCGTGAAGGCGAGGAAGTACCCAAGGCTGATGGTGAGCGCGCGACCGGGGGGTGAGGCGATGTCATTTGAGCTGAACCTGGCAAATTTGCTGTTGCCAGCTATACCTATTTTGTAAATCATAATACAAATATTACGATAGGCACGCAAACCATTATATACATTTAACGATATGCACGCCATATGAATTCAAAGTTAGAGAATGCGGTCAGGGAACACTGGGATAATCCACTCCCGGACATTCGGGAAAGGGATGTCAGTATGCAATTTGACAGTGACCTGATCAGCGATGTGATAGGCCCCAGGAGGGCGGGCAAGACCTATCTGATGTTCCACGCAATCAAGCAACTTAGGGAGCGCGTTCCAAAGGAAGCAATTATCTACCTGAACTTTGAGAACCGGAAACTCATGCCTGTACACGGTTCGATGTTCAACGACCTTGTCGAGATTATACACGCGGAGCGCCTGCTGGAGAAATACGGTAAGGTTTACCTATTCCTGGATGAGGTCCAGAGGGTTCCGGAATGGGAACGGTACATACGGAGCATCCAGGACGAGTTCAAGGGGCGAATTAAAATTACCGTATCTGGTTCCACGGCCCAACTCATGAACCGGGATGTGACTAAGTTGTTGACTGGCCGGCACCTGACCACGGTGGTACTGCCGCTTTCTTTCAAGGAGCACCTCGCTTTCATGGGCATTACAAAAGAGCCGACTACAGAACGAACTGAAGCGCTTGTGAAAGGAGCTCTGGAGGAATATCTCACTCACGGCGGCTATCCGGAAGTAGTGCTGTCCAAAGGGAAGGAGGAGATGTTGGCACAGCTCTACTCGGATGCAGTGGCCCGCGATGTATTGCCAAGAGTAGGAAGCCGGGGGTCAGCTACGCTCTCGGAATTTTCCGACTACCTGGTTTCGAACGCAGGGAACTTACTATCTTTTGGCAAAATGTCCAGGTATTTCAAGAGCGTCGGAGCGCCAATATCGGTTCCCACGTTGATAAGATACTTCGGGCACCTGCGGGAAGCATTCCTGGTGTTCGATGTCACGATATATTCAACGCGCATCAGGGACAGGCTCCAGTACCCCAGGAAAGCATATTGCTATGACACGGGTCTGGCGAATGTGATAGGCGGTGTCGGTTCAGGGGCGCGGTATGAGAATGCAGTAGCCGCAGAATTTGTGCGGAGGGGGATAACAATCCACTACTGGAAGGACCGCGCAGGCTACGAGGTTGACTTCGTTGTCGGCCGCACCAGGAAAACGCTGGCGGTGCAGGTGTGTTACGACCTCTCGGACCCGGACGTGCGCAAGAGGGAGCTACGGGGTCTGGAGCGCTGCATGGACGAGCTGGAGATATCAGAGGGCCTAGTCATAACGCGGGACGAGGAAGGGACGGCGGATGCAGGCGGGCGGACCGTGCGGGTGGTGCCGCTGTGGCGGTGGTTGTTGGAAGAGGCGCCGGCACACGCGGCGGCGCCGACGGCGGAGGCTTCCGCATGAGCCGGGATTTCACCCTGGAGAAGTACTCGGAGCTGCTGCTGGCGCTGAGGGAGAATTATCGGTATCCGAACCCCTGTTCGGAACGGTGAGGGAGACGGGGGATTGCCTCACGGTGAAGAGGGGCGGGGAGGCGCGATAGGATGAATAGAGACCCGGCATACGAGAGTTATAGAGACAATACGTTAAATATAATTAACAATATGCGTGCAAATCATTAAATACAATTAAGACATTGAACAGTCATGAATGAAAATCTGAATGAGGTTATCAGAGATTATTGGACGATGAAACTTCCACCTCTCAAAGCCAGAGATACAGACATTCAACTTAAATCGGATCTTATTAGTGACATAATCGGGCCGAGAAGGGCCGGAAAAACATATATGCTGTTTGGCACGGCCGCAAAACTCCCCAGAAAAACTACGATATATATCAACTTCGAAAACAGGAGGCTGGCCAATGTTGATGGAAATATCTTCAACGACATAGTTGAGTTCATTCATTCGGAAAAATTAATGGAACTGCACCCGAGAATCCTCCTGTTTCTGGACGAGGTACAGAGGATACGCGGTTGGGAACGTTATGTTCGCAGCATCCAGGATGAATTCAAGGGTCACATAAAAATATTTGTGACCGGCTCGTCTTCGGAACTCCTGGCTTCAGATGCGGCCAAACTTCTCACAGGCAGGCACCTGACAACACTGGTCCTTCCGCTCTCCTTCCAAGAATTCCTTGCTTTCCGCGAATTCAATGCGGACCCGCAGACAGAAAGAGGAAGGGTGCTGATGGGCAAAGAATTGGATGAATTCGTGCATCGCGGCGGCTATCCAGAAGTGGCTGTTTCCGAGGATTGGCAGAAATTGCTGAACCAGCTTTACGATGATGTCCTGTCGAGAGATGTCATCACACGTTCCGGGCACAGAGGGGCACACATAATCAGAGAATTTTCAGACTACCTCATGGCCAATACAGGCAATCTTCTCTCTTTCTCGAAGATGAGTAAATACCTGGCCTCACGGGACATACATATCACGACCCCTACGCTCATCAAGTACTTCGGCATGCTGAAAAGTGCTTACATCTGTTTCGATGTGACCATTCATTCCGCAAAAATCAGAGACCGAATGAAATATCCCCGGAAGATTTATGCGTTTGACAGCGGTTTCGCCTCCATAACGGGCGAGGCAGGGCTTGGCAGGCTGTATGAGAACACGGTGGCGGTGGAACTGCTCAGGCGCGGCCATGAACCGCGATACTGGAAGGACCGCGCAGGCTATGAGGTTGATTTCGTTGTCGGCCGCACCAGGAAGACGGAAGCGATACAGGTCTGTTACGACCTCTCGGACCCGGACGTGCGCAAGAGGGAGCTACGGGGTCTGGAGCGCTGCATGGACGAGCTGGAGATATCAGAGGGCCTGGTCATAACGCGGGACGAGGAAGGGACGGCGGATGCAGGCGGGCGGACGGTCCGCATCGTTCCACTGTGGAAGTGGCTCGGTAATCTAATCACCGCAATCAAATCGTTTACATAATGTCGATTGCGGAAATTTCTCACACGGTGAATCTGGTTGTCAAATGAATGGTGATTCTGGCGAACGCTCCAGATTGTTTGAATTTAGTTTTCGCATTCACCTCTTGTTTGTAAAATGAAGGGAATTCTATGATGCTGGATTTAGAAATAACATGTTTCCGCATCATCGTCGAATGCGCCGTTCTCAACATGATAAAAGCAAGCGAAGCCATTTATAGAGGAAAGGGGATATTGAAACCGGATGAGTCGCGACTTCACATTGGACAAATATTCAGAGCTGCTCCAAGCCTTAAAAGAGAATTATACAATCATGAACGTGTCAGATTACATTTCTATGCCCAAAAAGGATGATTTCATAGCCGTGCTGCGGCATGACGTGGACAAGGTTCCCTGGGCGCGCATGGCCTTGCTGGAGACGCATGGACACCAGACCAAAGTCACAGCGCGGGACAACGGCACCATTAATACTTTCACCCACCTCCTCGCAAACCTTATTAACACAACTCCATTGAACGCGCCAAGATGACAATCCAGGGCCTCATCAGGAAAGGCGAGTCAGAAACCGTCGAGTTCAAGGAGAGCTTCGGCAAGGGAATCAGGAAGAACCTGAAGGTG
>VMTD01000033.1 GCA_013791785.1 Methanobacteriota archaeon
AATTTTATGATGCTGGATTTAGCAATAAACTACCAGCCCCTAAGTTGCTAATATTTATTGCGGGGCTGGATGTTTACCTCCATAAGCCATGCATCTGATTTATCAAAGCTAATTTGCTTTGATTTCATATGTTTGTTTATTGCACGATGCATGGCGGATTCCCACGATGTTTCCGCATCATTGGCGAATGCGCCGTTTTCAAATGGTGCCAGCTGCATTCACCGTACGTCGTAAATCTAAAATCTACAATCACCAAATCTACAATCGTCCACCTCTCCGCCCATGCAAAATCAGAAATACGGAAAGCCGGTTGAAGGTCCAGGTGTGAAATGAAAGTCAGATGCGACGGCCGAGATATGGATACGCGGGCTCTCTGGATGGACGGCGATGTGGTCAAATTCATCGACCAGAAGATACTGCCCCACAGGTTCGAGATATTGGGTGCCAGCACAGTCGAGGAAGTGGCCATTTTCATCGAGGACATGACCGTGAGGGGCGCACCCAGCATCGGCGCCGCCGGGGCGTACGGAATGGCCGTTGCTCAGATTACCGGGATGGATATTCAGGAGGCCGCTCTGCGACTGAAACGGACCAGACCCACTGCGTTCGATTTATTTTACGGCGTTGACAGCATGCTGGCCGCTGCATCACAAGGCCGGGACCTTGTTGCCGCGGCCGAGGAATACGTTACCGGCATAGCGGAGAAATGCCGGAAAATCGGTGAGCACGGCAACGCACTGATAAAGGACGGTTTTCGGATACTCACTCACTGCAATGCCGGGGCCCTGGCCACCATTGATTACGGCACCGCGCTCTCCCCGATTCGGGCTGCCCACAGAGCCGGCAAGAAGATTCATGTTTTCGCGGACGAAACACGCCCGCGACTCCAGGGCGCGGCCCTCACCTCCTGGGAGCTGGTGCAGGAAGGCATACCTCATGACATCATTCCTGATAACGCGGCAGGACATTTCATGCAGCGCGGCGAGATAGACATGGTCATTGTCGGCGCTGACAGGATTGCCGCCAACGGCGACTTCGCCAACAAGATCGGGACTTATGAAAAAGCGGTCTGCGCCAAGGAGAATGAAATTCCATTTTACACCGCAGCGCCAGTGAGTACGTTCGATTTCTCGCTTGAATCCGGCATGGACATACCCATCGAGGAGAGGGGCCAGGACGAGGTCCGCTATGTCAACGGCAAGCTCATATGCCCGGAGAAGGCGACGGCCCGTAACCCGGCGTTCGACATGACCCCTGCGAGATACGTGACTGGCATAATCACCGAGGCAGGGATATTCAGGCCCGGGGAACTTGAGCGGGAAAAACTGCAATAGTTTTTTAAATCATCAAAGATTGCGGTGAATCATGAAACTGGTCACAACCTGGTTCGGCACATTCATTCTGGACGACGGGGATAACATACTGGAGAAGACACTGTTCCCGGCCGATCCCGAAGAAATAGCCAAGCGCCTTCAGTCCATGGAAGCCGGAGAAATACTTCCCGAGGAGGAGGGGCTGGCTGACGGCAGGCCAATGCTGGTCAGGGAGAAAAGACTTGCAATCCTGGGCGATGTCCTGGATTTCGAGCAACCTGACATCCGGCCGGATGATTTTGACATTGACAGGACATTGCTGGGCAAGGCAATGCTTTCCAAGGGCAGGGAAAAGGTCAAGGCCAGTACCAGACCCGATGAACATATCGTGCAGGCGATAAGGACAATTGACGACCTCACTAAAATCGCAAATCTCATGTCGGAAAGGCTTCACGAATGGCATGAACTGAATTTTCCCGAACTTACTGCCATGGTCCCGGAGGCCAAGTACGTCGAACTTATCGCTGAATATGGGGACAGAGCAGCAATCCTCGACTCAGGAAAAGTGGATATCGCAGAGTCCATGGGCGCGGATGTCTCGGAAGCTGACGCGAGAGCAATGCAGTCCCTGGCCGCTAACATATTAACTGTCATCAAGGAAAAGGAAGCAATCGAAAAATACATCGGGCAGCGCATGAAGGAGATTGCCCCCAACCTCACCCATCTCGCCGGCCCACTGGTCGGCGCCCGGCTGATATCCCTCACAGGCGGCATGGACCGGCTGTCCAAATTGCCTTCCAGCACGATTCAACTTCTGGGCGCGGAAAAGGCCCTGTTCAAGCATCTGAAGGACAATGCAAGGCCGCCAAAACACGGAGTAATTTTCCAGCACCCGCTGATTCACAGGTCCCCGCCCTGGCAGAGGGGTAAAATTGCTCGTGTACTGGCTGCCAAGCTCGGCATGGCCATAAAAATTGACATGTACGGTGACGGCAGGTTCGTGGGCCCGGAACTGGAAGCGGCCCTGAGCAAGCGGGTGGAAGAGATTAGGAAAAAGCACCCCAAACCCAAGCCCAGGGCCAAGCCCCACGGTAAAAACAGGCACAAACGATAATAGTTTTTCCAGTCTACTAGAATAAAAAACCGTATCTGTGTTCAAACGGTTCGTTTTATCGTAAGAGTTCAGTCTTCTGAAATTGTCGATTTGTTAATTGTAAATTTGTTAATTGTGGCTAGCAGAATGCCCACCCGTATTTTAGATTTTAGATCTTAGATTTTAGATTTTTGTTGAGAATACGCCACGCCGTCAATCCGTCGTAAATCTACAATCTACAATCCCCAAATCTACAATCGTCAATCCGTCGTAAATCTACAATCTACAATCCCTAAATCTACAATCGCCCTAGAGCATGTGGACGACAAGGCCCGA
>VMTD01000083.1 GCA_013791785.1 Methanobacteriota archaeon
GAACCCTAAGTCCTTTAGGGGTGAGAGGAATCGGCATAAGCAGTAACAACGTGGTAGGCCGCCATGCTCATATGCATGACCTGCCATGCATCGTGTGCATATACCAGCATATGAAATCAAAGCTATTTGGCTTTGATAAATTAGGTGCATGGCCCCCTAGGTAAATTTCCAGCCCTGGCAACAAACGCCAGCCACTTTAGGGGCTGGTAGTTTACCGAACACAAATTCGAGTCGTCCGAAAAAACCGGATACCTGAAATCGCGGAAGCCCCCAACCCCGCGCGCCAGACCCAGAAGGTTCTGCCCCGACACCGGCCAACCCCATCATGCCCCGTCTGAATCACTGCTCATGACATCTGGAGGGCGGGGTATTCGCCATCGAATTTTCCGAATTCGATGTCGTGTGACACGATTCCCGTCATCATCCTTTTAAAGCCTCGCCTGTAAGGGCGGGGTTAGCTTAAACCGGCGCTCAACTCGGCCCCAGAGCTACGGCACCAGCCAACCGTTCATAGCATCCTTGGATTCAACCTGGCAACGGTTGCTATATTCTATTTCTCCCAATCCTAAGATATTTATATTGTGCCAACTTGCCCGGAATACATGGCTACCTTGGTCATATGCGAGAAGAACAATGCCGCCCAGAGGGTCGCCGGATTCCTTGCCAGGGGCAAGTACATGAAGACCTACATCAGCAAGGTCCCCGTGTTCAGATTTCCCTGGAAGGACACCGAGTGCATAGTGGTGGGTCTGAGAGGCCACATTCTCAATCTGGATTATCCCAGGGAATTCAAGAACTGGGACATTGACCGTCTGGAAGAACTTGTTTCCATCGCGCCCCTGAAGAAGGCCACCGTGCCATGGATACTCAATGTGATAAAAGACCTGGGAAAGCAGGTCGATACTGTCATCGTAGCGACTGACTTCGATCGCGAGGGGGAACTGATAGGTGCGGAAGCCATTTCAGTAATGGAACTGAGGCCGGACATAGTAATAAAGAGGGCCAGGTTCAGCGCCCTTACCGGTCCGGAAATTTACAATGCTTTTGACAATCTCATAGAACTGGACCGCAACCTTGCCCTGGCCGCGGAGACCCGTCAGATAGTGGACCTGGCCTGGGGCGCGGTTCTCACCAGATTCATGTCAACCGCAACCGGAAAACAGGGTTCGGATTTTCTCTCTGTGGGAAGGGTGCAGAGTCCAACACTTGCGCTGGTGGTGGACCGGGAAAAGGAGATTGAAACCTTCATCCCGAAACCGTTCTGGGAGATTATCGCCGATTTGGAGAAAAAACGCCATTTCTTTGCCAGGCATTCTCACGGCCTGTTCTGGGAGAAGGAAGAGGCCGACAAAATATTCGAAATAGTAAAGGATTCCAAGGATGCCAAGATAACCGCCGCCAAGGTCGAAGAGGTTGCCGAACGTCCGCCGTCGCCGTTCAGTACAACGGCCTTCCTGGCCGAAGCCAGTAAAATGGGTTTCTCTGCGGCAAGGGCCATGTCCATTGCCGAGAGCCTGTACAATGACGGTCTCATCAGCTACCCGAGAACGGATAATACCGTCTACCCGCACACACTGCCCCTCAAGTCCATCCTGGGGAAGCTTGCCCAGGGCGAGTTCGCCACTGAGGTGGAAATCATTCTCAAGCAGGAAAAGCTGCGTCCGTCCAGGGGCCCGAAACAGACCACCGACCATCCTCCGATACATCCCGTGGAACTGGCCACCAGAGAGAAGACCATAGGTGATAACTGGAGGATATACGAGCTTGTGGTCAGGCGCTTCCTGGCGACACTGGGCCCGGATGCCTTTGTGCTGAGGAGCGAGGCCACCCTGAACATCGGCGGGGAAGATTTCATTGCCCAGGGACATGAGACCCTGGATAATGGCTGGCGGGACTTTTATCCGTATTTCAAGTTCACAGACGTTTTCATACCGGAATTGAAGGAAGGCGAGACAATCAATGTGGTCGGCGTCCGCGGCAGAGAGGGTAAAACGGAACCACCGAGGCGCTACACCCAGGGCATTCTGATAAGGGAGATGGAGAAGCTCGGCCTGGGCACCAAGAGTACCAGGCACGAGATTGTTCAGAAACTCTTCGACAGGGGTTACGTTCAGGGTGGTCAAATACGGCCCACGGCGTCTGGAAGGGTCATAATCATCGCGCTCGAGGACAATGCCGAGCAGATAGTCAGGCCGGAAATGACCCGCAAGCTGGAGGAGGACATGAACACCATCGCCGAAGGAAACCAGGACCAGGCTTCTGTGGTTAAGGAATCCCAGGAAATGCTTGCCAAGTGCCTTGAAGTGCTCATGGCCAACAGGGAAAAAATCAGAACAAAAGTGAACGAGGCCCTGAAGAACCAGAACCAGATGGGCGTCTGCCCGAAATGCGGCAAAGGAAGTCTCGTCACCAGGAAATCCAAGCGCGGCAAACGCTTCATGGCCTGCGATGCATATCCCAACTGTGAAAATACCTATCCGCTGCCCCAGTTCGGCGCTCTTTTGCCCCATGCGGAAATGTGCAAGGTGTGCAGTGGCCCCCAGGTCAAGCTGGTCATGAGCAAGCGCAAACCCGTCGACGTATGCCTGGACATGAACTGCAAGGCCAACAAGGACCGCATGAAGAAATCCAGGAAGGGAAAGGCGGCTCCAAAGGCGAAATACGTTCCGAAGGCCAAGGCTTCAGGCACCAAGAAGTCAGGGACTGCCAAGAAGGCCAAGAAAGACATTATAGATTCCATCGAGAAAGAACTTTCAGAGTGATGCCTGAAAATGTTTATTTGCCTTGCTTTCCCATTCAATCCGAGATTATGGGCGTCACCATGAATCCGCTGTCCCCGTGCATCAGCCTGAACCACCCTCTCTGGTGCTTGGTGCGCCTCATCTTTATGCAATTTATCCTGAGCTGGATGTCGCTGTCCCCGGCCTCGTGCATCATCAGGTGGATTATTCCGTCGGCCAGGAAATCCTCGTCATTGGCCACCAACTTTGTGGAGCCGTGACTTATCTCCGAGATGAGAAATACGGTCGGCCCCAATTCCTTCAGGAACCTTATGAAATGGAACAGATCTGCCCTGGGATTGCTCAGTTCGGTGAGCGAATAAAGCGCGGCCAGGGAGTCAATCACAACAATATCGAAATCATCATCCTCGACCCTTTTCTTCAGGTACTTCTCAAGAATCTTGAGCCATCCCTTGCTGACCTCCTGTTCGGGATGTGCCTTCCTTATCTTGCCAACATCAATCATGAAAACCGGCAGTTTGTCTATATCCGACATCTTCAGGTCCAGCATGGCGCCCTTCAGACCCTCGTAACTCTCCTCCAGGGAAATGTACAGGCCCTTGTACCCCTCGCGTTTCGCATTCTCATACATGATGCTGTAAGTGACAGATGTCTTCATTGTTCCCGGCGTGCCGCAAATCAGGACCACATGGCCCTCCGGAATGCCCCCGTCCAGTATCTCGTCGAATCCGTCGATGTGGGTCTTCATCTTTCTCATGAAATCACTGTCCCTGTAATGTTAATCCATGTATAAATACCTGACATCCGCCGGTAAGTATTCAGTGAAATGAAGCAATAACGATTGTAGATTTTCGATTGTAGATTTTAGATTTACGACGGATTGACGACGTTGCATATTCCCTGCAAATATCTAAAATCTAAGTTCTAAAATCTAAAATACGGATGGGCGTATTCCTGCAAATATCTAAAATCTAAGATCTAAAATCTAAAATTTCAGAAGCGGTAAATCCCCCGGCTAAAGTGTTAAATATTCTGCGCACTTCCCAACACCGATATCATGCACAAGGTATGTGATGTGGAACTGGGCGCGGACATGCTGGCCGCCAACAGGCGAATAGCCGAAGATAACGCCGCTTTGCTGGAAAGGCACGGCATCAGATCATTCGATTTTCTGGGGGCCATTGGCTCCGGAAAAACACTTCTCATCGAGAAACTTGCCGATATTCTCATGAATAAGGGACTGAGATGCGCCGCCATTGCCGGTGACGTTGCCGGCGACGATGATTACAGAAGGTTCAGGTCGCATGGCATGCCGGTGGTGAACATAAACACGGGAAAGGAATGCCATCTGGACGCCCACATGGTGGACCATGCCCTGGAGAAAATGGACCTGGAGAAAATCGATGTACTTTTCATCGAGAATGTTGGCAATCTCGTCTGCCCGGCTGATTTTCCCTTGGGTAGTAAGACCCGCATCACCATTGTTTCGGTCACCGAAGGCGATGACATGATACGCAAGCATCCAGTTCTCATGGGCGGCTCCGACATCATCGTGGTCAACAAGATTGGGATGGCCCAGGCCATGGAAGTGGACGTGAAAATCCTCAAGGCGGATGTGCATGCCATCAACCCGCATATTCCGGTTGTAATGACGGACGCCAGACAGTGCATCGGCCTGGACAATCTTCTGAAAGAGATGGGACTGTGAGGGTTCCATGCCCCGAATAATCATCCACGGCATCGTGCAGGGCGTCGGATTCCGGCCGACAGTTTATCGCGTGGCCAGGCAGCTGGGGATGAAAGGCCATGTTCTCAATACCGGCTCCAATGTGGAAATCGTGATAGACGGGGATGCGGACATTTTCATTGATTCATTGAGAAAAGCGCTCCCGCCGCTGGCCAGAATGGATGATTGCCAGGTGGAAAAATGCCCTGTTCCGATTGAGGGTTTCTTGATAATACCAAGCAGCAAAGGTCAGCGTTCGTCCCCGCTGCCGCCGGACGCCGGCATCTGCCCGGACTGCCTAGAGGAACTTTTCAGACCGGGAAATAAAAGACAGTATTATCCATTCATCAACTGCACCAATTGCGGTGCCAGGTTCTCTGTGATTGCGGACCTGCCATACGACAGACCCAACACCTCAATGGACGATTTTCCCATGTGCAAGACCTGCGCCGGGGAATATTCCGACCCACTGGACAGGAGATTTCACGCACAAACAACGTCTTGTCCGGACTGCGGCCCGCATTACAGGTTGGAAGGCGTTCCCACAAACGACCCGGTAGGCATGTTTGCCATGGCCATCGATGCCGGGAAGATAGGCGCCGTCAAGGGCTGGGGGGGCACTCACATAATCTGCATCCCCTCGAAGGTCGGATACCTGAGAGAACGGTTCAACCGCTCCCAGAAACCTCTGGCCGTCATGGTCCGAAACCTGGAAACCGCCAGAAAATACGCCCATATCTCCGAACACGGGGAAAAATTATTGAATTCCACTGCCAGGCCCATAGTTCTGCTTGACCGAATCGGAACAGCGCTGGAGGACACGGCCCCCGGCCTTGACAGAATAGGAATTTACCTGCCGTACAACGGCCTTCACCATCTCCTTTTCAGCAAGCTGGACACCGACGCCCTGATAATGACCTCCGGAAACCTGCCAGGCGAACCGATGGCGGTGACCGATGAGGAAATAATGAAACTGGCCGCGGACGTTTTCCTCATCCACAACCGACGCATAATCAATCGGACGGATGATTCAGTGATAATCCCATACCTGGATGAACAATTTTTCGTCCGGAAATCAAGAGGTTATGTTCCCGACCCCATGCCTCTTCCCCACGGTCGCACACTGGTGGCGGTTGGCGCGGACATGAATAACACCGGCGGGATTTCCGTCAACGGCAAAGCGATTCTCACTCAGCACATCGGCGATATCGGCCGTTACGAGACATCCCAGTTCCTTGAAAATGCCATAAAGCACCTGATGCGGCTTTACGGCATCGAAAAGCCAGACGCCGTTATAACAGACATGCACCCCAGATACTCCAGCCGGAACGTGGGGAAGCGTCTGGCAGAGGAATGGTGCGTTCCGACCGTTGAGATACAGCATCATGCCGCTCATGCGTTCGCCCTGGCTGCGGAGCATGGCCTGGATGAACTCACCGTGCTGGCATGCGACGGAACCGGTTACGGCACAGACGGCCAGGTCTGGGGCGGAGAAGTTCTTTCTGTCAGAAAAGGCAGTTTCACGAGAACAGGCCATCTGGGATACATTCCACTGCTGGGCGGCGACAAGGCCGTGGAGGACCCGCGGAGGACGGTATTCGCCATCTCGGACATTCTCGGTCTGGAGCAGCCCTATTTCTCAGAAACGGAACAGGAAACCTTGCATTCCATGATGAAGTCCGGTATCCGAACAAGCAGCACCGGCAGGGTTCTGGACGCACTTTCATGCTGGCTCGGAATATGCGACACCATGACTTATGACGGAGAACCGGCCATGAAGCTGGAACCATTCATCCGGAAAGGCCGCCCGGCTCACGAATTCCATGCAACAGTGAAATCCGGTATCGTGGACACACTCGGTCTGTTCGCCCAGCTTGCCGAAGTCTCGTCGCCTGAAAAACACCCCGAACCGGGAAAAACCGCAGACCTGGCCAGGTCGTTCGTCGACGCGCTGTTCGAGGGTTTTGTGGAAGCGGCCGAGCCAACGGACGCGCTGGGATTCACCGGCGGCGTATCCTATAACTTGGCCATAAACGATATTTTGAGCGAGATACTCGACAAAATAGGGGTTAAATTCATAATCCACCGGCGCGTGCCCAACGGTGACGGGGGCGTGAGCTTCGGTCAGCTTTCAGGAGGCGGTTACTATCTGTCTGGCAGTTCCGGGTAAAGTTATCGAGATAACAGAGGACAAGGCCATCATCGAGTATTCCGAAGGCGTCACCAATGTCGCCAATATCTCACTTGTAGAAGTGAAGTTAGGTGATTATGTCCTGGTCCATGCGGGATTCGCCATCCGGATCCTTTCGGAATCGGATGCTCTGGAAACAATCGCACTGTGGAACGAGATGCTGGAGGCCGGAGGATTACCGGATGCATGAATTTTCAATGATGATGTCCATAGTCGAGCTGGTCAAGTCCGAAATGGAGAAGCGGCCGGTAATCAAAGTTACCGAGATAAACCTGGAAGTGGGGGACTTGACTTTCCTTTCCCATGACGCCCTGCAATTCGGGTTCCAGGCGCTGGTGGAGACAGAGCCCAGGATAGGCCCCGATTCCCTGAAGATAATCCCTGTCCCGGCCGAAGTCAAATGCTCCGATTGCGGCTTTTCCGGCGCCATGAAATTCGCCGATTCAGAAGCGAATCACCTCATGACGCCCGTCTTCCAGTGCCCTGAATGTGCCGGCCCGGTGGAAATAGTTCGGGGGAAGGAATGCACTGTCAGGAATATCAGAATGGAACTGGAGGACTGAGATGTTCGAGCTCCGCGACAAAGACATGGCCGCAAAAATCCTTTCGAAAATAAAGGACCTTGACCAGCACATCCGCATAATGCACGTGTGCGGCACCCATCAGGACACGCTGGTGAAGCACGGCCTAATCGACATGCTGGTCGACGTCGGTGTCACGGTACGCCAGGGGCCGGGATGCCCGGTGTGCGTGACCACGCCGCAGGAAATCGAAGAGACGCTTGCACTGGCCCGTTCCGGAAAGACGATTGCCATATTCGGCGACATGCTGAAAGTTCCTTCGGATTCCGGCTCGTTGCTCAAGGCCAAGGGGGAAGGCGCGGACGTCCGCATAGTCTACGGCATCAATGAGGCCGTCGAGCTGGCTGGAAAGATCGACAACGAAGTGGTATTCATCGCAGTGGGGTTTGAGACAACCGCACCCGCGACCGCCAGCATCCTCATGAACAAGCCCCCGGAAAACTTCTCAGTACTCTGCTGCCACCGCACAATCCCCGAGGCCTTGAAAATTCTTGTGACATCTGGCAAGGTCGAGATTCAAGGCCTGCTGGAACCGGGCCATGTCAGTGTAATCACCGGTTCAAACATGTACGAGTTCCTTTCTCGAGATTATAAGATACCGCAGGCAATAGCGGGATTCGAGCCCCTCGATGTTCTGATGGGCGTTTTCATGCTGGCTAAGCAGATTAAAAATGGTGAAGCAAAGGTGGACAATGCCTACACCAGGGCCGTGACCCCCGAGGGAAACAGGAAAGCCCAGACCGCAATGCAGAAGGTATTCGATGCTTGCGACGTGAAGTGGCGCGGTTTTCCGGTTTTACCTGGCACCGGTCTGAAGCTCAAACCTAAGTATGCAAAATGGGATGCCAGATTGAAATTTCCAGAAGTGCTAGCACCGGTCTATACAAGGGAGTATGAGGAACCGCCCGGGTGCAAGTGCGGCGACGTGCTTCGCGGGGAGATGGAACCCCAGGATTGTCCCTTGTTCGCCAAGGTCTGCAACCCCGCGAACCCGGTGGGGCCGTGCATGGTTAGTTTTGAGGGTGGGTGTTCAATCGAGTACAAATACAGAAGAAAGAATCGGTAAAGCGCCTCCAGTTCAGTGAGTCATCCGAACCAACTCGCTGTTGGAGGCCAACCTTTTTATCCCCCTCTAACAATTCGGTAACACAATGTCATGACGCATCCATCCCCGGGGATGCCTGCGCCGGAAGAGAGGAGCGTAGTGATATGGCCAAGATACAGTCTGAAACCCGAAATGTGAGTTTTGCGAAATTGATTGCGATCGCAATAATGTTCTCTATGGCGTTGTCCGTCATCCCGATGGCGCAGGGCCAGGATTTGGGAGCATGTGCCTGTGGGGAGCATGACCACGATGGTTGTGAATGCGCACATTCGCATGCCAATGAAATATGTGAATGCGGGCACTGTCATGCAGGCGAAGCATGCGACTGTTGCCATGCCGATGAAACCTGCGGCCACCATCACGAGGGCGGCCCCGGAATAAATACACATGAGCATGATGACGCAATGACCCTGGCAAGTGCCGGAGATTACACGATACTCTCCGAGCCCACGTCTCCGGAAACCAGCGGGTTCCCGGTGTGGGTGGACCAGAGCCAATTGGTCGAGGACGGGGATGAGGATTGCGGGTTTGAACCGAACACACTGTGCGGGAACTGCGGAGGGCTTGGAAATATTGATTGCCCGACTTGTAGCGGTACTGGCGATGCGATGTGTCCATACTGTACAGGTTCTGGTGAGGTAACATGTTCCATATGTACTGGAAGTGGAACTGTGATGTGCAGCAATTGCTTCGGTATGGGTACCTGTCCTATTTGCATGGGCACCGGTGTTGAATCATTTCCACCTTACAATCCTTGTCCAGACTGTAGTGGAACTGGTGATTGTAATGTGTGCAGTGGTTCGGGCACAGAAACCTGTTGGAGTTGCAGTGGTACATTAGTGGAGAGTTGTGGAGATTGCACAGGTACTGGATTAGTGACATGTCCAGATTGCTTAGGTACTGGAGATGGTGGAACCTGCCCAACATGCATCGGTACAGGCCTGATCGACCTTGACCACCAACTCGCCCAGGAGTTCGTGCCTGCAACAACAGGCCAGGTCGAGAAAATTCGGATAAAAATTGCCAATCCCAATTCCTACACTTCAAATCTCTATGTTTTCCTTTGCGACAACAATACACAAATTTCCAACAATGTGGCTATTCCGGGCACTTCAATCGGCACTACTGGCCAATGGGTTGATGTTGTGTTCGATGGCCAGGTCATTCTGAATGCTGGCACGACCTATTACATCTGCACATCAGCGGATGATTACAATTGGGCCTGGAGGCATGATTCCGGCGGCTCATATCCGAACGGAGAAGCTTGGAGCGCCACGGATAATTTCAACTGGGCGCCGATTCCGGGCGTAGACATGGTCTTCGAGACCTACATGACGCTCGTGCACACCAAGATATGGGATGTTTACGACCTGCGGGATATGCAGAATAATTTATCCGGTAATTACGAGCTGATGAATGACATTGATGCCAGCGAAACAGCCACATGGAACGGCGGTCTGGGGTTCGACCCGATAGGGAACGGTTCTAACCCATTTACGGGAATTTTTGACGGCGATGGTTATGTGATATACCATCTCACCATCAACAGGCCTGGAGAGGACAATATTGGCCTATTTGCCAACCTGGGCCTCACAGGGCAGGTCAACAATACAGGTATGACTGTGACAATCACCGGCAACTCCTATGTGGGCGGTGTTGCTGGGAGTAGCCAGGGAAAGATTGGCAATTGTTCAGTAACTGGTACGGTCTCAGGAATTCAGAATTCTGTAGGCGAACTCGTTGGTTGGATTTCTATTCAGGGGCAAGTATGGCATTCAGAGACAGTCGGAAACGTTGCCGGTTTCGATCGGATAGGCGGGCTTGTTGGGGAATCCAGCGGCTCCATCTATTTTTCCCAGAGTGCTGGAAATGTCAATGGCCATGATTATGTGGGCGGATTTGCTGGTATGACAGACAATTCAGGAGCTTTCGTATCCAATTGCACCAGCAATTCCAATGTGAATGGCAACGCAATCGTTGGCGGTTTCTCCGGCTTCAATTATGCCACAATAAGGAACTGCTACAGCACAGGTAATGCTGAGGGAATCGACATGGTTGGTGGCTTTGTGGGTTGGAATGACTATGAGATTCACAGCAGCTACAGCACCGGAGAAGTTACTGGAACAACAAACTCGGACGGTTTCGTCGGCTATATGAGTACTGGCTCGACGGCAAATTCATATCAAGACCAGGATACATCTGGCTATGATAATACAGGCAACAATTATGGAGACCCGCAAACAACTGCGGCGTTATTGACACAGGCGACATACTCCGCGGCCTGGGACTTCGGCACAACCTGGTGGATGGTGGACGGCTCCACGCGCCCGTTCCTGAGGATGGAATGGTCAGAGGAAATAACCAACAGTCACCAACTTCAGATGATGCACCTCAATGTGAACACGGATTACACGCTCGAAAATGACATAGACCTTTCCGACATAACCGAGCCGAGCCAGATGTGGGGAACCAGCATATCTTCAGGCGAGGGATTCTACCCAATTGCGACCTTTGGCCAATTTTCTGGCACGTTCTTCGGCAATAACCACACAATCAGCAATTTATTCATCAACTCTAACTATGGACAATCAGGTCTGTTCTCCATGACTGCGGTTACGGGGGTATTGCGCGATGTGAAACTTACTGGAATCAACATGGACGTTAGTGATAACTGTGGAGGTCTTGTTGCCTATTCAATAGGAGATATTATAAACTGCCATGCGGAGGGAACCATCACTGGCCTTATCTCCATCGGTGGGATTGTAGGCACCCTGGAAGGCGGCAGCATCAGTGATTCATCCGCATCTGTGGATGTCACCGGAACCAATCATGTGGGCGGTCTGGTAGGTTGGGTCGAGGGCCCTGTGACCCGCTGCAAAGCCAGCGGAAACGTTTCCGGCTCGGGGATGAACACAGGAGGTCTGGCAGGCTTTGCAATGTCCTCCATTTCACATTGCATTGCAACCGTTTCCGTTCAAAACGATGGAGGTAACGCAGGAGGCCTGATAGGTTCACTTGATGCGATAGGGTCAATCGACAACTCCACAGCTTTGGGGAGCGTCCAGACAAACTGGAATAATGCGGGAGGCCTTGCAGGCTACTCCCAAGGTACGATTGAGAATTCATACAGCAGAGGAAATGTGAGCGGGAACAGTTGTGTAGGCGGACTGATTGGCAGCTACCAATACAATGTTCTCAATCAAATCAAGAACTGTTACAGCATAGGGTATGTGGATACCAGTGGATCAGAAGGCGGCCTTGTAGGGCTTAGCTCGGGAGGGTCTGCATTTTACGATTGCTTCTGGGATATGAATTCATCACAACAGGCTGCAAGCTTTGGCGGTACTGTCAAAACCACAACCGAGATGATGCAGCAGACCACGTTCACGAACTGGGACTTCGCCAATGTCTGGGGCGTTTGGGAGAACAACGACTACCCCATTCTGAAGGCACTGGCACAGGCGGATTTGGAAATCACGCTGAGCTATGACCCATACCCATGGATAAACGTGGACACAATGTTCAACTTCGGCGTCACCATTGTCAATCACGGCCCCGATGCAACCATCGGGATGGATGTCAACCTAATCCTGCCCACGGAATGCAACTACACTAGCTGGTTTGGCGACGAACCAACTGTCGAAGGGCGTTATGTAAACTGGACCTGCGAAGCACTGCAGTCCGGCGAGAGCCTGTTGCTGGGTGTTTCAGTGTGGGTGATTGATTTCGCACCGACGATTACGTGGAACGCCACAGTCGAAAACACTGTTGGCGACCCAGGCACGTATCCGAACTTCTGTTCGATAACCGCGCCTGTGAACGGTAAGCCAGAGGCGAATCCGTATTATACGACTACCAACGAGGACACACTGCTTTATGTAGCGACGGCTCCGGGATTGATGCAGAACTGCGATGACCCGGATGGCGACCCACTTTTAGTATGGACCAGTTTTTGCCAGTGGTTGACAGATCAAGGTGCAACAGCCGAATTTTATTTCAATGGCTCATTCACCTACGACCCCAGGGGAGTAGCTGTCTTTGAAGCGCTGCAGGTTGGCGAGAGCATTTTGGACAATTTCACCTTCACAATTATCGATGACAAAGGAGGCCTCAACATCTCTTATGTGCAGGTGACAGTTCAGGGCGTTAACGACGCCCCTGCCATAACAACCGCCAACGTGACGTCGGCTACGCTGGGTGCCCTCTATTCGGTTGATTACAATGCCACCGACCCGGAATCGGACATTCTCGATTGGGCCCTCTCCACCAATGCCACATGGCTGAGCATCAACAACACGACCGGCGTCCTGAGCGGGACGCCCGGAGACCCTGACGCAGGGACATACTGGGTGAACGTATCGGTGAGCGACGGAAACGGCGGGACCGATTGGACTAATTTCACGCTCACAACAAACAATCCGAACGTTCCTCCGACCATCTCCACCCCCAACGAGGAGAACGCCATTGTCGGCACGCCCTATTCGGTTGATTACAATGCCAACGACCCGGACGGCGACACACTGACCTGGGCCCTGGACACGGACGCATCATGGCTTGGCATTAATCCCGCTACCGGCGTGCTGTCAGGAACTCCGCTACTGGTCCACGAGGGCACATTCTCGGTGAATGTTTCCGTATCCGACGGCCACGGTGGCAGCGATTTCACGATGTTCACGCTGACTGTTGTGAACAACAACCACGCACCGGTGATAACCACAACTGCCATTCTCACGGCCACAGTCGGGACACTGTATTCAGTTGATTACTCTGCAACCGACGCGGACAGTGACACCCTGACGTGGTCGCTCCAGACAAATGCATCCTGGCTCAGCATCGTCGGAACCACCGGCGTTCTTTCCGGTACGCCGACGGCCGCCGGAACGTTCTGGGTGAACGTATCCGTGAACGACGGCATGGGCGGTCTGGACTACACCAACTTCACCATAACCGTCAGCGCTGCGCCAGCCGCGAACCATGCGCCGGTAATCACCACAACGGCTCTGCCCAACGCGACTGTTGGCATCCCCTACTTTTTCAACTTGACCGGGACAGATGCGGACCTTGATGATTTGTCATGGTCAATTATCTGGTGGGGTGGCAGTTGGCTTACCATAAGCCAAGATGGATATCTCAGCGGTACACCAACTGTTGCCGGAATCATCGGAATCAATGTAATCCTCAGTGACGGCAACGGCGGGAATGATACAATGGGCTTCAATCTGACGGTAAATTCAGCAGCCGTAGTTACAGACACGGATGGTGACGGCGTTCCTGACACCGAGGATGCATTCCCCACCGACCCAGCAGCCTCTGTTGACGCAGATAACGACGGCCTCCCCGATGCCTGGAACCCCGGCTACACCGCGGACGATTCCACGACTGGCCTGGTGCTCGACCCGGACCCAACGACCCCGCAGGATCTGGGTGATGACGACCAGGGACCGAACAATACCTGGCTGTTCATCCTCATAATACTGGTCATCGTGAGCGTCATTGCTGGAGTCGCATTGGCACTTCGGTCGAAGGGGCCGAAACCGCTGGTCGAAGAGGAACCATCACAGGAACCACCGGTAGAAAACACACAGCAATAAACGAAAATAAGAAGTAACTGGCAATCCAGTTACTTCTTTTTCTTTACACTTTTCTTCTTCGGTTTGCTCCGAAGAGTCATTGCAGGCGCCGTTTCGATGAAGCGCCCCGCACGGATGAATTCGGAGTTATTTCCAATTTTTCCGCTTAGCCAGCATTTAAAAATTTTGTTAATATATTAATACCTCAACCTTTATATACAATAACCGTAATATACCTATGTCGGACAAAAGAGGTCTAAACGACGTACACATGAGGTAGAAAAAAAATGGAAACCGACAGCGAGAAAGTCACAATACGCATCCCGAAAAAGCACCTGAGGGCGATTGACTTTCTGGTAAGGGCCGCCGACTTCCCGTCCCGGTCCGAAGCAATCCGCACGGCGATCAGGGACATGGTCTATGCCCGTATGGAATTGGTACCGGAAAAGCTGAAGAAAATGCAGGATGCGGAATTGGCCATAGCAAACGCCGAGGCCCTGGAAAGGGACCTCATTCAAAAGTAAGGGAAAACAGGGATGCCGGAAACGGCAAGATGGATGCACATGCACCTAACTGGGATGGGACCCCCCTATTTTCCATTCACAGATCACGATTACCTCCCCCCTTTTTTTTATTTTCTGGTTAGTGCGAACCAGATAATTTGAAAAAAAGGGTGAGGTTTTGACATCCCCACTCTCACAGGTGGGGCATGATTGGGTTTACCCCCTATTGTACATTCATTCCAATTCCTTGTACATGCTGAGATATCCTGGCGAGAAACCTCGTTTCTCAAGCACGTGCAGTGATGCCTTGTTCGACGGCGAGACCATCACACCCCAATGCGTATAACCCTGCTCCAGCAATTTTTCAGCGGCATGATCGAAGAGCCTGGTTCCGATGCCATGCCTTCTGCATTCGGGCTCGACCCAGAAATCCAGTAATGACCCGCCCGGTAACCCTGTGGCATGGTTCTTTAATTCGCCTATCGAAATGAATCCGACCGGTATCTTGTTCTGAACAGCTACATAGACTTTAAATCTGTACCTTCTTGTTTTCAAAAATGCATCGAATTCCTCGATGATCCGCTTGTCGCATTCGTCCCGTTTTGCATCTTTTCTCAACGTAGGCGGTATATCCTGCCAATTCGTCTCACATACCCCTTTATGGACAAAAGGCAAATCGGATTTGCGCATGGGCCGGATTGTTATCTCGAAAGTATATGATTTTGACTTCTCCCCGGTCTTCGATTTCATAAAATTACCATCTGAGTAATGGAGAGAGTTCGTTATAAAACTTTTGACCGCTGCTGCCCTCCTAGTTGTGAGGCTAGAGTTTATGATTTTAATTATTCTGGTTCCACCTTTTTACACACAACCCGAATTCTCTTGTGAGAATGTTTCCCATGCTGGTCTTCTTCATCGTAGGAATCGAACACTGGCTTTTCGATGAAAGTAAAATTTTTCTCCAATAACTCAAACAACGCTTGCCTATCGATTGATTCGTCAAACTTGGATGCGGCCTGATATTTGATATCCTCAAACATGACGCAATAGAAAATTCCATTTGTTTTCAGAACGCGGGAAATCTCAGGGATTGAACTAGATATATTTGTATGATGGAGAACATATCCCGAATAAACAATATCAAAGAAACCATCTTTGTATGGTAAAGATTCTAGCCTACCCACATCAAGTGTGATATTGAGTCGTTCTCTGTTAATTTTTTCCTTAGCTTTTTTAATGGCTTCTTTTGAAATATCAATTCCGAATGCAACATATCCTTGCTTGGAAAGGAAGATAACATCTTTCCCGCTGCCGCAGCCTGCATCCAGAATCAGACAATGGGGAAATAAATATTTCTTTAGGCAATTCATATGCGATGATGGCCTATCCGTTTCCCAATGGGCGCCAGTTTTGTATTCTTCATCCCAACGATTCATTAATGCTCCCTGCCCTATCCGAATCGCTCACATTCTGCGTAGCCAGGATTATGTTTGCTGGGTGATGTGGAACGCCAGATAAATAACTTGCGATATTCTCCTGGATAGAAGAGTTCGCATCAACAGAGCCTTTTCCTCATCGGATAACACATCATCCCACCTTTCGACCGAAGCCCAGTCGTTTTAACATACCCCAATGTTTGATAGAATTCGAGTGCATGGATAGAGGAGTACAGCTTTACAGCATCAACCTCCCTCATGAACTGACTCTCGGCCTTTCCCATCAAGGCGGTTCCGACCCCCTTCCGATGGTATCTTTTGTCGACGAACAACAGGCCGAGCGAGGCATGGCCATTCCTGACACTGCCCTGAACGATCCCGATTATTTTGCCGGCATCTTCTGCAACATATGAGATATATTTCTCGTCTGCAAGTTTGGACTTAATCTGGCCCAACCTGGCCTTGAACTCTATCCGGCCTTCCTCAGGATACGTCGGGAACAAAAATTCGTTCGCTACCTTCAGAATCAGTTTGAAAGATGCCTTGATGTCTGTCGATTTCATGGCCCTGAACTTTATGGCTGGCATGCGGTTGTTTCCTCTCTGAGCAATGCACAAGGCCAGATAAATACCTTGCGCCATCCACCCAACGGTCGGCGACTGTAAAACATATATCCTTGAAGGTATGAATACCGTTCATGGCAGAACGGTACGCGCAGTGGGCGAAATATTATGATATGATGGGCAGTGATGAGCTAACTCAGAGGGAGATGGGCTTCTTTGAATGGGCGTTCGAGACTTATGGCCTGGGAAAGGATACTATGATTCTCGATGCCACTTGTGGCACTGGAAGGCATGTCTTCCCCCTGCTTGAGAAGGGATATTCGGTTGTCGCCAATGACCTGAGCCCGGACATGCTGGGGATTGCCAAGGAGAAGGCGAAGAGGAAAGGGATGAAGGTCGTCTTCACGAATCATGACATGCGGGAACTTACATTTAAGAACGAGTTCGACGCAGTGATGACGATAAATTCCGCATTCAATTACATGATGACGGACGAGGACGCATCGCGCGCCCTGGGATGTTTCTTCAAGGCATTGAAGGACGGAGGAATGCTTATACTGGATGTCCAGAACTTCCTTGACATTTATGAAGATTTCAAGAAGGTCATCGAAAAGCAAATCGAGGCTGATGGAATAAAGATCAAGAGGAAATCGACACACAGCGTAGAGGACCGTGTGAAATGCATTTTCAGACACCAGGAGGACGACACGATAATAATCGGGAACAGGACCGAGCATGTAAATGAAGTCCACCTGCTGAGGATGTTCAATTATCATGAGCTGAAACGGTTGATACTGGGTGCAAGGTTCGGCAAGATCATGTGCTTCGGCTCTTTCGACGACAGGGAAGAGGCAAAGAAAAACGCCGAACGGCTGATTTTTGTTGCGATTAAATAAGCCGCGATTTCGTGCAAGTCACTCATTTCAAATCACTAAACATGCTTCGCCTGGATGCCGCGACCTTGAGGTCTGCGGATGAAAGGCGATATATCGCCCGTTCGGCCATACTGCTAGATGACCTCAAGGCGATGAAAAATATTTCAAAGCAAATGTCAGAAGGCGAAGATTGTTTAGTTAAAGGGCTCCCCGGGCCCCTATCTGTTGCTGGCAAATGTGAAATAAACTGAGTGACAAGTCTCAATCAATGAATAATCGTCATTCAGTGTGAAACGGTTAGGA
>VMTD01000126.1 GCA_013791785.1 Methanobacteriota archaeon
GAGAACTTGGGGATACGGACCACTTACCGTTGTAAGAGGCTTCACATCAGTGACCTCTTACGAATATGCAACGCCGTCAATCCGTCGTAAATCTACAATCTACAATCTACAATCGTCAATCTACAATCGCCAATCCCTAAATCAAAAATTATTTCAGCTTCTTTAATATGAAAATGCCGGCCACCCCGCCAATGAGGAATATCACCACAAGAACAATCCATATTGTGTTGCTGCTCGTCCCCGGTGCCTGGACGGTGGTGAAAGAAAATGATATCGGGGAATCAATATTGTTGCCCCACTCATCTGCTGCGGCCGTGGATATGATTACTGTATAGTAGGCACCATAATCCAGACTGTCCGGTGTGAAAGTGACGTTGAAACCGTCCCAGGAGAATGTTCCGGTCACGTTGCCGGTGATGGAAAATGCGTTCTCCACCGAGGTTCTGTTCATCGGTTCGTTGAATCGGATGCGGATGGTACCGTTCAAGGGGAAAGTACGGTCGCCGTCGGCCACGCTTACGTTCTGAATTGTCGGCGGAAATATGTCCCCAAGGTCCGTGAATGATATTTCTCTTGTCTGGTTGACGTATATTCCGGTTATGGGGTTCGGCTCGAAATTGTATCCATCAATCAATACCTCTACATTGAGCGGAGATGAGATTACCCCGGAATCAGACACTGTTCGATCCTTGACTACAAGAATTGGAGTGATGCCACTCAGGTTTGTGGTGAGGTCATGGAGAACCAGCTGATTCTCTCTCACAATCACCCTTGCACCGAGGATGGGCTCACCGTAATAGTCTTCGACGGTCACACGGAAATTATCGAAGGTCTGGAAAAGGCAATTATCACCGCCGATGATGACCGCAGTTGGGTCCACGGAGCGGTTGAAGCTCGCACCGGTGGCATTGGCCTCCAGATACACCTGGGACCTTGTCGAGTTTTCAAATCGTGTATTGTAAATTTTGAAGGTTGAATTGGTGGCGAATACGGCACTTCGGGTGTGGATTATCGTGCTGTTCTGTATTGTGATGTTCTTACAATCATACAGTGTGACAGACCCCTGGGCGGTGAGACTGCCATAATACCCCTTGGACCAGCCTGAATCTATGAAAAGACCGTCAATGACCATGTCCTTTTTGCCCACGAAGAAACAATCCCTGATGTCTATGCCGTTGACCAGATTGTTCTGCATGGTATCGAGAAGATTTTTGGATTCATAATCAATATCCATGCCGACATTGTTATAAACCAGGGTATTGTTGTTCAAGATGGCATTGGAATGTATGAACCGCGTGCCGTTGCCGTCACAACTAACAATGAGATTGTTTTCAACCCTTGGAGATGCGTAGAAGCCGTGAATCCCGTCCATGCAATCCCTTACCTGATTGAAGGTGATGTTCGCATCGCCCCAGGCAAGAATGCCCAAAATGCATAATCGTATGAGATTGTTTTGAATTTCGGCGGTATCATAACAGACCACTCCGTAATAGCTTGACCTGATGTTGTTATTGACAACAACCGCATTGGAACGGTTGTCCGTGATAATACCGGACCAGGTTGTGAAATTTATGTAATTGTTCTTTATCAGCATGGTACTGCCCTCACCGGCCAGGATTCCATGGAAATACGTGTACTCGATGGAAGAATTGGTTATGGTGGCCTCCGAGCCCCAGCACATGATTCCGCTCTCGGAAAATTTCACCGAAGCATGGTTGAAAATGCTCGGAACGGTGCTGTTTTCCAACTGTATGCCGTGCCAGTCACTCGTGGCAGGAGTATTCGTGTACGGCATGAAAGTGACATTCTTGAAAGGTGCGCCATTTGCGATTATCCCGCCGTTCACATACAAACCCGTACCCGGATTGAATTTTACAGTGGCGCCTTCCGTTATGGTCAAAACGGCACCTGCCGCTACCCAGATGTTTTTTTTCACCCATATGTAAGGGTAGGAAGTGTCCCAGGTGATGTCTGTGGTTATGTTATCGGTCCAGGGAAGTCCGGGATCAATCCCCCTGGTCTCGCCCATGGGTGGGGGCCCAGGCTGAACAACATCTGTTGCAATACCTGTCCCCAGCAGTATGCAGAACGCTATCAGTACTGCGAGTTCCCGTTTCATTTTATTCCTGCGGAAATTGATTAATGAAGAAGTCCGGCGGCCCGGAGTTCCTTCTTGAGGGTTTCGACACCTGTCTCGATGTCATCGACCTTCTTTGCGCCGGTGCAGACTACCTTTCCGGAACCGAATAACAGCATGACTACCTTTGGATCGGCGACCCTGTACACCAGACCGGGGAATTGCTCGGGTTCGTATTCCACACGCTCCAGTCCGAGGGTGATTGCAATGGCATTCAGGTTCAGGTCGTTCTTGAGGTCATAGACGGCGACGATATTCTGGACAGTGATTATTGGGTCCTTGATGACCGATAATCCGGCCATTTCCAGCTTTTTGCTGACAGTCTTGATGGTCTTCTTGACGCTCTCGATTGTCTTGGCCCCAGTGCAGTTGGCTTTTTCGCTCCTGAAGAGCAGTATGGCGGTTCTCTCTTCCTTCAATCGGTACACAAGACCGGGAAATTGTTCCGGCTCGTACTCTGCACCGTCGAGGGCAAGCGCAACTTGGTTGAGGTCAAGCTTCTCTGCAAGAGTGGTCGATGCAACTATGTTCTCAATGCTGATTTTCTGCTTTTCAGCCTTGGCTTTCGGTTCTACCTTAGAGTTCGGTTCAACCTTGGCTTTCGATACTGCCTTGGCCTTTGGTTTTGCCTTGGCCTTCGGTACTGCCTTGGCCTTCGGTTTTTCTGTCTTGGTTTTCGGTTTTTCGGACATGCTTTTTGCCCCCCATATTATAAGAGTATCTCTTGTATATGCTTAAATAGTATTTAAACGCTACGAATGTAAACTACCAGCCCCTAAAGGAGCTGGCGTTTGTTGCCAGGGCTGGAAGTTTACCCAGGGGCCATGCACCTGATTTATCAAAGCCAATTAGCTTTGATTACATGCGCAATAGATTGGACGGCGCATGGCGGTCTATCAC
>VMTD01000048.1 GCA_013791785.1 Methanobacteriota archaeon
CATTGGCGAATGCGCCGTTTTCAAACGTTGCCAGCTGCATTCACCGCACGTCGTAAATCTAAAATCTACAATCGACGAGAATTGCATTCAACAACCGTCGCTGATTCGCCCCACATCGGCCAACCACCCCCAGGGCTGGTTCAGGGGAGATGGTCCACAACATACCCATGCCTCGGCATACAAACCAGCACGTCATTTGGCAACCAGCATGCTCCGCCTGTGAGGGCGGGGTTTTTCAAACATTCTGGCATCAAGTGATATTCTACCAAACAAATGATGCATTTTGTAACCTTCAACTGTGAAGCCTCGCCTGTAAGGGCGGGGTGACAACGGCACCCGGACTGGCTGACGGATTGGGAGCGGAGGCGCGCCAGAGGGATATTTCAACCCGGTTCCCTGGGCTGATAGAGGGTGTTGGGCGGAACCTGCTACAGAACTGAGAAGGCTGGGACCAGGCGCGGGGCATGGGCGAGGTGGAACCCCATATTCTCGTCTGTTCGAGGGGTTATGCATTTCTCGCCAATCTTAATATCCTTGACCCCTATTCTGGGTGAGGGAAAAGAAAATGGCAATCCTAGGTGTCAACAACAAGAATCTATTTTCGAACCATTACCTAGAGAATTTCATCCAGAAAATATCGGAATGGAAGCTGGATGAACATGAAGCGGCCTTTGATGAAATTAAAGAGCTTTATGAAAGTGCCAAGCCAAATGTTAAGAATTTCAGCGAAGCCCAGCTATCTACAAATTTCTTTGAGAAGGTTTTTGGAGCACTGAACATTGATTTCATTCCACAGGCCAAAACCGAGGGCCAGGAGTTTCCAGATTATGCCTTTTATCCAGATAAAGAAAGCATGAACCGAGCATACTCTGAAAACAATACGATTTCCAAAGAATGCATGTCGATTTGCGAGGTTAAGAAATGGGATGTTAGGCTTGACAAAAGAGAATCCAGCAAGAAAGTACGATTGGGCGACCCCAGCCACCAGATTTTCAATTATCTTGCTAAGACAGAAAAGCCATGGGGCGTTCTTTCAAACGGCCACAAATGGCGGATATTCAAGCATGGAAAGTACATGGATATTTTCTATGAAATTGACCTTGTCCAGATACTTGATAAAAATGATAAAGACGCTTTCAAATATTTCTATTATTTCTTCCGCAGGGAGGCTTTCATCAAGCCAGAAAATGAAGATATTTTCCTTGAAAGGATTTTCAAGGGCTCGGTTGATTTTGCAAAAGCACTGGGTGATGATCTGAAGGACAAGGTTTACCAGGCAATGAAAATACTTGCAGATGGATTTCTAGAAAATTCAGAAAATAAACTTGACAAGAATAATCCAGAACATCTAACTAGTGTTCAGCAAAGTACAATGAGGTTGCTTTACAGGATATTGTTCCTTTTATATGCTGAGGGAAAGGGACTACTGGATACCAATAACCCAGAATATCTAAATAAAAATAGCCTTCACAGAATTCAGAAAGGAATTATTGAAAATGATAAAGAAGAATTAGTGCGTTTATGGTACAGTCTTAGATACTTATTTATCTTGATTAACAAAGGAAGTGAAGCATTCGGGATAAAGCCAAAAGACCTTTACATACCACCTTACAACGGGGGTCTTTTCAGTCCCGAGAAGAATCCGAATCTGGAAGAATGGGAAATCAGTGACGAGCACATAAAAAAATCAATTTCATTGCTTTCATTGGATTCTGAAAAGAAGGGAATGATCGATTATTCGTCCCTTGATATTCGACATCTGGGTAGCATATATGAAGGTCTCTTAGAATTCAAATTGAAAATAACTGATAAAGATTTAGTTGCTAGTGGAGGGAAATCCAAGGTCTGGGTGGCTCTGGAAGAACATAACAAGGGTAAAAAGAAACAGGCCGATTTTAATACCGACTTCAACGAGTTTGAAAGAGTAAAAGCTGGAGATGTTTATCTGGCCACCGACAATGGCGAGAGAAAGGCCACAGGTTCGTATTACACGCCAGATTACATAGTTGAATACATTGTTGAAAATACTGTTGGCCCCGTTGTCGAAGAGAAATGGAAAGAAGCCGAAAAGAACAATGCCAGCTATGTAATGGCCACACTATCAATCAATGTTTTAGACCCTGCAATGGGCAGCGGTCATTTTCTTGTTGGAGCCACAGAGTTCCTAGCCACCAAATTAATGGATGCCGTGGATTTGGACATAGAAGCCGGACTTCTGGAACCAATTGAGGAATACAATCCCCATTGGGCTAAGAGAGAAGTAGTCTCACACTGCATCTATGGGGTTGACCTGAATGAAATGGCAGTGGAACTGGCAAAATTATCACTTTGGCTCACGACTATAAGTAAGGATAAACCACTGAGTTTCCTTGACCACCGTTTGAAGCATGGGAATAGCCTAATCGGTGCAGACCTAGGAAAATTGGCATTCCACCCTGATGCATGGAAAAGGGGAAAAACAAAAGCAGGCACAAGGTTAGATATTGCTAGGCCAAAGGCTTTCGTTAAAAAGATTATCGAAGCGACCAATGAAATCTCTGCAATTAATGACGACACACTTGAGAATGTTAAAAACAAGGAGAAATTATTTGCAGAACTCAAAGAGTCAAAATCATATACCGGTATCAAGACACTGGCCGATGTTTTCACATCCATATATTTTGGCAATGAGATTGACGAGAGGCGTTATGCTGCCCTTTCGGGTTATGTCTATGACTGTAAAGACATCTATGCCAGTGCAGACATAAAACAGGCCCAGGAAATCAGCCAGGAAAAGACGTTCTTCCACTGGGAACTTGAATTTCCGGAGGTATTCTTTGAGGGCGGCCAAGCAAAGGAAAATCCCGGGTTTGATGCGGTGATTGGGAATCCGCCATATAATGTACTTGAAGAGAAAAGGGATGAAAAATATGGAATTACTGATGTACAGTATTTTAGAAGTTTAGATAATTTTAATCAATTTGTAAGTGGTAAAATCAATATATCCACATTGTTTGTTGGCTATTCATATTCATTAACAAGAAATAACGGTAATTTGAGTTACATAATTCCATTAAACATAATAGCAGATTTATCTCTTGGGAAATTGCGAAGATATTTCTTTGAAACTGGTTCTATAATTAAAGCTGAAGCGTTTCCAAACGATTCTATGAACGAGAGAGTATTTGCCGATGCAGAAATACCAGTCTTTATTTTTGTTTCTCATAAAGGAACCCCAACAAACCAATTTGATTTGAGAGTGCACAATGGTAGAAAATTATTACCTGATTCACCAACTTATTCCATAAGCCTTCAAGATTTAATAAATATAGATAAAGAAACTATGTCAATTCCCCTAGTGAAATCCTTTGAATGGAAATTACTGACTAAATTACATAACGTATCGTTTTTAACTACCATAGGGGAGATTACCCACTCAAATCAAGGCGAAATAAATGTTGCGAGTGATCGAGACTTTATTGATGTTAAATCAGATTATTTATTAATTTGTGGAAAACACGTTCATAAATATTTTACTGATGATGATATAAACTCTAAAGATAAAGTATCAAGAACTATTGATTATGAAAATTTACTAGTGTCCAGGGGAGATAAACCTAAATTACAACATTATAAAAAATATCGTGTGGCTACACAGGGTATTAAAGGAAAAAATCGTAAAAGAAGAATCACTGCAAGTATTATCTCTCCTAATTGTTTTCTCGCTCATTCGACAAATTATTTTTTCATTGATAAACCATATGATTTGCATTATTTATTAGCGCATTTCAACTCAACCGTACCTGAATGGAGATTTAAAGTGACTAGTGTGAATAATAATATTAATAACTATGAGATAAATAGAATCCCAATTCGCCGCATCAACTTCACCACCCCCGAACCTGCCAGAAAAGACCTTACTAGCAAGGGCGAGGCCTTTTATCAGGAATACATCAAATCAGGAAACAAGGCAATACTGGATTTCATTGAAGATTGCCTTCCGAAAGACAAGGATGGAAAATTCATCACCGAGAAGGAAAAATCCGATGTGGTGCATGACATCCTAGCCTTCCTCGCCGAGAGAATGAACGAGATGAACAAGGAGAAGCAGAAGGAAATAAAAGGATTCCTTGACTGGCTGGAAGGGTATATTAGCGTAAGCCTGGATGATTTGGAACTGAAAACCAAGCTGAAAGGCTATTATGAAGATAACTGGGATGTTTTCAAGAAGGCTCTGGAAAAGAACAATAAGAACATTGAAAAGGATATTTCCAGGCGGGAGCATATTGAGAAGATAAAGGAGGAATTTGATTCTTCGATGGAGAAGTTGGCTCCGTTGATGAAAACTATTCTGGATACTGATGGTTTGATTGATAAGATTGTTTACAAATTGTACGGGCTGACGGAGGAGGAGATTGAGATTGTGGAGGGAAAAAATTGAATTTATTAATTTCTTATGTGGACCTTTATAATCATGAGGATCCAATGTTGAATGAATTCACATATGGTGATAATAACATAAGAGCGATACAACTAAAAAAGGACATCAAGCCAGGCGATTACATTTTCTTTCACAAAAACATTCGAGGAATCAAGTATATTACTGCTTATTATGTTGTAGAAATGATAAGGGACACATCCGAAGTTGTAAAGGATAAAAAATTGATTGCAAAATACAAAAATCCCCATATAAAAGAGTATATTGCGAATGGTAAGCCAGATGATGACGATGTCATGGTTTTTGGAAATCCCATTACGTCTAGAGTTCTTGAACGCCCCTTGCCATTTAATGCAAAACTCGCGAAGGGATTATCCCTTAATATCCAATTTAATAAAGATAAAACAGAATTGCAGAATATCGGCTCTGCCACCAGAGCATTTCGAAAATTAACTGATATGGACGTAAACACAATTATGAAATCTATTGAAGTATATGAGAAAGAAGGTATAAAATCAGATGCCATTTTATCATCTGATGAAGTTATTGAACTCC
>VMTD01000109.1 GCA_013791785.1 Methanobacteriota archaeon
AACAGATGTGAAAATCATAATGTATGGCCCAGAAATTCCAGATGCAGCTATAGAACAAGTTCGTTTGAAGTTTCACACAATCAAATCGGAAGGATTCACTCTTGACGGAGATTATCTGTTTCAAGGCACTCTTCAATCATCTACGTTGATAAATGAGGTTGCTACAAACCCATATGTTGATTATATTTTCCCTATCCCTAAAGGGCACCCGATGGATGAGGCGGCAATTCAGATAGTTGGCGGCGGCCTCTGGGTCGACGATAATGACGCAGATTACGACACCCCCTATCGCACCTCTCCCTTCGGTTCCCGGTTCAACCAGGTTACTGGTTGTACAGGGCAAGGAATAACCATTGGCATAGCTGATTCTGGCCTTGGAAATGGTACTGTTGGAGATGCAGGCCATCCCGATTTCGGCAATCGCATCATCGGTGGAATGTCATATGCTGGTGGAGGTTGGGACGATGTTACTGGTCATGGAACGCACTGTGCAGGACTGATCGCGGCCAATGGCTTTTCTGGTACTGGAGTTACTTATAATGGATTCGGCCCTTACTATGCAGGGATGGGATTGGCGTATGATGCAAATTTATATATCCAGAAATTTGTTGTCAGCATTCCCCCTTCGGATGTTGGAATTATTCTCCGGGATGCGGAAGCGGCTGGTGTGCGTATTCATTCTAATTCATGGGGAGATAACGAGGGTGGTAATTACTCTGATTGGGACCAAGCCTATGATGCTCGTACACGTGACGCGGATCCAAATGTACCCATGAACCAGCAAATTCTAGCAATAGTCGCAGCTGGCAATGAGGGGCCGAATTGGACTACCATAGGCAGTCCGGGAAATGCGAAAAATGTTATTACTGTTGGGGGAACAGAGAACTACATGCCAGACTCTTTGTCGTTTGGTAATACAAATCCAAAAAACACATTTAATCCTGATGCATTAGATGTACATAGTTCCAGGGGATGGACCCAAGATGGACGCATTAAACCAGACATCGTTGCTCCTGGTGAGAATATATTGTCTACACGTTCACCGAATGCCCCAATCAACAGCTTATACGGCACATACACCGCTGACAACAGGTATGAATGGGCTTCCGGAACCTCCATGGCTACACCAATTGTGGCCGGTGGTGCCGCTGTGGTTTATAATTGGTACCAAAACGAAGATCACGGAATGAATCCATCCCCCGCTATGATCAAAGCCTTGCTTATCAATTCGGCCAAACCTCTGGGCGACATCCCGAATCGAGACGAGGGCTGGGGCAGGATGTACCTGACCCCGTTTGCTGACCATTCTGATTTATTTTATGTCGTTGACCAAGATAATGTCCTTGGGGCATTAACTATTGGGCAATACCATGAATACGAATTGGTTTACGCAGATAACACTCAACCATTCAAAGTAACTCTTGTGTGGACCGACCCAGCCGCGCTTTTAGGTGCAAATCCCGCTTTGGTAAATGACCTCAACCTCTTAGTCACAACTCCGGGCGGTTCTGTTTACAGGGGTAATGTTTTCAGTGGCGGCTGGTCTAGCATGGGTGGTACTCATGACTTCCTTAACAATGTGGAGTGCATTTACATCCCACCCAATTCCCTGGTGCCTGGGAAATACACCATTCGTGTAAGTGGGGATCTAATAACGACAGATTGCGACAACAATGGAGCAGTAGACCAAGACTACGCCCTGGTCGTTTACAATGGAGCGGTGGACAATACGCCTCCCGACAGTAAGGTTTCACAATCCGCCCCCTACTGGCGCACCACCTCCCCCATCCCCATAACCGCCACCGCTTCCGACGCTGTCAGCGGGGTGAAGGAAGTAAGCCTGCACTACCGTTACAGGCCCAACACCGGGACGGACTGGCCCAACGATTGGACGTTCTTCGGCACGGACACCGACGGCGCAGATGAATGGTCCTGGAGTTTTCCATGGAAGTATGGAGATAATAATGATGTTCAAGGATGTTACCAGTTCCGCACGATAGCCACGGACAATGCCGGGAACGTGGAGGCGGCGCCGGCCGGGGCGGACGCGGGGTACGGGTACGACGCGACGGCCCCCCCCGCTCCCGGCAACCCTACGCCAACCGGCACCCTAACAGTCGCCGGATCCCCTACATCGGTTGCATTCCAGTGGAACACAGTTACAGACCTTAGTGGAATCACAAGATATCAATTACAAGTTGATGGAATTAATTATTACCCGACAACAAACATATATTCAGTGTCACTTAGCCATGGTAGCCACACCTGGAAGGTTCGTGCAGAGATGGATAATGCGAATAACTATGGTGCTTGGAGTCCACTCAATAGTCTCCAAATCAATATTGCCCAGACATATGGCACTGTTTCGGGTTATGTTCAAAGTGTTATGAATAGTCAAGGCATTCCGGGCGCAACTGTGGACTATTACTATACACCAGTAAATGAGCCAAATCCAAATCCGACCATATTGAGTTCTGGTGGTGGTTATTCAATATCCGCCATTACAAATTCCGCAGGTTACTATACAATGTATAATGTACCAGTTGGTTATCACAATTTCCAAGCTTCTGCGACAGGTTATCATTCATCAATTGCCTCTAATGTTTACGTGCCGGCAACCGGTCTGTATCTGTGCTTCAATCTCCAGCCAATTAGCAGTGGCGGCGGCGGTGGTGGTGGCGGCGGCGGCTGTCTAGTCCCCGGCACCAAAATTAGCACTCCGAACGGAGAAGTGAACATTGAAGATATCAGAGAAGGAGATACTGTACTGTCCTATAATGTGTACAGAGGCATCATGGAACCTGATATCGTTTATCGAACGCTGGTTCACTCCATAACTGACGAATATCTGCTAATCAATGACCGCCTGGGACTCACAGCCAATCATCTGATATATGTCGGCAATGACGTCAAACGTGCGGATGAATTGCAGCAGGGCGATATATTGTTATCTCTGGAAGGAAACATTTTGGTGTCCAGCATCACCAGGGTTTCGGCACAGACCGTGACTTACAACATTGAGGTCGAGAGCAACAGCAATTACTTTGCCGAAGGAATCCTTGTTCACAATGTCTGTAAATTACCACAGGGTGGATGCCCTTTCGTTTATACGTGGGATGGTGACAGTTACGAAGAAGAGAACAACATCCTGCCACTTGCCACCAAACCGGACAGAAACCAACTGGATGTGGATGATTATTATCTGTTGCAAAACGATTTGCAACCAATCAATGATTTATATTCACTACAGATATTTGAACCCGCATTGGAAAGAACACATCTTGACGATGTTCAATTGGCCATCATAGATCATAATTATTCGAACGTTCAATTAGCCATCACCCCGGACGGCGTAGTTAAAACAATAATTGAGCCACAAGGTCCGGTTTCGTGCATTGACAGCACCGGAAGCAACGTTTCCGAACTTGTTGACGAAATGAATGATGGATACCGATTAAAGGCCGAGCATAATGAAACACTGACAGTTTATTTTCCGAGATTTTTGTTTTTCAATGAAGCGAAGCTTGTAATCTCACACAAAGCGACAATTGATTTGCTCCCATATGATGTGCCGCTTGACCCACGTTATTACAAATGTTCAATACACGTGCAAACAATGAACGAAAATGGCAGGTGGTCTGATTTTGCACTATTTCCTGCCCGTATGAACTGGGTGTTGGATTGTGTTGATATCACACCATTGAGTGAGAAACTCAATAATGGGGAACCAATCCGACTTCTGATAACCGGAACCCATTTCATTGATTTTATTGGCCTGGATATTAGTGACAGTCTTGACCTTGATATTGAACTCGTCAAACCGAATTACGTGGCATTCATTGATGATGTAGAAGGATTCAATTTCACCGAATTACTTCTGCAAAGAGACCAGCAATATTTGACGATAAGCCCCAACCAGGGCATTGAACTCGTATTCCCATACAAAGAACAGACCGCCCAATACAGGGCGTTCGCATTCATTCCGCATGGCCATTACTATAATCTCCCCGAGATTGCCATCGTTCAGCCTGTAACAGTGAATATCGCGATTCCCACAGAAATTGTCGAGGGTACTTTGAACCTCTTCCTGGAAGAAATAACAGCGACTTCGGAATCAATGGTTCTGCAGGGGGTATCCATTGACCTTTCATCATATCTGCAGGAAGATTTCATGCTGATGTTCAACCAAGACCCCTTGATGAATTATCAGTTGCACGCGTGGGTTGATAATTGCACACAATCGTTTAGGCTTCCTGTAACTTTCACTTCATTCAGGAGCAGCAAAACATTAAATCTGATGTTAAGTCCAAGCAATCAAAACACACAACCGCTTGCGGACATTCTCTGGAATGTAACTGGTGCGAGATTCAACTGCTTTTCCGGCCAATACGAAGTTCTGAAGAACACTGTAATCCAATACGACCTCAACGAATACTATCATTACGAGATATCCGAATCAGGAAGTTACGAATGGATATTCGGGGATGGTTTCTGGACCAACGATGCAAGACCGACCCATGTCTATGAACAACCGGGAATATATCCCCTGAACCTCACGATTTTCAATGTGACAGAGGGTGGCATGTTCTTCTTTACCTCACTTAATATCAAAGTTGTGCAATCACCGCCTGTTCCTGTCATTAGTATTTATCAAGAGGTAGGTTTAACCCTCACTATCGCGGGCCGGAAGGACAACACTGTAGGCATCCGAATCTACGAGGACGGGGCGCTCATCCAAAGTTACGATGTCGTGCGGACTGCCGGACCACCGAACTCCATCACAATCGGATTGAACAAATATCTCGACAGGGCCTATGAGATTGAGTTGGTGTACCTTGCAGAACACAAGGGCGCGAATCCCACATGGCTTACATTCACATCAGGCGAAACCACTCTGACCTACTTCAAGGAATTTAACACCCAGGATGGATACAGCCAAACAATTCCGGTGCCAATATCATACCTGGATGATGCTGTCGAGAATAATCCATCTTTTGTGTTCGATGCCTCTGATTCATACGACATCGACGGTGAAATAGTGTCCTACGAATGGGACTTCGGGGACGGGAATATCACGCAGGGAATCATGGCGGAGCACACGTATTCCGCGCTCGGCCTGTACGAAGTCACGCTGACGGTTACGGACGATGACGGCATTGCATCCGTGAAAACGGCCGTCATCGTCTGCGTGACTCCGGTATCAATCCAACCCCCCCCTCCGCGGTTCACGCCACGGCCTTGACCACCGACTTCGCCACCGTCCCCAGATCCTCTTTTGTGAGCGCGGGATGCACCGGCAGTGCCAGCACCTCTTTGCAGGCCTTCTCGACCTTCGGTAGCTTGCGGGTGCGGTACTTGGCCAGCGGTCCCAGTTCATGAAGGCCTTGGGGATAATAGACGCCGGAACCGACGCCCATGTCGGCGAGTTTCTTCTGGACGTTATCGCGGTTTTTCACTCGAATCGTGTACTGGTGATAGACATGCTTGTAGCCCTTGGGCACGTACGGGACGGCGATGCCGGCCTTGCCCAGCTCTTTGTCCAGGTATGCTGCATTTTTAATCCTGGTCTCGGTCCACTTGGGCAGTTTCTTCAACTGCTCTATGCCGATTGCGCCGCCGATATCCGTCATGCGATAATTGTAGCCGATCATGACGCAATTGTATCTTGAAAGCTGGCCCTGGTTGCGGATGAGCTTGCATAATTCTGCTGTCTCATTATCCATTGTGGTGACCGCGCCCCCTTCGCCCGTTGTCATGTTTTTGGTGGGGTAGAAACTGAATGCCGAAGTAATTCCGAAGGTTCCGACGCCTCGGCCGTTTACCTGGGCTCCGTGGGACTGGCACGCATCCTCCACAAGGGCGATGTCATGCTCGTCGCATATCTTTTGCAACTCCTTCACGTCCGATGAAAGTCCGAACAGATGCACCGGCATGATTGCTTTCGTTTTCGGCGTGATGAGCTTTCTCACATCGTCCGGGTCCATGTTGAACGTTTTCGGGTCGATATCGCAGAACACGGGTTTTGCGCCGCAATGGACGATGCTTGTTGCACTGGCCAGGAAGCTGAATGCCGTGGTGATGACCTCGTTTCCCCTCTTCACGCCTGCCGCCAGAAGGGCCACATGAAGCGCCTGAGTGCCGTTGCCCACTGCAATGGTGTGCTTGGCGCCGATGAACTTGCCGAATTTCTCTTCGAACTCCGCCACTTTCTTTCCCTGGGCCAGCATTCCGGATTTAATTACCTCGGCGACGGCGTTTGCTTCATCCTCACCCAGAAGGGGTTTCGCTGCGGGTATCATTTCACGGCCTCCTGTGTTCCTCGGGAATCATTCCGACTTTCCTGGCAGGTATCCCGGCGACCATTGTGTATGGTTCAACATCCTTCGTGACCACCGCGCCGGCGCCAACAAGGGCATCCCTGCCTATCCTCACGCCCGGCAGAATCGTGGAATTTGCGCCTATTCTGGCACCGGTCTCGACGTGTGCCCCTAGCAGCTTAACATCGCCGCGGCCCATGTACTTGTCATTGGTGAAACATACCCTGGGCCCGACAAAAACATCGTCCTCGATGACCGTGTTTGTCGGTATGTAAACCGCGCTCTGGATGGACACGCGGTCGCCGATTCTGCAGTTGTCCTCTATGATTGTGAGCGTGCCTATCACGCACCTGTTTCCGATGACGGTGTCTTCCCGAATTAGAGCATTGTGGCCTGTTTGAACATTGTCGCCGACGATTGCTTGGCTGTAAATTATGGTGCCGTCCCGAATGACGCAATCTTTGCCAATGGTAGCGCCTTTCACTTCATTCAGCCTGCCCTCGACGAGCAACGCTTTCTCGTGCTTGCCCGGGTGGCCAACGACCACGCTCTGACCCAGGAACGTTCCTTTCCCTATACTCGAGTTACCATGTATCTCCGGCATAATCTCACCGTTCCAGTACTATCTTCTTGCCTTCATTGATGGATCTTAACGCCGCCTGGCATACCTTCAGGGTTTCCGTACCGTCCCTGCCGCTGATTAGCGGCGTCCTGTTATTTGTAATGGAATCGAGGAAATCCTCCTGCTCGTTCCTCAGGGGCTCCTGCTTCTTCAGGCTCACGTGCCTGATGTCAAACTCGATTGGTAAGCGATAAAGGTCGCCGGAATCGTATGTTTCGGATACCTGTGATGATGAAATGTCCGCGCTCTGTTTCATGTAATCCAGTTCCACAAAACTCTTGAGACAGGTTATGGAAATGCGTCTCACTTTCATGGGAGTCAACCAGTTAACCTCAACGAATCCCTCTATCCCGTTCTCGAATTCCAGCAGAACATTGGCATGGTCCTCGAATATGTCATTCTGGCGCTTGCCGCCCAGAGCGTACACGCTGCGCACCGGGCTGCCGGCCAGGTATCTTATTACGTCAATATCGTGAATGCCCAGGTCCATTAGCACGCCCACATCGTGGATGCGACCGGGCATGGTGCTCACCCTTCTGGCGGCAATCGAAACAACGTCTCCGAACCTACCCTCTGTCAGGGAATCCTTGGCAAATTTGACAACTGGATTGTGGCGCTCTATCTGGCCGACGGCAAGGACTATCCCTTCCTTCTCGGCTGTGACGACCAGTTCCTCGGCCTCCCCGATGCTGAAACAGATGGGTTTCTCCACAAGAACGTGCTTTCCGGCCTTTATGGCGTCCATTGCAATCTTGAAATGAGTGCTCGTGGGAGTCGCCACTGTCACCGCTTCGATGTCAGATTTCAGAAGGTCCAAGTAATCCGGAAAATAATCAACGCCGAACTTGTCGGCAAGGGGTTTTGCAACGGATTCCATGGAATCTGCTATTCCGCCCAGTACATCCATTTCCGAATATACCCTGGCATGGTTCTTTCCCATTGAACCCACGCCTATGACGCCGGTCCGTATGTTATGTTTCATCCATCACCGAGAATTTGCTGGGCTTAAAAAAGTTTTGTATTGGATTATCTCCGCATGGACATCTCTCGGACCACTCTTTCATAAATCAGAATACAGCCCTTCCGCCGCCGGAAAGCATTCTCATGCGCCTCATCAGCGACGGGAGCCCTTCCACGTCCTTGACATCCTTTTTCACCAGTGCCGATATGTTCGCCCGGTACTCTGAATCATAACTGATTTCCATGGACCTCATGGCATCCATCAGAGCATGGGCCAGTTCACCGCCCTTCTGGTCCCAGTCCGTGAAGATTATCACCGCGCTCCACTCTCTTGCGAGTTTTTCGCATGTACCCAGAATGGTGTCGCCGTCGTTGAGAACAATGATGTGGCCGTTGATGCCGAGGCTTCTCAGTGCCATGCGGTCTTTCAAGCCCTCGACTATGATGGGCATGATTCTGGATGCCTTGTCCATCTCGTCCATGATCTCGTTGAGAGTTTCCAGAGTTTCTTTCGGGTCCAAGATTATCCCTCGGATTCGGTGATAGTTGCGGTGTCACATCGCAACATACCGCGGGAAGGTGGGCAGGTACTTAAATTATTGGCGGTGAATTATCACGGGCGATAACGATTGTAGATGTATGACGATTTTCGATTTAGGGATTGTAGATTGTAGATATACGACGAATTGACGGCGTTGCATATTCGTAACATAAATCTAAAATCTAAAATCTAAAATTTCAGAAGACTGAACTCTTACGAGTAGTCTTGTATTTAATATATGCAATGGTATTTCCCGAATCATGGACCTGTTGATAGATACCCGGAACGGCCTTTCCGGGGACATAATGGCTGCCGGTCTCATCGGTCTGGGTGCAGACACGGACACCGTAACCGGCGCAATGATTTTCGCCGGTAATCTCATTGGCAAGACCCACGTATCCCACAATGTCACGGATGGCGTGAACCGACTGGATATCTCTATCAAGGAAAGACCGGACCACCTCCATGCCGACCGGGCCAGAAAATATCTGCTGACCGCATTGGCTGAAAGTGGCATCCGTGAACCGTGGCACGGCATCGGGACGAGGGTGCTGAATGTGCTCATAGAGGCCGAGAGCCATGTGCATTCCCATCATCCGAGTTTGAAATCCCATTTCCACGGCCACGAGACAGTTCTGCATGAGGCATCCGACATAATCATCGACATCATGGGCATGGTTGCGGGAATGCAGGTGCTGAACGTGCGCTCACTTGAGTATCTGGAATATGTCAATGTGGGCAGCGGAACAGTTACTTTTTCACACGGCACGCTTGAAGTTCCCACGCCGGCCACCAGGCACATACTTGAGACCCATGGCATCCCCTGGAAAAATTCGGAATACGGCATGGAGATGGCCACACCCACCGGCGCTTCAATGCTCGCCGGCTGCAATGCCATAAGGATATCTACCGAACCCCCTGAATTCAGAAAAGCGCTGGCCGGCGGTACCCGACCCCTACCGCCGGTGACGTTCATTATGTTCCCGTTCAAAATTCGTCCATAGTTTTTTATCGGTCTCCAATATGGTATACCTGTTGATAACATGACAGAAAACATCATAATTGCAATACCGAGCATGGCCCCAGGTGGTATGGAAGCAGAGATGTCCGCCCATTTCGGACACGCGGACACATTCACGCTGGTCGAAATAACCGGAAAGGACATTGTCAGCACTGCAGTGATTTCAAATCCGCCACATATCCAGGGCGGGTGCATGGCTCCGGTCCACATGCTGAAAGAGAACCGTGTCGATGCAATAATTGTCGGTGGGCTGGGAGCAAAGCCGCTCATGGGATTCAGGCAGAATGGCATCCGTGTCCTTGCAGGCGCTTCGGGTTCTGTCGGTTCCGCCGTAAATGAATACCTGGCAGGTAATCTGAAGCTGGCAGGAGATGACATAATATGCGGTCACACCAAGACCGATGAGTGCCATCATTGAACATAAATCTTAAATAGCGCACCCATGCTGAGGCCCTTTAATGGATTTCGTAGTTGTAATCACAGTCGTTGTCGCAATTTTCGCCATAGTCAACCCAGTCGGTAACATCTCTTTCTTCGTGACCCTCACCCAGGGTTATTCCAGGGAGGAGAAGAATGCGGTCATCAGGAAGACCATATTTGTTGCGGGCGGGGTACTGGCCATATTCGCATTGCTGGGCAATTACATATTCGAACTGTTCAGCATCACCATACCGGCCTTCAGGATTGCAGGCGGAATATTGCTTCTGACAATCGCGTTCTCCATGCTCCAGGGCAGCCACCCCAAGTCCAAAGTGACGGATCAGGACAAGGAGGAAGCACTTCAGAGAGAGGCAGTCGGCATAGTTCCGCTGGGAATCCCCATGTTCGCCGGCCCGGGTTCGATAACCACGGTCATGATATACATTTCAGATGCCACCTCCACCGCCACAACCAACTGGAACTTCATTATCGGAGTTTACCTGGGCATAGCGCTGATAATGATAATAAGTTACATACTTCTCTACTACGGTGAGGTACTCTTCGAAAAAATAGGCCGAATGGGCGCCCTTGCATTCTCGAGAATAATGGGCCTCATACTGGCTGCAATGGCGGTGCAGTTCATCCTGGAAGGCCTGAAGAACGGGCTTCTGGCCGGATTATAAACAATCCTGTCAAAAAATGACTGGCCAATTATGTTTCAATTAAATCAATGCAGTGAAAAACCGTTTTCCTGGGGGATGGTAAAGGACCTGCCGTTCCCCACCTCCGTCTTTCTGGATATCTGGAGGAAATCGAGGCAGTCGAAGCAGTAACCGAACCTGCGGTCATCGGGCAGCACCATCAGAATGCATCCGCATTTTCTGCAGTGACCGATTGTGTCTGACGGATTTTCAAATGACCGGATATCGGTTCTTATCGAATGGTAGTTCTTTCTCAATTTCATCCCCTTTATGAACAGTTAACGTCAGGTAAGATTTATCTGTATAAAACCCTTCTGGATAAAGGTATATATATCACGGATTCTTACTGTGATGCATACGAGAGAAATAGAGGTGTGAAGATTGCGTTAATATGGTATCTTTATGCACCTATATTCCCCAATCACGATAAACTCTTCCCCACTTGGGCAGGGCAATTCTCTCTCCAAAAGTCGGGCGTTATGCGTCCGAATGCCCTGCCTGTATTTTTTTATCCCGCAAAATTTATTGCAAATGTTATTGAAATTTTGCGGAAATTCCTCACACGGTGAATCTGTTTGCAGACTGAATGTTGATTCTGGCGAACGCTACAAAGTGATTTGATTTAGTTTTCGCATTCACCGATTGTTTGCAAAATGAAGTGAGCCATATGGTGCTGGATTTAGTGAGAGAATGTTATCGCACCATTGGCGAATGCGACGTTTGGATATGATTGGAATTGCATTCACCGCTTTACGATTTGGGGGCCGATGGGAATTAGGATTACGCTGGCGAATCAGGGCGGCATTGTCCGTGCTTCAATGCCTCGTAGGCAGACGGGAACGACGAATGGCGAAGTAGCTATACTAAACGGCTTATTTGTTTCAATGCCTCGTAGGCAGACGGGAACGACATTTGTAGCGTGCCTTTTCACGCTGTCCCCGAATGTTTCAATGCCTCGTAGGCAGACGGGAACGACTGATTTCGGGTTCGAGGGAGACCTTGACGAATATCTCGTTTCAATGCCTCGTAGGCAGACGGGAACGACTTTTTTAAGGTTTTATAATGCGGTGGATATGAAGGTTTCAATGCCTCGTAGGCAGACGGGAACGACTTAAACAATCTGGATAGCAAATTACAGAAATCAGGTTTCAATGCCTCGTAGGCAGACGGGAACGACTATTCGCAATCTGGAACCCACAGGATGACGAAACGTTTCAATGCCTCGTAGGCAGACGGGAACGACCATAACTGTAATGCTGGCCGATAGTGATTTCCTTGTTTCAATGCCTCGTAGGCAGACGGGAACGACGGTCTGTTATTGGTTCATCTGGGGATATCTTGACGTTTCAATGCCTCGTAGGCAGACGGGAACGACTGGATAGTACGATGGTACATTCAGGAATTGAAGCGTTTCAATGCCTCGTAGGCAGACGGGAACGACTGAGATGTATGTCCTTGATATTGTCGCACAGAATGTTTCAATGCCTCGTAGGCAGACGGGAACGACATTGAGAGTTAATGCCGGTGCCATTATATTAATTGTTTCAATGCCTCGTAGGCAGACGGGAACGACTGCTTGAGGACAACTCAATAATCAAGATAGTTTTCGTTTCAATGCCTCGTAGGCAGACGGGAACGACACAATGGAATCTGAATATGGTGTCATGCTTACTGAGTTTCAATGCCTCGTAGGCAGACGGGAACGACTTGATAGGTGGAACAGCATACTACATCATGCTAACGTTTCAATGCCTCGTAGGCAGACGGGAACGACCCGCGAATGCGGCCAGGCAGACTATTGTGAAATCGTTTCAATGCCTCGTAGGCAGACGGGAACGACAGCCGGTCCCTCCGGAACACCTTTGATTGAATGTGTTTCAATGCCTCGTAGGCAGACGGGAACGACATTCTCTATCTGATGCGTAAATGACGGTTCTCACGTTTCAATGCCTCGTAGGCAGACGGGAACGACAGAGAGGGAAGGTTTCTGATGGGGTTGAACATTATGTTTCAATGCCTCGTAGGCAGACGGGAACGACATCATACATTCCATACAGCCGGTCTTGAATCCTTGTTTCAATGCCTCGTAGGCAGACGGGAACGACAAGACCTTGACTCTTTGTTTAAA
>VMTD01000087.1 GCA_013791785.1 Methanobacteriota archaeon
AATAAAAAATTATTAAATAAAATTTCTATTAGAAATGAATGTAACGTATATAAATATGAACAATGGTGATTAAAAATGAAAAGAATTATTTCTATTATGTTGGTAGGCATATTATGCATATTAATATCAACCTATATATTCAATTATGCTGAGAATGGCTATGAAGAAGCCGAACTAATGAGAATTGAGTTCAATGAAATTCAAAATGAAACAGAGAATAGAGTTTTCATGATTAATTCCACTACAAACGCGATTATGATTATGTATAATATAGAAGGAAACGGAGTAAAAATTGACTACATAGAGTATCCAGAACATATTTATGATAATGAAGAGATGAATATAATTATTTCAATTAATAATTCCGGACAATCAAAAAACATTACTGTTGATTGTTACTTACCCGGTTCAAGTCCAATGGACATTGCTGATGCTTCATGGCCTTTTGGAAATCATGAGTTATCATTGAAGGAAAATTCTATAGAAGAATTTATTGTGACTTGCGATAGCCCAATTAGTATTGGTATATTGAACGCATATGGGAGTAGAGACTACATATCCTATGGCGATAATCATTTTGGTCTTTCCATAACATCTGGATTTATTTACCCAGAAGATGGTGGGACTATAATGTATAGTGTTGCAGGAGCCATCCCACTAGAGATTAAAGATTCTGAAAATTATGTTAATTTGAGCAGACTTTCTATTGCTCTTTTTGTCATCGGAATTATCTTAATTTTGTCATCTTTGGCTTGGTTTAGGTATAGGAAAAAAAAGGACAATCAATGGACTGTACATCCTTCCACGAATTCCAATAACGTAGAGAACACCAATGGGGAGGCGAGTAACCAGGAACCGAAAGAACCTGGAGACAAATGATGACACCGAACCCTTATACCGGAAAGGTGCTGGTCGCGGGCTGCGTTTTATTGCTGATTACAGTTTCGCTCCAGAGCGCGGCCGCCCAATGGTTCAACGACGACTACCCCGGCGACCCCAACGGTTACGGCCATGTGAGCGGCGAAGAGGATGGCGATACCAGGGACCAGGACGACTGCGAGCTGTGGTTCGACATTACCCAGAACGATTACGACTGGGACGGGCTGACAGGCAGCCAGGAGAAAGCGCAGGGCTCGAAGCCGTTCATGCCGAACAGCGACATGGACGGCCTGGACGACAGAGAGGAATATCGGCTCGGGACAGCGGCGATGCACTGGGGCAAGGATATCGATTTGTATTATCGGGTGGTATCGGTTGAACCTAAATTTCCCGTCAATGTAGATGATGGCTTCACGACTGAGGTCAAAAAACTTATAGAGGACGAGAGGGATTTGACGGACAATGACGATGTGTCATTGTCTGGGATTGGTTCCCCCAGGGATTTACTCTATCCAGCAATCGGCTGCCCGGAGTTCGTTGATAAATCAACTTCGTTAAAAGTGATGTTTAACATGTCCACCTCAAATGCGGTTATAAGAGTACATCTGGTATCAACCCAGGACTCCACATATCAGGTTATTTGGAGAACAGAGAATAATGAAATTCAATTGGATAATTCGGGGCCAGATGCCTTTGGACGAACAATTTTCAATTACTCAGTAACACTTCCAAACGATATTCTCACGGGACTGTATAATCTCACAGTGTATACAAGCATTGATAGATTCGATGCCCCTCACTCGGTCCAGGTGCTGGATAACTTCAAAACTTCGTTCAAATTCGTGCAGTTGACGGATGTGCATATCGGAAATGGTTGGGAATGGGGGAAAGACAACCACAACGTAGGCGATTTCCTGGCACTAATCAACCGAATAAATAAACTGGAAAAACCGGATTTCGTGACAATCACGGGCGACCTGACCGATGCTGGAAATACTGGTGAAACCACGTATTTCAAAGCATGTCTGCTGAAATTCAATATGCCTGTGTTCCTTACACCAGGAAACCACGATCATGGAGATTCTGCACCCAATCCTGGCCTAGATTTGGGTACTATAGATAATTACAACAACTATCTGGTTCCAAGATTTAACTCGGGTAGTGAAGGCGACCTAGATGATTATAGCTTTAATTACAGCGATTATCATTTCATCTTTTTTGACTCGGGAGGCGTAACTGATATAGGATTACCTCTGGTAGATCCTCCACACCTTGCAGGCCTTACCACAGACCAATTGAACTGGATGAAATCTGATTACAACACCGCTATGGCAGCTGGCAAAACCCACACATTTATATTCACTCATGGCCCTATAGTTGGTCATGGAGGTGCAGGCACGCACAATACATACGAACTAACCGGTGACCCGGACATGCCAGTACAACTCAAAGAGGACCGCGACATCCCCTTCGTGGAATGGGTGAACGAGCAGGACATGACCGTGGAGGCGGTGTTCTGCGGGCATATGCACATGAGCGGAGGATATATTGATATTGATGTTAATACAATTAATAGAGAGAATTTTAATTTGTATACGAGTTCAATATTCTTTACGCAAAATGTAGTATATATTGAAACCACAACTGCTTGCGCTGGATACACACACGGAGGATGATAAATTGAAATTATATATATATGTGACCATAATAATTGTGGTAGGTTCTATGTTGATGGGCACAATCATTTACCTTGCACTCGACAATTCTCATTCTTCAGGAATTACCGCCATGGAAGGGAGCACTGTAGCCGAGAGCATTGCAAAATCCTGGCATGATGACGCACGATTAACGCAAATCGGTTCATTAGATTCAAGTGAGAAAATAGAAGGAAATGCAGAGGGATGGATTTTCACTTATTATTCACCTAATACTGAAGAGATAGTTGCCGATGGCGTTAGATATGAGCGGGCACACATTATCGTATACGCCAACAATACAACATCATGTTCTTATGCTATTCGTTATTTAGAAGATATTGGGCAAACAATAGAAAATTGGACTCTCGATAGCTCTCAAGCGCATCAAATTACTTTGGATAATAATGAAATTCACTCATTTCTTAAAAAGTATACTCATGCAGACATCGGTTATACACTGCAAATCCGAGATACATATCCAGACCGCCCAGTCTGGTTCATTAGCTTTCTTGACATGGGAATCATGGACAATCCCCATAGCGCTGAAATTTATATCGATGCCAACACAGGAGAGGTTCTTTATGTTCACGCAGACGATTGATTTAGCCCGCAACCCACCTTTCCGCAATGGGAAAGAAATGCACACCATTACCATCATCCAGCTATATCCAATCAAATCGCTCCGAGCATGCGAGCGGGGGGACGGGCGCGAGCCGGCGGAGGAGCGTCGGGCGGGGGATGCGTCCAGCATGGCGGCGGATAACGCGGCGCAGCCCGAGGAACGCAGGGCCGAGGGACACCGTAGGCACTCGACCGTCATTTTGATAGCGTCGCAGGGAGAGTGGAGACGGTGTTTTCGTAGGCATTTGATTCTCATTGTCGCCAAGCGCAAAATGGAGACGAAACAAGTAGCGAGCCAGTGCAACCGGCGAGCGCCGATATCCTTCTTGGACGACTGCGAGCTGTGGTTCGACATTACCCAGAACGACGGGGATGGGGACGGGCTGACGTGGTGGCAGGAAGTGAGGGAGAGGGCGCCCGGGGAACCGGCGTACGGGACGGACCCGACGGACCCAGACACTGATAACGATGGGATGAACGACGGTAAGGAAACCGAATTTTACGGTGCTGACCCGTTGAATCCAGATACGGACGGTGATGGGATTCTGGACGGCAGCGATTGGTTCACGCCGCCGGAGTGGGGGCAGAAGGATGAGTTGATAATAACGTGGGTAGCTAAAGTTAATATCCCAGCAATATGGGTAATGAACCTAAATATTATCAACAGTACGATATCTCAAATTAACCTTCTTACTATAATTATTCCGACTCCTGAATTGGAAAATGTGGTACGGTCGGAACTTTCATATCTACCAGATATTGATAAAATTAGATTCATCAGTATTGACAATACAAATAATTTTGTAAGAGATTATGGACCTCAGTTTGTTACTAATCAATTTGGCCAAAGGGGGATTATTGACTGGAAATATAGAACAACGGGTTCTTCCTTGGACTTATGCCCTCAAACATACTATAATGAGTACATAAATGAAATTTCCTACATAGACACTCATGATACCTTGGAATTTCATGGGGGAAACTTTCAAACAGATGGGAATGGAATTGGATATACATCATATAATAATCTAGATAAGTATAATGAACTCAAATCGGCGTATGGACTCAGAGATATTAGATACATAAATCCTTTAGCTTCTGATTCGAATTGCCACCTTGACATGATTGTTTATTTTACCTCCTCCAACAAAGTGATATTACCTCACATTGTTGAAACGGATAATCTTGAAGATTTCAATAGGGTAACTAACGCATATAATAACCTTAAATCCTGGGGATTTGATATAATTGAAGTAGATACACTTATTTCCTCTGGTCTCATCTTTTCTTACACAAACGCTCTGATAATAAATGACGTAGTGCTTGTTCCTCAATACTACCATGCTACCTGGATTCCGCAACTGTATGATTACGATCAAAATGCGTTAATTAAGTTTCAACAAGCATTTCCCAACAAAGAGATTATCCCAATTGATATTCCATCTGAACAAATTCTCAATCTTGGTGCGATTCATTGTTTAACCATGACAAGACCGGAGGGCTGAATATGAGAAGACAATGTGGTGAAGTTAAGTTTAGTGTGTGGTTAGCAACTTTTATTCTCATTACTTATATCATCTTATCACCCTGCTTCTTTAGTATTGACGTTTTTGGCCAAGAAGGTATCTCAAAGGACATTCTCACTGTTCATTCATCAATTCAAATAAGTTCCAATATTGACTTTACTCCTGAAAATGGTGTGTCGGGTGGAAATGGTACTATTTCCAATCCCTGGATTATTGAAAAACTTTCCATCACAAGTAAGCAATATATCAACAATGAGGGCGGAGTAGGTCAATTTTGCATTTTCATTTACAACACAACGGACCATTTTATCATACAAAACATTTATGTTTCTAATGTTACGGCGACATATGGGATATATTTATATCATGTGTCAAATGGTGTTATAAGATATAATTTAATTGAAAATAATTATAACACGGGAATTATTGCTTTTTCCTCAGATAATATTCAAATTACAAATAATACAATAAGACAACATAATAATTGTGGATTATGTTATTTATATTCAAATAACATTCACGCTTCAAACAACACATTTTCATCTAATAAAGTGGCGGATATTGGAGATTTTTATTCCAATAATTCACACATAGGGCAAAATTCATATGAGATTGGAATTTCAATTGATGGAGCCGAACCATATATTTCTGATGAAACACCAGATGATACAACTTATATCTGGATACTAACCATTCTTATTGCTGTGATATCAGTTTCAATTATATTGTTTAAGTTGCGATGTAAACGGAAGATTGCTTAAAACTTCACCCCCACACCCACCCCTCCAGCTCCCTCCCCCTCCCCTTAACGTCCTTCGGCAGCTGAGCCAACGGAATCACGATTACCTCCATGCCGACCTGTGAATATTCCACTTCCTTATGGGCTACACCATTTTCAATGCCACTCAGAATAGTAATAAACACATTGGAAATTCTGGGGGTGCCCCCAGCCGGCCTGACCTCCAGGTCAGCAACATTACCGCGCCAACAATCATTCCGAAGGTTGGGGGGTGTGGGGGCTTGCCCTGAACAAACTCGGTGAATGCAGTTCCAGTCATACCCAAACATCGCATTCGCCCATGATGCGGGAACAATTTCAACCTAAATCCAGCATCATAAAATTCCATTCATTTTGCAAGCAATCGGTGAATGCGAAGTCTAAATCTATGCAATAATGAGCATTCGCCATGAATCATCATTCTACAAACAAACAGATTCATCGTGTGTGGAATTTCCGCAAAATTATAGCAAGCAATCTGAATGCATAATTTTGCGGGGGTGCAACTAATAAATACCTCTTTCCCCTATTCAATATAGATGAGCATAGACAAATCAGTCAAGAGACTCATTGAACTCGGCATTGACCTTGGTACAAAGGATGCCGTGAAGAGCACGCTGGAAGCACTCGGTGCCGAGACCAGCTATATCGATGAGATTTACATCACACTGAAGAACCATCTCAACATGAGGGCGTTTGCGGCCGTACCGCCGAACCAGCGCTTGCTTTTTATCTCGCATTGCCTGAGAAATATTTCGGTCTGCAAGGCCGAAATGACTGAAGACGGTTACGTATGCAAGAGATGCGGAAGTTGCGACATCAACCCGATACTGGATGAAGCCGACCGACTGGGGTACAGGACATTCATCGTGCCGGGCGGCAGCATGGTATTCAAAATTGTTGAAAAATACAGGCCAAAGGCGTGCTTCGGAGTTGCCTGCTATTACGAACTTGAGGAAGCAATATCCAAGCTTTCAAATGCCGGAATTCCCACCAGGTCGGTACCGCTCAGCAAGACCGGGTGCGTTAACACCAAGGTGGATGTGGAGAGGGTCATCAAGGCTCTGAATGTGTGACGTATTTTAGATTTTAGATCTTAGATTGATGCTTCCAGTATGCTGTTTTATCAATCTTTTTTAGTGAACAGTGAAAACAGTGAATAGTGATAAGTGAAAAATGAAAAACTGAGTAATTTCCTTGAGTACCGATTCTTTCATCATTTACCTCCCAACGTCACTTTTCACTATTCACTTTACACTTTTCACTATTCGCTTCGGTCAGTCAATCCGTCGTAAATCTAAAATCGTAAATCTAAAATCTACAATCGTTATTGCTTCATTTCATTGAACAAGTACTACTGTTTGCTTATGAGATTGCTGCTTTCTCATCGATGATTTTTATCAGTCGTTTAGTGAATTCCCCGGTGCCGCATTCCCCGCCGACGTCCTTGGTCCAGTTATTCTTGTTCGCAAAGCATTTCCGAACGGATTCCCTGATAAGGCTTGATTTTTCCGGCATGCCGAGATAATCCAACATCATTGCAGCGGAAAGTATCATCCCTGTGGGGTTGGCAGCGTCCTTCCCGGCGATGTCAGGGGCCGAACCGTGAACCGGCTCGAAAAGCGCGTTCTTCTTTCCGATATTGGCCGATGGACAGAACCCCAGGCCGCCTATGAGACCGCCGGCCTCGTCGGAAAGTATGTCGCCGTAAAGGTTCAGCGTGACAATGACATCAAAACGACCCGGCTCCCTGCACATGTACATCGCCGCGGCATCCACCAGAACATCGTCGCTCCTTATCTTGTTGTAGAATGCGTAGTTGACCGCAGTTCCATAGAAGAGCTTCTTGAACATCTCGTCCGACGTGCGCAACACATTGGCCTTGTGGACACAGGTGACCTTTCCCCGATTGTTCTTCTTGGCATAATCGAAAGCAAAGTCAATTATGCGCTGGCAGGCAGCCTCGGAGACTATTCGTTCGGTGAGAACAGCGTTGTTTTCGAGTTCTCTCTCGGCTGCGCCGTAAAGTCCCTCGGTGTTCTCGCGCACAATCACGATGTCCAGCGGCACCAGGCAGAATGCCGGGTTCAGGCAGAAAGAGGGTCTGACGTTGGCATATAGCTCGAGGTTCCAGCGCAGTAAAAGCAGCGGCGAAACATAATCCCGGCGTTTGGGAGTGGTCAGTGCGCCGAAAAATATGGCATCGGATTCGGTGGCCAGTGAAAGCGTTTCCTTGGTTATGTAAACGCCGTATTTCTCGAAAGACGGAGTGCCCACCACGGTCTCCTCGTACCGCAGGGGAACATCAAGATTGTCCAGTACGGCCCTGGCGGATGCGATTACTTCCGGCCCGACCCCGTCTCCCGGTATGACACATATCCTGTGCATGCAAAATCCTATTTGGACCTGGTTGTCTTTTTTGTGGTGGTGGTTCTTTTCACGGTCTTCTTCACGGTCTTTCCGTCGGGAGTGGTTTCCACGGTCTCCACAACCGGGGATTCCACCACAACTGGTTGCTCACTTACAGCGCTCATTCTCTCGGCCTTCTTTGCCACGGTTCTGAGGTCCTTTTCCATGACGTTCATCCGCCCCTCGAGAGCCTTGACTGCGGCCATATTGTCCTTTCCGGCCTCCTTCTTCAAGTTGGCCGTGGCACGTTCCAGGTCGGTAACCCTTTCGTTCAGGTTGTAGGTACGCTTACTGTCCCTCTCCACTGTGTCCTTCACCTCGGCGTATTCAGAGTTTTGAGCATCAAAAGTCTTCTCGACGCCCTGGAATTCCCTGGATAAATCCCTGAAAGCGGACTGCAATTTTGACAGGGATGATGCCAGTTCCTTTGTGGAACCTCCTTTCTCAAGCGAGTTCAACCTCATAGCTATCCCCTTCACGGCATCGGCGGATTCCTTCTCCCGGGCTGCCATTTCATCCTCAAGTTCGTCCAATCTTGCGTCCATCTCCTGGAGGGCCGTTTCCATCTGGATGGACATCTCACCGGTAACTTCTTCCATCTCACCCTTCTCGAAGGCCATCACTTCGGTCAACTGTCGCAGATAATCAGAGAAACGTTCCTCACGGCTGATGTCAACTTCATTGAAAAGCTCCAGAATCAATTCCCTGGCCCTGTCAAGCTTTTTCTTCTGCTCCATGGTCTGCTGGTCCAGCCACGGGTTGAGGTCCACAACCGCCTGAATGTCATTGTGTATGTCGGCGATATGCGATTCCGCGGCAGTGAGCATCTCCAGACGCCTGGAGGACTTCAGGTCCCTGTCAGCGTCCGTACGAGCGAGACGCTTGGCTTCCTCGGCGGTGAATTCCGTGAAAGGCGGAAACACCTGCATGAAATCAAAATCGGGGTCCTTCAGCTTGACCATAAGGTCCTCGAAATCGCCCTGCTGGGCGGAATACTTTGAACGGTTGCTCTTGCGGAAAAGGGCGCACACGGCACCGTTGGGCAACTCGAATATGTCCGCGGAGAATGGATATCCCTTGAAGAATTGCGGGGTGTGAATTTCATCCATGTCCTTGGACGTGATGTATTCCCGGTATCCGTTCATGTAATCGCTGACGAAATTCTCCAGCGATTTCGAATCCCTTGCAGCATCTGGCACGCTTTCTCCTCCATTTTTCGCAGTCATGGTAACACCATATGGGAATGGGGGAATGGGAGTATATAATTTGCTGTCGGTAACCGCAATCTCATCGTTTGCAGAATGTCGTAATCGCTGCCGCAATCAAATTGTTTGCATAATGTCGATTGCGGAAATTCCACATAAATGATTGTGATTGTAATAAAATGTTCAATCATGGCGAACGCTCCAGAATGTTTGAATTTAGTGATAAAGGCCGAGAACCCCCCGGTTTTTAAGCCGGGGATGAGAGGCCATTTACACGAATCTGAACAAAAAACAGACCGCCATGCTCATATGCATGACCTGCCATGCATCGTGTGCATATCTCATCACATGAAATCAAAGCTAATCGGCTTTGATAAATCAGGTGCATGGCCCCCTGGGTAAACTTCCAGCCCTGGCAACAAACGCCAGCCACTTTAGGGGCTGGTAGTTTACTTTTCGCATTCACCGCTTGTTTGCAAAATGAAGCAAGCCATATGGTGCTGGATTTAGCAATAATTTGTTTCCGCGCCATTGGCGAACGCGACGTTTGGATATGTTCATAATTGCGTTCACCGCTTTAGGATATGGAATGTTCTTGACAGGGTGCTGGCACGGTGCGCCGTCAATCTGTGCGACTCACTTGAGGACCCGCGTGATTATCCTGACCGCTCTATCTATCTCCTTCTTAGTAATGACCAGCGGCGGCGCGAATCTGATTGTCGTCTCATGGGTCTCCTTTGCGAGAAGTCCGTTGTCCTTCAGGGCCTCGGTGTATTGCCTGGCCGGACCGGCTTCCTTCGTGAGTTGAATGGCGATGAGCAAACCCTTGCCTCGCACGTCGCATATCTTCCTGTTCTTGATGGAACGAAGCTTCTCCATGAAATATTCGCCCATTTCCGCTGCTCTCCTGTCGAGCCTTTCCTCCAGGAGAACTTCCAGGGATGCAGTGGCCACAGCGCAGGCCAGGGGATTTCCGCCGAACGTTGAACCGTGATCGCCCGGCGTCATGACGCTCATTACATCCTTCGAGGCGATTGCCGCGGAAACTGGCATGACTCCGCCGCCAAGTGCCTTTCCAACGAGCAGAATATCCGGTTTGATGCCGTCATGCTGGAAGCAGAACATCTTTCCTGTCCTGCAAAAGCCTGTCTGAACCTCGTCCAACATCAACAGTACATTGTTCCGGGTGCATATTCTCCTTATCTCCTTCAGGTATCCGGGAGATGGGACGATTACTCCAGCCTCACCCTGTATGGGTTCCACCAGGAAAGCAGCGGTGTTGGGTGTTATCGCGGCTTCCAGCGCCTTTGTGTCATTGTAGGGAATGGCCTTGAAACCTGCCGGGAACGGGCCGAACCCGTCCCTGCTGCCAAAATCGGAAGAGAATCCGACGATGGTCGTGGTGCGACCATGGAAATTTTGCTCGCAGACGATTATCTCGGCCTTGTTCTCGGGGATGCCCTTCTTCTTGTAGCCCCATTTCCTGGCCAGCTTGATGCCTGTTTCAACCGCTTCGGCGCCGGTGTTCATGGGCAGGACAACGTCCATGCCTGAAACTTCGGTCAGCAATTTCATGAACGGACCGAGCTTATCATTGTAAAATGCCCTGGATGTGAGGGTGACAAGCTTCATCTGCTGGTTCGCGGCCTTGAGTATCTTCGGGTGGCAGTGGCCCTGGTTCAGCGCGGAATAAGAGGAAAGCATGTCCATGTACTTGCGCCCCTCCGGATCCCAGACGTGGATACCTCTGGCTTTACAGATGACCACCGGTATGGGGTGATAGTTGTGCGCACCGTATTTCGATTCGATTTTCATGAATTCCTGGGATGTTGGCATTTTCATTCCTCCGAGATACTGGCCTTGTGAATTGGGGCCTTACGAAAGCATATTCAGATGGTGTATATAAATGTGGGGAAATTATAAATATATATTAATTAGAAAATATTTTTAAAAATTATGAAAAGTATGCTGCCAGATTTCTCCGGCAGCATTGATTTGTTCTAGAGTGTTTTCGTCTCCTCTTTGAAGTTTATGTTGATATTGGACAGCTCATCAAGTATCGGGTTGTAGATGCCAGGAGATACCGGAATATTGACGCCCGGCTGGGTGATTGTGCCCTCGAGTATCATGCGGACGGCTATCGCGGCCGGCAGGCTCACTGTTCTGGCAATTGACGTATCGCCGCCGATCTCGCCGAAGTCCAGCAGTGTTGAGGTGATGTGTTCCTTCTTCCCGGGGAATTCTGCCAGGAACTCGTGGTACATGACAATCATGTCCCTCTCGTCCTTTCCGAGCGACATCTTTTCCAGGGTGAGGACATTCATCCAGTCCAACGGGTTATTCTTGTCTGTTGGAAGAATCCTATCCGAAAACAGGCCGAGCCATTCCAGCCTCTTGATGACAGCGGAGTACGGTTTAAGGCCGAGGAATTTGGCGGTCGCGGCTGCAATGCATTCGTCGGGCGTTGCCTTTACCAGATGCCTCATTAGGTCGGCATAGGTTTTCCCTTTGAGTGATTCCATGGGCGTCTCCTCAAGGAGGCCCAGGGCGACGACATTGCGCATCGTCTCGCACCAGCCGGTCATTCTGAACGTTCCCCTGTAAACGGTCTGGGCGTCCTTCAGGCCGTAGATTTCCTTGTACGGGACAGAATTCCTGTTGGGGTAGTTCTCGAACGCGCCGACTCCGGGCACGTTCTCTATGCGGTAGTTCTCGAATAACTGTTCACCGGGGTATTCACGGACCTTGCTGTTCTCCAGCCACTTGGAGGGGTTCTTGGAAGCCAGGAGCACGCCCCTGGGGGCCCAGGAAAATTTGTAACCGAAGGGGTTATTGTTTGCTTCGAAGGCCTGGAGAGCTCCTGTTGTCGAGCGGAAACTCGTTATCTTGCCGCCGCGCTTCTCGACATCATGGATTATCCGCATGGCGGACATGTGGTCGATGCCCGGGTCAAGGCCGGATTCGTTCAGGAATACCAGGTTCTTGGCCTTTGCCTGTTCATCAAGCGCCTTCATTGCATCGCTGACGTAGGACGTTGTCACAAGATGCTTGTTGAACTCCAGGCATGCATTGGCCACCTGGACATGGTACAGATAGGGTAACAGGCTGACGGCTAGATCATTCTCCGAGACCATTTTCTTCAGTTCTTCGCCCTGTTCAACAGTCCAGGCCACAGCCTTTCCGTTCTTGTGACCGCCGATCAATGCCTCTGCCTTGCTCACCGTCCTGCTGGCAACCGTAACCCGAAATCCGTGTTCCAGGAGATAGACCACCATGGGCCTTGCCACCATTCCGGCACCGAGTACCAATACGTTTTTCATTTTTGCACACACCTTTGACCGAGGGTATTTCCCAGGGTCGGCTGGCGATACATCTTCACTTAGATAAGGATTATTGCTGTTTTCTGTAATACAATTTGTAAAGAAGATAAGTAACCATTACAACCATTCCGGTGGAGAACAGAACGTCGGAGGCATAATGCTCACCGATTATCACCCGGCTTGTTAAAACGAAGGCCCCCCAGCCGATTATCATTATGGAAGCAAGTAACTTCACACCCTTGTCGAAATTGCCATTCCAGAGAAAAATCAGAACCGGCAGGAACATCCAGGCCATGGTCGTGTGGCCGCTCGGAAAACTGCTGTTGTGAATATCTAAACCGTTGAAGATGTACCAGGGAGAATAATTCGAATGGTCCGGCAGAAGGTCATTGTATCGCACCCTTCCTGAAAGAACTTTCACGGTCTGCACAAACAGTAAGGGCACAATAAATGCCAGATACAGTACCATGTGGGCCAATTTATTGTATATCTTCCATTGGATTTGGGGTGTGAGAATCAAAAGAACGGCAATTGAAACCGAGACGGTGCCGCCAATCAAAATGAGCGGCGTGTCATGAAGGAGGAAACCCAGGCAAATGATTACTATTCCGGCGAGTATCCCAATAATTCCGATTGTCCTCCGATACTTCGGATTGTCAAAAAAGTACCCGACACATATGATAATGCAGATCGCAATCAAACCAAACCCGGGCAGTTCACCGTAATCCCTTCCGAATTCCCCCAGAGGCGATGATTCATTGGCCAATGTTTGAGATATTTGCAGGTCGTAGATGCCAAAGATTATCGCCAGGATGGCCCACACAATCAAGATTATGTAAACTACCAGCCCCTAAAGTGGCTGGCGTTTGTTACCAGGGCTGGAAGTTTACCCAGGGGGCCATGCACCTGATTTATCAAAGCCTGACAGCTTTGATTTCCTGCGCAATAGATTGAACGGTACATGGCGGATTCCCACGCTTTTATTGTTTATGTCGATTCATCTCCGGCTTGAAAGCCAAAGTTTTCTCGACATTTTTACAATAAAATGGTTTGGTGAACACTGGTTTCAAATTTTCAATTATCTCGGTCATATTACCTCTGCACATGAATGACATTCATTTAATCAAAGATATTTTGAGATGTACTCGTAATTGGGCGTGAACTTGCCTTTGTGAACAATGACCGCCTTCTTTATCTCCGGGGGTAAGTCCAATTCCGCAAATTCCACGTCAAAGTCTGCCTTCCCGATGGACTGGGCGAAGGGCATGAGCTGGCTGCCGAAGAATATCGATGCCTCCCTGGGTAACTCGGAAGGAAGAGTGTCAACGGACATGATTACCGGACCGTTGCCCTCCCAGCCCCATTCCTTGGCGTCCTTCTCGGCATTGTACACGTAGACCGGATTCCCAGGCTCGGTGGCCTTCAGGGTGCATTCGATGGAGCCCTCGATGTCGCAGGTTATGTCGCCGATGATCTTGAGCATGGATTGCTTCGTCCATTTATCCTTCACCCATTTCTTGGTCACAAGTCTCGGATATTTCGCGTCCCAGTATATGCAATTCACCAGTATGCTGAGCTTGTTCAGGTATTGCTCGAACACACCAACGTATTTCTCAGGGTGCTTGAAATAGTCCTGCAAATCGAAATGATTGTTGGGGTCGGCCGGAACAACCATGTCCTTCTCATAGAATACTACCTTGTAAATCAGATGCGGCGAGAAATCGTCCTTGTCGAACATCCCCTTCAGTTCGGACGGCGCGACCTCCTCCACCGGCAGTATGTCCAGGATGGACTGCGCGCCCTTGGATACATTTCCGTAACCTGTAAAGCCCACCACCAGGGGACCCATGCCCTTCGGCAATCCCATTATGGATATCCAGCGAGACACAACGTACAGTGCGGCCTTTGCCTCGTCCAGGCTGCCGTATTCCAGGGGCCTTTTCAACCCCAGGAAGGGAGTATCGTAACCCTCGTATTCCAGGCGTTTCCCGTAGGTGTAAAGTGTCTCCAGCATACCCGCAAGTCCCGCATAATTACCGAAGAATATGAGGCGCTGATTTCTGTCATTGGTGACCTTCTCATAGTCAATCAAAGTGCATTTTCTGTCCAGAATGGTTTGGAGCATGGGCATATTGTACTTCTGGCCCTTGATGACATGAGCGAAGAACATGCTGGCCTGGTTGGGCAGGATGAACTCTTCGGGAAATTCCTTGATGCCATAGACTATCTTGGCATCGGAAAGGTCCTCCTGAACACTGGCACCGACCTCCACATACTCGGAATCCTTGAAAACGCGAATCTCGGACGGCTGAATATGAACGGCAAAACCCTTGCTTACCAGGTCCTTGACATGCCTTGGGGCCAGCGGCACCCTGCGTTCCCACTCGTTCTTGTCCTCGCGCCTTATACCTATTACCGGATGCATCTTTCAATCACCTCTATATAGAACACGGATGGCGATGTTGTAAAAAAGGGTTGGCATTGAAACATTTATTAGCCCAGACAACTTTCGGAACTGCATGGGATTCCGCATAGTACTGGCTTCCGACTCTCCCAGGAGAAAGGAGTTGCTGGCAAGGATAGTTCCAATCTTCGTTACTGTTCCGGCCAAAGCGGATGAGGTGATGGACAGCGAATCTGACCCGAAAGATATCGCAATGACCAATGCCCTGAGAAAGGCCAGGAGCGTTTTCCGGGACCATCCGGGCGCCATCATAATCGGCGCGGATACCATAGTTGTTCTGGACAATACGATATTGGGTAAACCGGGTGATACTGAGGAAGCGGTCTCAATGCTGGAAGCACTTTCCGGCAGAACGCACCGGGTTATAACCGGGGTGGCCGTAGTGAATACTGAAAACGGCACGGAACTCACCGAATTCGAGACTACCCATGTGACTTTCAGGGAATTATCCGGGGACGCAATCAGGCATTATGCGGAAGGCGGAACCTGCCTGGACAAGGCCGGGGCGTACGGCATCCAGGACGTGGGTGATGATTTTGTTGCTATGGTGGACGGGGATTATGAGAACGTTGTCGGGCTGCCCCTGAATTTGGTTGACATACTTTTGAAAAAGATGATTTCTGATTCAAGGACATGACAAATATTGTTTTGATAAAAAAGTATATTACAAATCAGACTATACCCTATTGCAAGGGGGGTTATTGCACCTTGTCGAGAGGAATATAACCCAGATAGGAGGATAAATAATGATAACGTTTAGTGACAGACAGTTGAAGACACCGAAGCTGCAGCGACCGGTTTATTTTGTGACTGGCGGGATGACAAAATTTGCAAGGGCGTTCCCGGAAACAAGGACCGAAGAACTTTGCATAGAGGCACTGACCGAGGCCGCGAGTTTCATTAACATGACACCGGCAAAGCTGAAGAAATACATACACAGTTGTTATTACGGCCACTTCGCCGACCATTTCGGGGACCAGTTGCTGGGCGAGTCCGTCATTCACGACCGCCTTGGCCTTGACCCGCTGGGAAATGTTGGCATCAAGACGGGCGGCGCAACTGGCGGCTCAGCACTCTGGGAGGCCTACAAGACCGTAGCATCAGGCTATTCGGACTGCGCCCTGACAATGGGTTGGGAGAGGATGGACGAAGTTCCAACAGATGAAGGAAACAATTACATATCCTTCGCTGCTGACAAGGATTGGGAGACCCCCATGGGCCACATTTACACAGGTTATTATGCAGTCATGGCACAAAAGTACTGGCAGGTCTTCGGCAAGGAAGAAGAGTCCTTCAGGCGAACCATGGCCGAGATTGCCGTCAAGAACCGCGGCTACGCAAGAATGAACCCCCATGCCCAGGGACCAATGGACATCACTGTCGAGGACGTTCTGGAATCACCTATCGTGGCTTATCCCCTGAGGGCGCTGGATTGCTGCCTGATGAGCGTCGGAGCAGCATGCGGAATACTGGCGGATGAGAAAACAGCATATGAGATGACAGATAACCCTCTCAGAATTGACATTGCTGCAGGAAGCCACACCCTAAGAGTGGCTGACAGAAGGAACATGGAGATCCCGCTCCTGCCGAATGAGACCAAGGAGCAATATGCCGACCTGGGCCAGAGGTTCCCTGGTGGTGACAGATATCCCGGATTTACCGGGTTCCTGGCAGCAAGAATGGCCTCATATTATGCATACAATATGACCGGCGTTCAGGACCCGACCAAGGACCTGGACCTTGTCGAACTGCACGATGCGTTCACAATAAGCGACATCCAATCTTACGAGGACATCGGAATAAGGCCATATGGCGAAGGTCGTACCTATGTGGAGTCCGGCGATTGCTATCACACAAACCCGAAGACAGGAGAGCCAGGCAAACTGCCGGCAAACCTTTCTGGAGGTCTCATAGGTTGCATGCATTCAGTGGGTGCCACCGGAATTATGCAGGTAATTGAAGTGGGCCAACATATATGGAACCGCTGGGCCGAGACCCATGGAGATGAGTCCAGATGGGAGAGATACGGCAGGGAAAAACCAAAGGACTGGAAAAACCTACAGGTCAAGGGGGCAAAGAGGGGACTGGCAATCAGCCATGCGGGGGTTGGTTCCCACGTGACCAGCACAATACTGCAACATCCGGACCATATTCTTCCGGGAGGGATGTTCGAATGAGTTGCAAGGAAGACAGAGGCACGGTAAAGATTGTCGATGGCAGATACAAGCCATCCGGCAAGTTCCACTACCCGGCACCCAACACACCCATATGGAACGACAAAGGAGAACTCGCCGGCGTGACCAATCCCAGGGACATCGTGCACATCCACTCATACGGCGGAGAAGCAATATTCTTCGAGAGCCTGGGCAAGGGAAAGCTCATGGCCTCCAGGTGCGATAATCCGGACTGCGAGACCAAGGGTTCGATATACATGCCGTTCAGGATACATTGCCCTGACTGCCTGTTCAAGAACACAGTGCTGGATATCACCGACAGGGCCAAGAATAACGCCATCGTTCATTCGTTCATGATAACCGAGAGGACAGGCGCGTTCAACACCCTGCCAACACCCATAAAATTTGTGAACGTGGAATTCGACGGTGTCTGCACTATTCTGATGGGCGCGCTGATTCGCGGCGAGCCAAAGATGGGCATGAGAGTGGTCCCGATATTCAAGACCAAGAACCCGGACTACATAATCACGGATATGTGCTGGGTACCTGCGGACTGGCCGGCTGATGATTTGCCGGAAGGATATACGTACTGAGCGAGAATGCCGGGCGGAAAACTGCCCGGTAATTTTACTGGAAAAATGCCGAGAAAGCCCAGCCCTGAGGGGCTGAGATGAATCGGCATCGACAGTAAAAACGTTGGAGATCGCCATGCTCGTATGCATGACCTGCCATGCATCGTGTTCATATGCATGACCTGCCATGCTCGTATGCATGACCTGCCATGCATCGTGTTCATATGCATGACCTGCCATGCATCGTCCAATCTATTGCGCATGAAATCAAAGCTAATCGGCTTTGGTAAATGAGTGCTCCCCAACGCTAAAGCGTGGGGTATCCTTTCAGTTTTCATCCTGAATTTCGTAATTTTATAGAGAAAAGAACTCATTCAGATTTATTCCAGATTGCTGAAATTTCAGAATAGAAGGGGAGCACTTTTATTGAACAAGTCCTCGCAGAAGAGCAGCTTGAAAGCGCCCGTATCCGCAGACTTAAAAGTCGCGGTATGTGGGCGAGGACATGTTCAATCAAATTGATTTGTAGCATTCGCCATGAATCGACATTTGGCAAACAAACAGATTCATCGTGTGAGGAATTTCCGCAATCGACATTCTGCAAGCGATGAGATTACGGTGCGTTATGGAATTCCTGGAACGCCCTGTAGGTGTAGTAAACGTCAACCTTGCTGGATATCTCGAACGGTGAGTGCATGCTTATCAGTGCAGGACCAACGTCGATCACTTGCATATTTTGTTCCGAAAGGAATCTGGCGACCGTACCGCCTCCGCCCTCATCCACCTTTCCCAGCTCGGTGTATTGCCACGGAATTTTATGCTTGTTCAGGAGTTGTCGAACCTCGCCCAGGAACTCGGCATTGGCATCGTTGGAGCCGCCCTTGCCGCCTGCGCCGCCGAACTTGCATATTCCGATGCCCTGGCCGAGCTTTGCAGCATTGCCGAGTTCATGAACGGTTTTGAACATCGGGTCAACGCCAGCGTCCACGTCCGCAGAAAGGGCCCTGGAGTTTGCCAGCGCCTTCTTGAGTGTGGCGAATCTGAATTTTGAGTCCATCTTTTCCATTATCTGGATGAGGGAATATTCCATGAAGCCGCCCTGTGCGCCTGTGGCACCGATGCTACCCACTTCTTCCTTGTCGAAGAACAGGGCCAGCGCGGTTTTTGCGGGTGTCTGGATATTGCAGATGGCCATGAGGGATGCGTAGGCATCAACGCGATCGTCCTGGCCGTAACCGCCTATCATGCTCCTGTCCAGGCCGACGTCGCGGCACTTGTGGGCCGGAACAGCCTGGAGCTCGGCGCTTATCAGGTCCTCTTCCACGATTCCGTACTTCTTGTTCAGAATGTCCAGAATGTGGGTCTTGAACTTGTTCTTGGCATCCTTGTCGGTTGATGGGCGGTTGCCGATTATTATGCGGAGTTCCTCGCCGGTGATGCCCTCGAAGAGCTTTCTGTCGCCCTGGACCTTGCGGGCCAGGTGAGGCAATAAATCGCCAATAACGAAGATGGGGTCTTTGTCGTCCTCGCCGATATTCACTTCAATGGTCTTGCCGTCAGCGCGGATGATGACTCCGTGGAGCGCCAGGGGTACGTTCACCCACTGGTACTTCTTGATACCGCCGTAGTAATGGGTCTTGAAGAGTGCCATGTCGGAATCTGTGTCCTCGTACAGCGGTTTCTGTTTGAGGTCCAACCTCGGAGAGTCAATGTGGCTGCCAACGACCTTGAGACCTTTTTCCATGGGCTCCTTGCCGATTATGGCCAGTGCGGCGACCTTCTTCATGTTGGTGATTATGACCTTGTCACCGGGTTTGAGGGATTTGTAGCTGGCGATGGGTTTGAAACCGTGCTTCCGGGCGGCCTCCTCAATGAATGTGACCACTTCCCTCTCAGTCTTGGACTTGTCGAGGAATTTCTTGTAACCCTCTGCAAAATCGAATATTTTCTTTTCTGTCTTCTTGTCAACAGCCAGCCATGAAGATTCGGCCTTGACAGTCAACTTTTCCTCAAGTGTCTGCTTTTTTTTTGCCATTTTGCGCCCCCCTTTCGGGAATAATGTTTGTGAAATTGTTAAACAGGATATTGTGGAGATGTATAAAGCATTTCTGCTGTAAACTACCAGCCCCTAAAGTGGCTGGCGTTTGTTGCCAGGGCTGGAAGTTTACCCAGGGAGCCATGCAC
>VMTD01000110.1 GCA_013791785.1 Methanobacteriota archaeon
AACTTTCTAGATATTTATCTGACTATGATTACGACGGTATAATCGGTTCCCAACAAAGTACCCGCAAGGGTGTGGCTTTCCCCGTTCTGAGTGTTCCTCAGGGCGCTATTGAGGGAATCGCGTCTCTGCCCTCTGTCCTGGGCGTCTACGACTACGTGGACCCGGTTTCTGCCATCATCACCGATGGAACTACCTTTTCCAGGAACATGCTGGGAATGCTACCCAACAGCGCTACCGTCAATGCCCTGAACATCGAGGCCGGAACCATGTACCACGGTGCCGAGGATGCCTGGGCCAATGGCTACACCGGAGAGGGCGTGAAGATTGCCACTGTCACATCCGGCACCGATTTCGGCAATGCGGAGCTCATTGGCCGGCAGGCGATAATTGAGGATTCCGCCTCGCCGTATTATAATTATCCGATAGCGTTCGACCCCGCATCCATGTCAATGTTCGTTTCTGAGGGTCTGCAGGAATCCACCCTCCCCCCCTCCGACTCATGGTACGTGAACACGAGTTCCAGCGACCTCCGCATATTGCACACCGTTGTGATCGACGGGGTCAACGATTTCTGGACGGAACTCAATCCGTATAACCTTTCCCATACCGTTTATAACTTGACCATGACCTCCGATAAAAAGGCCCAGGATCCAGCGGAGGACATGAGCAATCTGGAGCTGGACCTGAAGAGCCTGTTCGTCTCTTCGGACAAGGACAACTGGTACATGGGTTTCGAGGTAACGCCCGAAACGGACACCTGGACCAGATCCTTTGACGTGCGTTACGGGCTGTACATCGATGCAGACGGTATTGCAGGCAGCGGGGCAAAAACCGATCCATTGGGAAACCTCATAACCGCCGCTTCGGCATTCAGGCCGGAATTCGCCATCTACTTCAACCATGTCGGCATAGATTGGGGAGTCAATGCAGAGGGTGTGGTATGGTCCAAGAACAACACGGTCCAGAATGCCACTTTCCATGCATGGGTGAGCGGTTCATGGAGGTCCTTGACGCTGATTGGCGACCTGCCGTACAATGTAACGAAGGGCATAAACCCAGGGGTTGGCAGTATGTTCGTCACAACGGTGAACGGTACGTATGTCAGGCACAACAATGAGGATTACAAACTGGCCGCCAATAACACCATATTCTACGAAGGCGGGAACGTGAAGATAGAGACCATAATCAGCACCCAGGCCTTCGGCGGCGATTTCGTCGAACTCCAGATGCCAAAGAAAGTTATCCCCGGTGTCAACAGCTTCTCTTCCATTCTGTTCAGTTCCGGGATTAATGTTTCCCATGCTCAGGACACTGTCCCATCGGACCCCAGCGTGGCCTTCGAGAGTGCGACCTGGGACAGCGATACCACCGTGCTCTTGGAGTTCACGACCATAAACGAGCCGCCGCAATATGTGACAACCGGCATACCGAGCAAGAGCGGCGTTTACAGGATAGGTCTTCATCCGGACCAGAACCTCATGAACCTGCACTACGGACGCCCGGTTGCCGTGCTTCTCACGGATTACTATGTGAGCGGCGTCTACGATGCGGTCTTTGTTGACCTTGACAACGACAAGAGTTTTGCGGACGAGATACCCATGATGCGGTACGGTGCTTACAATGAATCCCTGATGATTGGGCCCAGATGGGGCACCCAGAGGTTCGCGAACAATAGCGTGCGGCACAACAACACATGGTACCAGATGAAGAATTACACCATTTCCACCGAATGGTCCAACGAGACTCTTACCGACAGCGCGACCGGCGGCGAGACGATATTCTATCTGGGCAACACGTCAGTGGACCCAGCCTCACTTGTGGTGAATCGCCCGACCCAGCATGACAATGCTTTCTCGAATGAGTCAGTGGTTTATACAATCGATGACACCGAAATGACGCCCTGGTCTTTCTTCCTGCCGCACGGGAACATAATCAATGATACATTCATTATCTGCCATTATTTCAATGGTGCTGACCATTACTATGAGTCCTTGCTCGATATGGACCCGACGGTTGACATAAATACGGTCACCGGAGAAGTAACATTTACTGATGGTTCAATATGGGACGCTTTCCTTACAACGAACGGACTGGTTTCAGCGGATTTCTATGCCTGGTACGAATATACCGTGCCAGTGAATCAAGGATATGCGTTCGACGCTGCTACAAGCAAACTCACCCTGACGGAAGCCCTTCAACCCGGCGATTGCCTCGATGTCATGTACAGCTATAAGAAAACGGTCGAAGAGGACATCACCCCGGCCCACAGGTACGGTACAATTATCTACAAGGGCAACCCGGTAGAACTGGAACTGCGCGACTGGGTGTCCAACAAGGACATCGACGCCGAAGGCGGGGCTGGTGACGGAATGATTTATCCTGACCTCTCCGGCGGCATGGCCTATTTCATTGCAAGAGAGACCCATGTCACTGGCGAGGTGCTTGCGGTAAGCAACAAAACCTCCTCTTTCGCAAACAAATATGTCGTTGAGGATTCAGTCACCATATACAAAAACGGTATTGCTATAAGTGAAAAAAATGCAACAATAAATTACCTTGATGGCAAGGTCGAACTTCTAATCGACATCGCCGGAACTGATGTCATCACGGCAGACTATGCATACCGTATTCCTATTCCATATTCCGATATGTACTGGGAATGGAACAGCATCGAGAACGAGGACCGCAAGATACCCGGAAACGGGGACATGATTGCCTTCTTCGGGGAGTTTGAAGAGGGTTCAACCCGCGGAACAGAGGTCGGCGCGGCAATCTGTGCGGGAGGAGTTATGACGGATGCGCATAAGGAAGAAAATGAATTGCAGCCGAACGCTCTCGTTAAGGGCATGGCGCCGGACGCAAAATTGATATCCATAAGGGGCGGGGCTTTCGCTTCCTGGTATTTCGCGGTGGAAGGCTATGACGGCATTGTCGGAACGGGCGATGACGCCCAGATAGTCGCCATAACGTCCAATTTCCCGGTGAGCAACACCGGGTGGGATGTTTACACCAAGGGTGCCGAATACATCGGCAAGTACTACGCCAAGGGCAATGTCACATTCGTGGCGGCCACCGGGGACAACGGCTTCGGCTACGGCACCGCGATGTCCCCCGGTTCATCGGAAGCGACAATCACGGCAGCCCAGGGCACCCTGTTCGATTACAGGTGCTACAACCCGGGAGCGCCGACGGAGTTGGCAAGGGTATATGCTGACAGCGGCCAGAACCCCCACCATGGTGATGTCCTGCCATCCGCGGGAAGGGGCCCCAACATGCTGGGCAACCCGGAACCGGACGTGGTCACCGCGGGAGCGTTCCTGTTCGGCAGCATCCCGCTGAACGTGGACCAGGATTATACGACAATGGAGTTAGACTGGTTCGGCGGCCAGTGGGCCTGGGATCTCTGGAGTGGTTCCGCAGCTTCTGCAGCATCCACGGCTGGAATCCTGGCTCTTATCTATGGTGCTTACCATCAGGCGACTGGAATGTATCCAAATAACACTGTGGCCAAATCATTGCTCAAGTCTGGTGCAGACAACATGAATTACGATATTCTCACTCAGGGTGCGGGATGGTCAAATGCAGACCGTTCCACCCAACTTGCAGCAGGGCTGGATGGCATTTATCTTGACAAAACCTATTGGGTACCTGGTGACTACCGCGGAGTACGCTATGAGGGTTTCGTTAAATTAATGGAGCCGGGCGAATCCGCCAGTCAGACCGTAACGGTCACCAACAAGAACCCGGCCCAACCGACCCAGATTCAGGTTTACGATGCCATATTCCACAAGTTCGGTGAGCACACCATTTCGATGAACATCGGTACCATGTACGACGACCTGGACACACCCGGCGTGATAAATATCGAGCCTTACATAGCTGTCGGGACCGAACTCCTCAAGGTGACCGCGACGTCCCCGAGGAAACCGACAATGCAGACATACATGGCAGAACTTTTCGACTGGACCGATGCAAATGAGAATGGCATTGTGGACTTCCCTTCCGAACAGAACAGGATGACCTATGTTATCGGTTCTAATTCCCTGGAAGTGAGATACAGGGATCCCATAGGCCGCGTAACTGACGGCCTGGCGGTGCAAGTCAAGGGCTTCGGAGGCTCGGGAGAACCGCTGGAGAACTGGACGATTCACATGGAATTCTATGAGAAAGTGGACTGGAGTTGGCTCACGCTTGCCAACGCACCTGCCAATCTGGCGGCCGGAGTATCTGCGGCTTTCACAATGAACCTCAATGTGCCAACCTATGCGGGCGTCGGTTCTTATGAGGGCGCGGTTTATATCAATGAAAAGGTTCCCGAGGAAGACATCGCGACGGGCGTTGGCCATATGGAATACAACGTCACGTTCAGGAACTGGGCATACGTTCCGGGCGGCGGGACCGAGGCGGTCATCAACGATGACAACCTGACATCGGGCAACCGTATGATCGTTCCCATGAGTTCAATCATAAACTGGAACGGTTCCTATCTCTACGAGGGCGTGGATTATACGATAAGCAGTTATGTTGTCACATTTGTCAAAGAGTACCCGGTCGGAGGCGTGCCCATACCCACATATGCGGAATACTTCAACATGACCTATCTGACCATCCTGGCGCAGGGCGGCAATCCCTTGGAGGAAGCAACCTGGACAGGGCAGCTCGGCACTCCGAATGTGGTCAAGGGAAGTTACATTCTCAGGAAGGACGGCGTCGTTTGGGACGAGACCGAGACAATAGTCAACGAGAAGGTGGTCAATGCGACCGGCGGCGAGACCATGGCCGGCCTGTATTACCGGAACGTGGTCCGTGAAACAGCCACCCTGTACCTCAACGGGACCGTATGGCCCCGGGACGGCGGCGAGGTCACGGAATCGATTACGCCCGTAAATGGCCAGGACAACATTACACTGTCTCACGGGAACATAGTCCCCGGCTCTGTCGTGCTCACGCTCAATTCCAATGATGTGCCTCAGACCGCCGAGGTGACCATCTTCAACAAGGAACTTGTGCAGGGGCTGAATTCCACGACCATGCCGGGCAGCGTCACGTTTGAGCAAATCGGAGCGGACACTGCCGGGTCTGTATGGGATGAATCTGGAACGTGGTATGCAAAACTCCCCATCAACGCGGACGATACACCGACCCGGAGCATCTTCACATCCATGCTTTATGCGAACGGCGTTCCGCTCATCCCGGGCCCGGACTTCGTGATGCATGCGGACGGCGTGCACGGTATGATAAAGTTCACAGGTACCCTCGACCCGGCGACAATCACCTATTCTGCCCAGTACACATATTACGACAACAATCTGGATGTTGGTCATCTCTCCCACGGCCAGATAATAGCCGAAAGCTACACGCTTTATCTCAACGGAGCTTCCATGAAGTCCACCGAGTATTTCCTCGACCTGGAAACAGGAGAGGTCACCCTGATGAACCCACTGGGCCCGAACCAGATAGTGGAAGCGGCGTACAAATACAATGTGTATCTCGTGGATCTCAGGAACGGTCTGATTACCCTGTCCGACCTGCTGACCGCCGTCGATGAGGTTGATGTGTCGTACAGATACTTCACATACACCCTGGACATGGCCACCGGCGTTCTGCAGTTTGCCGACCCGCTGTCCCCCGGGAATCTGATAACTGCGGATTACACATACGCTCGCTACACCCTCGACATGATGAAGGGCACGGTCAAGTTCGCTTCCGCGCTGTTGCCCGATGAGGTTGTGTCCTGCGAGTACTATTATTACAGCAATGTCATACCTGTGTTCTTCAATATCGGCGCCGACAGGCCGGACTTCTCGTTCGGAGGCTCTGACACTACTATGTACACCTTTAATATAACCGCTGGAACTGACATCGCAGGCAACGCCCTGGTGGCAGGCCAGGAACCTAACCCTTGGACATTCACCGTCGGCAGCCTGGACGCCCCTACCATAACGAACACAGTCCCGGCCAACGGAAATACAAGTGTTGCTCTGGCATCCCCAGTTGTAGTGACCTTCAGCGAGCCGATGAACACCGGTTCGGTCACATATGCCTGCACGCCGGCAGTGGCCGGTTGGTCGGTGGTCTGGAGCGTGGGTGACACAGTTGCTACATACAGTCATACCGGAGCCTTTGTTGAGAACACTGTTTACACGTTCCAGATAACTGCTGGAATTGATGTCGCAGGCAACGCTCTGATTGTGGATACGATGCCGAATCCCTGGCATTTCACTACCCTCGCCACACCTGTACCGACCATAACGACCACTGTCCCGGCGAACGGTGCCGCAAACGTTGCATTGGCGATTCCGGTTGTGGTGACCTTCAGCCACCCCATGAACATTGGCACGGTAACTTACACATGTGACCCAGACCCGACCGGCTGGTCTGTTGTCTGGACAGCCGGCGATACTGTTGCTACATACAGCCACACCATCGCCTTTGATGAGAACAGTGTTTACACCTTCCAGATAACCGCCGGAACCGATGCCGTGGGCAATAATCTGGTACCCGGCGCGGTACCGAATCCCTGGACATTCATCACTGTCGGAGCCCCCACCATAATGGTCACGACCCCGACGAATGCGGCACACAGCGTTGCGCTGACAGCCGATGTCGTGGTAACATTCAGCGAGGCAATGAACACGACGTCGGTCGCATTCTCCAGCACGCCCGACCCGACCGGCTGGTCTGTTGTCTGGACAGCCGGCGATACTATTGCTACATACAGCCACACCACCGCCTTTGATGAGAACACTGTTTATACGTTCCAGATAACTGCCGGAACCGATGTCGCGGGCAACGATTTGGTACCCGGCGCGGTACCGAATCCCTGGGCATTCATCACACTCGGTGCCCCCATAATAACAAACACTGTTCCGGCGAACGGCGCAATGAACGTCGCCCTTGCCTCCACGGTCGTGGTGACCTTCAGCGAGGCAATGAACACGGGTTCAGTTACGTACACCTGCACGCCCGACCCGACCGGCTGGTCGGTCGTCTGGAGTGCAGGCAACACCGCTGCCACTTACACCTATGCCGGAGGCCTTTTGGAGCGCACCATTTACACGTTCCAGATAACAGGTGGAACCGATGTCGCAGGAAATAACTTAGTGGCAGGTTCAATACCGAATCCCTGGTCATTCAGCACAATCGGCGCCCCCATTATAAAAAACACAGTTCCGGTGAACGGAGCGACAGGTGTTGCTCTGGCATCCACGGTTGTGGCAACATTCAGCGAGGCAATGAACACCGCTTCAGTCACGTACACATGCGTGCCGGCAGTCACAGGCTGGTCCGTGGTCTGGAGTGGTGGCAACACGATCGCGACATACAGTCACATGACCCCCTACCTTGAGAACACGCTATACACCTTCACAATAACCGCCGGAACCGACATAGCAGGCAACGCCCTGGTACCCGGCGCGGTACCGAATCCTTGGTTATTCACCACGCTCGGAGTTCAGCCAGTGATAATTTCCACTACCCCGGTGAACGAAGCGACAGGCGTTGCTTCGACGGCTCCGATAGTGGTAATCTTCAGCGAGCCAATGAATACAGCGTCGGTCACATTCACCTGCACACCGGACCCGACCGGTTGGTCGGTGGTCTGGAGCGCAGGCAACACAGTCGCAACATTCAGCCATTCGATTCTGTTCACCGAAAGCGTTTCAGACATGGTGGCCAAATACGCATACGATGACCTGTTCAGGTACAACGAGATACGCGGCGGGTACGGTAGCGAAGGCGACTGGCGTTTTGTCTATTTTGATGTCAAGGAACAGGGCAGATATGCCTTCCCCACGGACAATGAGCGACTCCTGGTAGATGTGGAATGGGAGTACGACATGTCCGATGTGGACGTCCAGGTATTCGGCGGTCGCGAATCCCTACCGGGCATATACTCGGGTTGGCCCTATGATTCATTACCCTCTGAAAGGTACGGACCGCACACCGTCCGACACATAGGCGGTAGCGATGTGACCTCGGATTTCTTCACCACCACCGGAGGCCCGGAAGAGATAACCGCACCCAGGATTAGTCCGGGTTTGAACGTCATCGGTCTCCACACGGTGGGCATGAACGGTTCAGCTAAATGTACCGAAACTTTCTCAGCAAAGGTAGGCACCATGTACATTGACCAGACCGAGGTCAACATCGTCACGAATCAGTATGTCGGTGAAACCACGATAAACATGCACTCTAACATGGTTTGGTCCGGTGTCGGAGGAATTGCGGCAGGCCCATCGGCTCCCGAGAGCCTGAAGAACCAGAGTGTCGCCCAGGATGAGGATGACTGGTCCCTTTTCGACACATTCGAGGAACAGCTGGCATCCGGTAAAACCGTGTATTCCCGCACTATACAGGATTGCCTGATATTCAACGTGCACATATGGGGTGGAACCGGTGTGGTTGACATGGACCTCGGAGTATTCCTGGACGGAAGCGGTGAGGGTGAAAAGAAGGATGGCGTGGTGCAGGCGGACGAGTTTGTTGCCATGTGCGCGGATTGGGATGCTGATGAAGAGGTGAAATTGATCGCACCAAAGGATGGTACATACCTTATCGTTCCATTCGGATTCACGCTCAGCATGGATCCAGCTCTGTTCGACATGGACATCACCATTGTCCAGGGCACGGGATTCGATGTGCAGGGCAAGGGCACCAATAGCCTTCCCGCGGACCAGAAGGGGTATTTCTCATCGAACCAAACCGAATATGCATACAACCAAACCTATCTCACGCTGAAATGGGATCTCCCGGGAAGCGCCTCCGGAACGCTCCAGGGCGCCCTCTATGTCGGCCCCGGCAACGGCCCCATGTGCATGCTGGTACCGATTGTTCTGACCATAGACACAACCCCACCCGTGATATCTGATATGCTCCCCAATCCGCTGGCATTCGTCAACAACAGAAGGCCGGACATCGTGGTCACCGTGAATGATTTCGACAGGGGTGAGCTCGTTCCGTCAAGCATGAAACTTTACCTTGACGGCAATGACATAACCACCCAGGCGAGCATCAGCATACCTTTCGATGACAGCGACAATGTCGCGGTGAAAGGTTACTCTGTCGGGACAGCAATGTACACTCCGCGGACATCCCTCTCAGACGGTGCCCACGTTGTCACTGCCCTCATAATTGACAAGGCCGGGAACGAGGCGATTCTGGACTGGGTCTTCACAGTTGACAGCGCGACGCCTTACTTTGCCCTGACCTATCCGTCGGAAAGCGTATCATACACCAGGGACGAAATCATAGAAGTGACGGGCTACACCGAGAACGGGATAATTCCAAGGATGGTAGGTGCAAACGCAATAGATTTCTCCATGGGGACTGATGGCAGTTTCCGCATGACCCTCCCGCTGGATGTCGGTGCCAATATATTTACCCTCAGGGTCGCTGACCTTGCAGGCAACACGAACGACATAATCCGAACCGTGGTCCGAGACAGCACGGTGCCCGGCTTCACCTCAGTCCGTTTCTCCACAGGTTTCACCACCAATAATCCATACACTACCATGTCCGGAAAATTGACAAAAACCGGAACCCTGGCTGTAAACGGCGCCCCGATAACGGTGAACAGCGACGGCAGCTTCGAGAAAATACTGGGTCTCTCCGAGGGTCTTAACACCTTCCACCTGGAATTCATGGACCTTGCCGGAAACACAGCACACAGCTGGCAAAACGTAACTCTGGACACCTTCGCCCCCGTGATATTGCTCACGAGCACCGACACAAAGGTCACCAACCAGAGTTTTGTACTCACCGGTTCGGTGGAGGCCAATTCCGAGTTGCTGGTCAATGGCAAGAGAGTGAATCTTGGAACCAGGCAATCATCCGGCACTTTCAGTACTATCCTTACTCTCAGCGAGGGCCAGAACATCATCGTGATTGAGGCCAAGGACGGTGCAGGAAATGTGGTGGAAGTCAGGCACGTTGTGGAATATGAGCCGGTAGTCAGCAGTTCGCTTGGCACTCTGTGCCTTGGCATAATTGCCGTTATGATATTCCTCGTGCTGGTATTCTACAAACTTGTCTTCCGCATAGCCAAGAGTGTCTTCGGCGGCAAAAAGGATGAAACCCCTGATGAAGGATACCCAGATGACAGCGAACTCCCGCCCCCGGACGACGTAGAACCGATGGATGGCGACCAGGCACTCGTTGATTTGGAAGCACCCCCGGAAGAGGGCGAACCCCCGGCACCGGAGGATGACCTGCTCGTGAAGGAAGAAATCGGAGACGTGCCAGAAGCAGAACCCATCCCGGCCGAGGAATCCCTGCCCGAGGAAATGCCCCCCGAAGTACCGCCAGTTGAACCGGAATCCGAGGAGTTGCCGAAGGAAGAAGAAATCGAAACGATTTCCGAAACCGAAGCGGTTTCCGAACCCGAAGCGGTTCCCGAGCCTGAGGCAGTAACCGAGGAACCCGAGGACCCGCGCATAGCCAAGCTCAAGAGCGCGTACGAGTCCGGAAAGATCTCCAAGGAACTCTACGAGAAGAACCTGGCCAAGTTCAAGGGACAGTAAAACAGCAATGAAATGGGCGGGAGCAATTCCGCCCCTCCTTATTATTTTAATATTTTATTTTTCGTAAGAGTTCAGTATTCTGAAGTTTGCTCGTTAAATTGTAGTTTTTAGTGAACAGTGAATAGTGATAAGTGAAAAATGAAAAACGCAGTATTTTTGTCCTTGAGAGCCATCTTTCATCATTTACCTCCCAACGTCACTTTTCAGTGAATAGTGATAAGTGAAAAATGAAAAACTTAGTTTGTCCTTGAACACCGATTCTTCCATCATTTACCTCCCAACGTCACTTTTCACTATTCACTTTACACTTTTCACTATTCGCTTCGGCCAGTCAATAAGTCCGTAAACTACCAGCCCCTAAAGTGGCTGGCGTTACTGCTTGAAGGTATTGCTCGCTGATTC
>VMTD01000065.1 GCA_013791785.1 Methanobacteriota archaeon
AATTTTTCACACTTCCTCAACCTGGTCTTGACCACTGGATAATATTGCTGCGACAAGGATTACCTCATAAAAATAAATTATCAATCTTTGAAGCGGAAACATATCTGGATTTAGCGATAGAACTTTCATATGATTATCCAGATGGCAGTGTTTTAAAATACGCTTTGAAAAGCCTGGTTGGGCAAAATATGTATGTTAATACGCGGTATTTTTTAATTGGAAAAACATTAAATCTTGCTTTCCATCAACCTATTTTATTACCCATTTTAAGTAAATTATTTGAAAATATACCATCACTTCATGTAAAACGGTTCGCTGTTGAGTTGAATAAAATCGCACATATCAATGCAATAAATCGACATTCAGATGGGATGGCTTGGGCTCTTTATTATCTGAATAAATATAAGATAGGAATCAAACCCGATGTAGCAAAGGCGATAATTAAATCTCATGATTGTATAGCACTTATCATGTTGTACCTTTCAAAGAACCCAACTTTCCAAAAATCAGTTATGGACTTTGCCAAGGGGTTGAAATCATCAGAACTCTACGATTTAGATCAACACTGGTTATTGCTGTTTCAATTGTTCATAGATAAGAAAATAGCTAATCCATATTCAGACAATGTATTTGAAATTCTAAAAGAAAAAAACGTGAATTTTATTGAGGAGGGTTGAAGATTGATTGAAATTCACCCAAAATTATTCATCGGAAATCAAGACGATTATGAAAATATCGTTAGAGTTCAACCAGATTGGCATGTGGTCCACGCATGTAAAGAACCCTATCACCGCAGAGCTTTAGGATACACTGGCAGAGGTGCACCTAAAGGTCATCCAGAATACTTGATTGCACCGAGAGGAAATAGTCTTATTTTGAACCTAGTGGATGCAGACACACCAGCCTACATTCCCAAAGAAATAATTGATGCCGCCCTTGATTTTGTAAAAACAGCTTTGAATAACGGCCATCGTGTTTTGGTACATTGCAATCAAGGAATGTCTAGGTCCGCCGGAATTGGCCTGCTTTTCCTTGCCGCTTACACAAACAGATTTAACGGTATGACCTTCCCCCAGGCTGAGCAATCCTACAGAACAATTTATCCTCTCTTTAATCCAGGCTTAGGCATGCGTAGATTCATTGAAATAAATTGGAATGTTTACCTAGGCAGAAACGCAGGAGAGTTGGCAGAATGATTGCGAAGCCAGAAATTTTTTCGAGGACACCCATATGAATACTCACATAGGCGCAGGGTATGGTAGCGAATACCACCTGATGCGTTATTTGGGAAGATACCGCGATGAATTTAATAGAATTACAATGAATGCCCTCGGAGGTCAGTCTGTTGAATGGTTAGATTTCAAACATGGCAAGAGGGAAAATTACAAGACACGTGATTCGTCAAAAGTCGTTTTGCCAGACAGGGAAATCATTGGGCTTGATTTTCTCGATGGCACCGATTATGAACACGTGAGAAAGGAATGGGCGAAATTCTGGCCCCAAAGCGGGAAATCACAGAATTGGGATGCCGTCGCTAAAATAAAAATTGATCAGGAAGTCTATTGGCTACTTATTGAAGCAAAGGCACATACTGGAGAACTTCGCAGCGATTGTGGGGCAATATCACCCGAATCCGTGAGAATGATTGAAAATGCATTGAAGGAAACAAAGCGAACATTCAATATTGATGTGTCTGACGACTGGACACAGTGCTATTATCAATATGCAAATCGGTTAGCAGCTCTTCATTTTCTACAAAAGCATGATATTCCTGCCAAATTACTTTACATCTACTTCCTTGGCGATTTAAATCCCAGGTTGGCCTCGAACTCCTTCTGCCCCCAAACAGAAAGTGAATGGCATCCATTTATTAAAGCAGAGAATGAACATCTTGGTATTACCCATGAAATAAAGGCTAGGCATGGCATTTATGAGATTTTCGTGGAGGTGTCACCATGACACCGAAATTATTATCGGGGGAAATAAGGATACCGTATGCCTATATATCTGAGGTGATGAAAACATGACTAAATCAAAAGAATTGACTATGGCTGTGCCGCGCATAGAAAGCCTACACGTCAAGAATTACCGGGCTCTTCATGACTTGGAACTTAACAATATTACGCCACTTACCGTCTTTCTGGGACCGAATGGAAGCGGCAAATCCACAGTATTCGATGTGTTCGCGTTCCTTTCGGAATGTTTCACAATCGGCCTGCGAAAGGCCTGGGACAAGAGGGGGCGATTCAAGGAATTGCGCACTAGGGGTTGCGACGGTCCGATTGTGATAGAGTTGAAATACAGAGAAAAACCCAAAGACCCCATTATCACATATCACATATCTATTGATGAAGTTAAATCAGGCCCAATTGTTTTGGAGGAATGGCTAAAATGGCGGCGGCATGGAAGGCATGGCCAGCCATATAAATTTCTTGAATTTAATGTTGGAAAAGGTTATGCAATCTCTGGAGATGTCCCAGATGATAAATCTGAAAGAATTGAAGAAACACTCGATTCTCCTGAAATGTTGGCTGTCAACACATTAGGCCAGTTCACTAAACACCCACGAGTAAGTGCTCTGCGGCGCTTCATTTCGTCTTGGTATCTCTCATATATGAATGCTGAGGAGATGCGAGGGAATCCGGAAGCTGGCCCACAAGAACATCTTACAATGAAAGGAGACAATTTGCCCAACGTGATTCAGTATTTAAAGGAACAACACCTCAAACAGCTAAACAAGATTATGAACCTCCTGGTCCAGAAAGTTCCGCGTCTGGAAAAGGTCGATGCCGAAATGTTAAGGGACGGTAGATTGCTACTTCAAATTAAAGATATACCGTTCGATAATCCTATACTGGCGAGATTCACGTCTGATGGAACACTTAAATTACTGGCCTATTTGACCTTATTGAATGATCCCAGACCACCCCAGGTTATAGGAATTGAAGAACCAGAAAACCAGATTCATCCTAAATTGCTGCTTGATCTTGTTGAGGAATGCAAAAAAGCTACAGCGACATCACAACTGTTTGTAACAACACATTCTCCTTATTTCGTAAATGGTCTAAAACCCAAGGAATTATGGGTTTTATACCGGAATGAAAAAGGGTTTACTACTGCCAAACGCGCATTTGATATGGACGGCATCAAAGAACATGTTGAGAGCGGAGCCCAACTCGGCCACCTGTGGCTTGAGGGATACTTTGATGTTGGAGATCCTTTAGACAATGCAGGAGGACCGAGAAATCCTACGCAGACTGGATTATTTGATTTTCAGGAGTAAACTATAATGAACATTGAATTTCTTGTAGAAGATGAATCAACAAAAATAGCTCTTCAAAATTTGTTGCCCAAAATGCTTCCAGGACATGTAAAATGGTCTATTCATCCCTTTCAGGGAAAACATGATCTATTAAAAAAATTACCAACTCGGTTGAAGGGATACCGCAAAATAGGGAATGAACACAAAATTGTGGTTATTTTAGATAGAGATTTGAACGATTGCCACGAATTGAAACAACAACTTGAAAGAATCGCAAGAAGTGTCGGTTTCACCACAAAAAGCCAAGCAGATAACAATGCCGATTATAAGGTAATGAATCGAATTGCCATCGAAGAGTTAGAAGCATGGTTTTTTGGCGATAATAATGCACTGTCAGAAGCTTTCCCTGGCGTACCAACAACTTTGTATAAAAAAGCAAAATTTAGAAATCCAGACCTGATTCAAGGTACTTGTGAACAACTTGAAACTGTTCTCAAGAGGGCTGGGTATTATAAAACCGGATTGGATAAAAGAGAAGCATCTCGCAAAATATCCGAATATATGAACCCGAGATCTAATCGTTCGAAAAGCTTTCAGGTTTTTAGAGCGGGCTTGAACCACATGGTTCAAAATTTGGATAGACAGAACGTCAATGGAGCTATTGACGCATGACCCGCCTCACCGAGTCCGCCCTCGAAGAAGTTACCCTCCAATGGCTGGAGGAATTAGGCTACACCATCCTCTACGGCCCCGCCATCTCCCCCGACTCCGAAGGAAACCCTGGCTCCGAGAGGAATTCTTATTCAGATGTAATCCTGCTCGACCGCCTCCTGAACTCCCTCCAGACCATTAATCCAAAAATCGGTATCGACCAGCTAAACGAGGTCGCTCAGAAGCTCCTGAGAACCGAATTTCCCCTACTGATTGCCAACAACCGAGCATTTCACCGGATGCTGGTGGACGGTGTTCAGGTTGCAACCCGCAGGAAGGATGGCACCCCCAAATGGGAGACCGTGAACCTCATAGACTTCGCCAATCCGGAAAACAATGACTGGGTAGCAATAAATCAATTCACTGTGATTGCGGATAACAGGAATCGAAGGCCAGACATTATTATTTTCGTTAATGGCCTTCCGCTCGCTGTAATCGAATTGAAAAATCCCCTGGACGAGAAAGCCACAATCTGGACCGCTTACAATCAATTGCAGACTTACAAGAAGGAATTAGAGAATCTGTTCATCTACAATGAACTTCTGCTTGTATCGGACGGCCTGGAAGCTCGTTTCGGCTCATTATCCGCGAACAAAGAACGGTTCATGCCATGGAAAACCATTGAGGGAGAAGAACTGGCGCCTGCTACAATGCTGCAACTGGAGGTCATGGTCAGAGGACTATTCGATAAACAGCGGTTGCTTGATTATCTTCGATACTTCATTGTGTTTGAGGATGACCATGGAAATCTTGCGAAGAAGATTGCCGGCTACCATCAATATCATGCTGTAAATCAAGCGATAACATCGACTTTGGAAGCAACTTCTCCAGATGGAGATAAGCGATGCGGTGTCGTCTGGCATACCCAAGGCTCGGGAAAGAGCCTGTCAATGGTTTTCTTCGGGGGCAAGGTAATTCAGCACACTGAAATGGAAAATCCTACATTGATTATTCTTACCGACAGGAACGACCTGGACGACCAGCTTTTTGGGACATTCTCCAGATGCCATGAACTGCTGAGGCAGAGTCCTGTTCAAGTTGAGTCTCGCGCGGATTTGAGAAATAAACTGAAAGTAGCCTCTGGCGGAGTAATTTTCACCACTATTCAGAAGTTCATGCCCGAGATAAAAGGCGATGATTTCGCACTTCTTTCTGACAGAAGAAACATTGTCGTTATTGCTGATGAAGCTCATAGAAGCCAGTATGATTTCATTGATGGATTTGCTCGGCACTTGAGGGACGGTTTGCCGAATGCCTCTTTTATTGGATTTACCGGAACTCCTCTGGAAACCAGGGATAGAGTGACAAGGGCGGTGTTCGGCGATTACATCAGCATTTACGATATTCAGCGAGCGGTGGACGATGGTGCTACTGTTCCAATATTCTACGAAGCCAGGGTTGCAAGGCTCCAGCTCGCGGATTCCGAGAAGCCGACAATTGACCCAGAATTCGAGGAAATAACAGAGGGCAGCGAAGAAGAATACAAGTACGATATGAAACGAAAATGGGCTGCTCTGGAGAAAGTGGTCGGCTCCGAGAACCGATTAAGAGTAGTTGCCAAAGACCTGATAGACCACTGGGAAAAGAGAAACGAAGCCATCGAAGGCAAGGCTATGATTGTGTGCATGAGCCGACGCATTTGCGCGGATATGTATCGAATAATAACCGAATTAAAACCTGAATGGCATCATAAAGACGATGACAAAGGTTCAATCAAAGTTGTGATGACTGGCTCTGCCTCCGACCCAGAGGAATGGCAGGAACATGTGAGGACTAAAGCCCGAAGAGAGGAACTTGCCAATCGTTTCAAGGACCCCAAGGACCCTTTCAAAGTCGTTATCGTGAGGGACATGTGGCTAACAGGCTTTGATGCTCCTTCGCTTCACACGATGTATGTGGATAAGCCCATGCACAGCCACACGCTGATGCAGGCTATTGCCAGGGTGAATCGAGTGTACAAGGACAAGCCCGGAGGCCTGATTGTCGATTATCTCGGTATTGCTGATGAATTGAGAAGGGCCATGGCCAATTACACCGAGAACGGCGGCACTGGCAACACTGCAATCGACCAGGAAGTAGCCGTCAAGATAATGCTTGAAAAATTTGAAATTTGCCGGGATATGTACCATGGCTTTGATTATTCTGCCTGGAAAACTGGCAATCTCGTACAAAAGCTCAATCTGTTGCCACAGGCCCAGGAGCATATTCTACAGCAAGAGGATGGAAAAACACGCTACATGAATATTGTCAGCGAATTGACCAAAGCCTTTGCCCTGAGCGTTCCTCATGAATCCGCTATGGAGATTCGGGATGACGCCGGATTCTTCCAGGCAGTTAGAACCGCCTTAACAAAACAAGATATTGAAGGCGAAGAGGTAAAGCATGATCTCCAGGATGCGGCAATAAGACAACTCGTGTCAAGGGCTGTTTCCTCAGATAAAATTATCGATATATTTGCAGCCACTGGCCTAAAACGACCAGATGTTTCCATTCTTTCTGATGAATTCTTGAACGAAGTTAGAAAAGTACCTCAGAAGAATCTCGCCATCGAGACATTGAAGAAACTGCTCAATGATGAAATTAAAACTCATTCCAGAAAGAATCTGGTACAATCAAAGAAATTCTCCGAAATGCTGGAGGACACAATCAATAAATATCGCAAGAAGGTGATATCATCTATCGAGGTTCTCAACGCACTTTTTGGCCTGGCAACAGAAATGAGAGAATCGTATAAGAAAGGTGAGGAACTCGGTTTATCGGTTGAGGAACTGGCTTTCTACGATGCCCTTGAAGTTAATGATTCGGCAGTGAAACTTCTGGGCGATGAAGTACTTCGAGACATTGCTTTGGAATTGGTGGACACTGTAAAACACAATGTTTCAATCGATTGGACCGTGAAGGAGAATGTCCGAGCCAAGCTCCGAGTTATGATTAAAAGGGTACTGAGGAAGCACGGGTACCCACCCGATATGCAAGAGAAGGCGACCGAAACCGTGCTGAAGCAGGCAGAACTGCTGGCGGACGAGTGGGCAGTCGCGTAGTGCAAATGTGAAATAAACCAGAAGGTAGTGTAATGTGGAGGAATTGAATGCCAGGGATAGGCATTGGCCCATTTAGGGTTGGTATAAGCAAAAGAGGTAATGTCTACGGTTCTGCGTTTGGTTTTGGCGCATCTGGTTCAAGTGGTTCCAGACGTTCTGGAGGACGTTCCTCAAGCCATGCGGACGAATCTATTCCGCAATGTAAGGGGAGAACTCAGGCTGGTCACAGATGTACTAATAAAGGGAGATATGAAGGGTATTGCCAGACCCATTATAAGAAGCACCAAAAAGAGGTTGAAGAAATTAGGAAAGAACTGGAGATAAAGAAACAAATAATTCGCAATATGATTAGAAATTTACAACGTTTAGATTCACAATTGCGTTATGATTCATTATATATTCAACTGGGGTCGTTGCATACTGAAATTGGTGAAGATGAAGAGGCTCAAAATTGTTACATGAAGGGGCTTGAATGTTCCAGTACATTGTTTGCCCGATATCCAGACAAATTACGTTATGCCCAGAATCTTTTATTATTTGGTGAAAAAATATCAGATGAAGAAATGAAACAAAAAGAATACAGTCAAGCATTGCACATTCTGGAAAATCACAGTCCAAAATCAGATAAACAAAATGAACTCATGTTTACGTTTTTAAATGAGATTGCCCAATATAAACAAAAAATGAAGCAACTTAAGCAAACCCAGTTAACTAATGAAATTTCAAAAAATGAATGCCATATATTAAAGAAGGAAAACTCCAAGAAAACCTATTCTGCACTTGAATTATTTACTATTGTTTTTGCGCCATTTGTATTATTTTATAATTCTATATTATGTACTGGGGTGGTGGTCTTTACTGGCGCAACAATTATTGTACTATCAGAGTTTTATAAATTCAAAATCCGCAAAGAAATTGCTGAACATGACAAAAAAATTATATCTATTGAAAATTCGATAAAAATATTGAACAAATCATAGTCACTATTTCTATCAGACCCGTCTGCTACGGAGAAGCGGGATAGCACAACTACCCTTTGTAAATTTTAAAGCCTGTACCATTGCATGCTTTGCATTTTATCTTTCCAGTGCCACCACAAACTGTGCAGACAGCATTTCCCTTGCAAAAGTGGCAAACACCAGTTCCATCGCAAAATTCGCATTTCTCCTTTACTATCAAACCCAGTTTACCTGTCCCCTTGCACCAACGACATTTTCCTCTGTTACATGAATCGTCTTTTAGAATAGTGGCCCCATCCAGCGAAAACATATCAGATTTTGAGACCTGACCATCTGTTTTCATTGCTTTCGTACATGAAAACATAATAACCTTACACATACCATCTCCACCACACCCAGTGGGTCGAAGGAAAAAAGCATTCATTGATACAGTTCTAACACCAATATTGAATATTGCATCCTTACAATGCGGATTAATGTCTTTATGGTCCTTGACCGCTCCCAACAAATCCAGTTTCTCTTTTGATTTTCTTATCTCTTGTTCGCAATCAAATTGACCTTTACCATTGCATTCAGGACAAGGAATCGCAACTTGACCATGCACATGCACTTCTCTATCGATAATAACCTTCGCCCCACAGTGCATGCAGTGCCCCATCTCCATTCCCTCTGGAAATTCCAGGTTTGCTGCGCAGCTCGGACACTTCGCTGGTATTAGCTTTGTCATCGGGGCGTGATTTGGTTCTGGGGTAATATAGGTTTCCTAGGCAGTTGACCCGTCTTTCTGAGCCAGCCCAGTACAACATCACTGCAGGTGTAATAATCACTGTCCAGGAGTACTGCTGCGATTATTGCCTCTGAGGTTTCTGCCTGAACACGGTCTCCTTTATGCTTGTCATTCTCTTTTTCATCATCACTGGTGAACATCCTTTCGGTGAAGTCCAGATATTTTGCGAGAATGCATAGTCCCGATCTTCTTTCTATCGGGACCATTAGATCTTTAAGTTCTTTCTGCGAGATATCAGGACGATAAAAATGTTCAGCCAGTAGCGTGGATAACACCTTGTCGCCCAGCGTTCTCATCGGCAATTGATGATGAACATTATCTTCACCCTTGTCCTTCGCCTGTTTTGAGTAATCTCTCGTTGTCAGTGCTTGTTTCAGGAGTTCAGGTTTGTTAAATGGATAACCACCGATTTCGACCATGGAATCATCACCCTGTGGTCCTAATGTGTTTCATCATTTTAAGTTTATTGCGAGGGCGATACCTTTAATCGCCTGCCTTTGCGATGTCTCAAACAAACATCGGCACCTGTGCCTCGGGTGTAAAGGAAGCAGAGGCGAGCATGAGCGAAAGACTGGAATCTAAGCAGAGGAGTTCCAACGCGTTGCGGGTAGGGGGGAGCCAGTGGTTCCGTGGCCTGTCACCAAATAAACGAAATGAAAAGATGCGTTGAGAATAATCTTCAAAATATCATGACGTTAGCTTGATAATATTTTGCATAAGTGCATTGGACTACCCAAGAAACATTTATATAACGAGCCAATAATTGCATTACTATGGGATATATTACTAAAGTAAAAACACGGCAGATGTTATTCTTTACCTTATTTTCAATCATAATTATTTTTTTATCTAATTGGGCAGTTTTGATTTATACTCCAAGGACGGTAAGAGATGTAATTCTTTTGAGTTTATTCCTTTCTCTAATTTTAATATTTCCGCTGTATGCTGCATATTATATGTCGCTTTCCGTTTGTGACCTAATTATTAAAAAAGAAAACATAAGAGGTAAAGATGGAGAGGGAATAAAACTTGAACCCTATGTAATAAACATTACTATAGCTGGGCTTATTACCTCTTTTAATTATGCTAATGCTCTCCTTTTTACAGATAAATTGATACCAATTTTATGTATAATATTAATCTCCTTTTTTAGCATATATGGGTGTTTAATTGTGATTGACAAATGTATAGGAGAGTCGACTACAGAAGGCTCTGACGCTAAACATCCACTTCTACAGGAAATAGAGGATAGACTTTAATTAGCCAGTAGATAACCACACAATTCAATTTATATTTGTTACCATAGTTTAGCGCCAAGGCCTACAGAATATAACCACATTTAGTTTATCAATTAGCATGTGGCGAGAACGCGGGCCGATTCCTTCCCACACATTGCACGAGGTCGGGCACAGTTACGTCATGCCCGACCGAGCGCATGAGTGTACAACTCACCAAGTGCCCTGCTAGCAGTTCCAAGGCGAGGGCGACACCTTTATTCGTCTGGCTTTGCGTTCGTTACTGTCAGCAAAGACAGCGTATATTGGTGTCGCCCGAGCCAGCAAAGGAGGAAGGAAAAGAAGTGCGGAGAAGGTCAGGCGGCTCTCACCACCTGAATCCCAGACGGGCTGATAAAATATACTGTCCTTCTCCTGCGGCCGTCCTGGATGTGCAGGAGCCTCGCTTCCACGAAGCCGTCCTGGGTCAGCTCCGGTGTTCTGATGAACCAACTTTTCTCACCAGGATTCTTGTGAGGTGAGTGGGAGACAGACAAGGGAGCAGGGCGTTGAATCAAACAATTAATATATGGTAAGAGGCTAACATGGTGCACATGAGTCAGGTGCGAGTATTTATCTCTTATGTTCAGGGGAAGGAAGACCGTCCTGCAGATGGTGAAACTGCCAATCAACTAAAGGAAATGATTAATGCTTCATTTGGACCAGAGACTTGTGATCTAGCGCCACTCGTGCGGAAAGAAGTGGCGCCAATACCAGAACACATCGCCAAGATGATTGAGATGGCACATTATTTTATCGTGATTATTCCAGAGGAAAAAAATTCGTGGGTAAATCAGGAGATTGGTTATGCCTATTCAAGAGCCCGGGTTGGCCTACTCAAAATAATTGTGATAAATCGAAAACCGGACAGAACTGATGTTGAAGGTTTTATCAGCAAAGGAAGCCATCATCTGGCAGGAGATTTTCTATTGGGGGAAGATGTGGTAATCACATTTGAGAAGGTGATTGAATTGATAAAAAAGGACAGATTATTTCCATTGGACGTATTTGGCGTATCATTTCAAAATGATGAATATCCATCTATTTCATATGCTCATTCGAATAAATCACATGCATATGATATTTATTTTAATTTGGGATTGGAAAACACATCTGGCATGGATATTGACAACGTCACCATCGATTTTATTTTACCATATGAATCCCAAGGACAATCAGATATCCTTGCAGCCCTGGCAATCGGTGATTATATGACTGGCGGGTTTCATCCCCTACTTCGTCAAGCGCTCACAAATCGTCAAGGGAGAGTCGACCTTGAGCCCACCACAATGCCACTTTCCACCACCTCAAGCAGTTTGCCTCCACATATAGAACCTCTAGTGGATGTAGATAGGAGTAATTCACCTTATGTGCATCGCAAGACTTTCTTCTTAGAGAAAATACCCACCATGTCAAGAATTGAAATTCCTTTCAAGGCTGACATCAAATTTGGAAATGATGAACAGGAGTGCGAGGTTCATTTGGGGGTATACCTTCAGATACCACGTTTTGGCCCACGCATATATGAGTTATTAATTAGGTCAAAAGTTGAGAACCCCCGTGAAAGAATAGTTATAAATGACAGAGACAAAGCAAGAATAACGGTGAATTAATGGCAAGATATAGAGATAATGACTATCCAGAAAATGCCAATGGGATTCTCCTTGACGATACATCAATAGTAAAATCACACGAATTGTTATACTTAAACAAACGACCAGATTTCATGAACGTCTTTGCATTGTCCAATATTATCGAGGGTTTGGTTCTCCATAATAAGATGTATGCATGCTCAGGAGATAATGCCGTTAGAACTCATGAGATGGGGGGGCGCTTTGATAAGGCGATTCGGCGTGTTGGAAAGGGTAAGATATCCCCGATACAAGTTCACAAATATGCTTATATGGATATGTATGAGCAGCTCGATAACTATTTTCAGATTAAGCCAACTCACGTGAATAGATACTATAAATCCAATAGAGACTATATCGTAAAGTCATTCAAGAAAGACACGGTTGAACATGGTCATTATATCTTGTTTGGAGATACATACAGGGAAAGAAAACGAAGGCTCACAGAAGTTATAAAATCTGAAAAGGACACCGAAAACGGATTCATTGATATCTTAGTTGATTTAAATGCATTAAAGCAGGATTTTGATTGGGGACCAGAGGAGAAACAATATCATGATGTTCATATCGATAACGACACATGGTCCATATGTGAAGATGCATGGGCTAAGTTGTTTTTCAGCGCTGCTTGGCTAAATAACATAGCAACACTTGATGCATTCTATTTCCATTTAATTGGGAGAGCCGTTTTTTACTATTATCTAATGCTAGATTCTGGTATCCCATACAAACCAGATTTTTATCGTGCACCGATGATCAAGGCATATGGGCAACGTGCGAATAACCAAATAATTTCTCTTGCTGATAATGCGATGACTCTTGTTGGGAAGGAACGTTTATTGAAAGAAGGCATTAATACCCAAGAAATGATTGGATTTGATAATGTCAAAACGAAATTCCCATTCCTTCTCAATATCATCCTTTCTGAGTGCAACAATCCAAGCGAGATATTAGATAAAACTTTAGAATATCGAAAATCCGCAAGCGCAACTAAATTCAGGAGATGGGCGGTCAAGGCCAACAATGAAACAGAAAAGGCCAGAGGATTGCCAAAGGCTACAGACGTTCTGACCTCATTGCATGATGATCTGTCCACCGACAAGAAATTCAATGTTGATTTCGAAGCCTTTCAAGTTTCAGCCTTGCCCCTTTCATTCACCTTAGGGAGGTTGTCTGTTAAATCTAAATCTTTGATTAATATATGCAAATATGCCAGCCAAAGGCGGCGGTTAAGCTTCATTTATAACATCCCAGATCAAGTCAAGTTTGTTTATGAACTAAATGATAACTTAATTAGAATATTTGGGCAGGGTTTGAGCAAGAGAGATGGAGAACGTATTTTCGCTCTATACAAGAGGCTTTACTCTTAGCCCAATGCCCCCAGAATCAGTATGCGAACGGGCCGTCGAACCTGGTGCTTATCACTTCTTTCACGCCCCACAGCGCCAGCATCAACGAATCCACCATCGAGAGGGTCTCACCTTCAAGTCAGCGGCTCTGCGTTGGTGCTCGGCAGCAGAACTGTTCTTGATGTTTTGCCCGCTCACGCCCATGATAATCGGCTATGTTCTCCGGCTCCCTGGAGGATACCCAAAGGGTATTACTGGCATCGGTGGTCGGTGGAGGGGTGTGAGGTGGCTGTGGAGGGGGAGTGGGGCCTTAAGGCCTGTGATTAAACATCTTCAGGTGTGGTGCCCCTTTCCCTATAAATCCACCTTATTATGGGACTAAAACCATGGTTTTTACAGCTCTATTTCTTTCGGATCAGGCGACTGCCACTCGCTAACTCGAAGGAGTGAATCTGAAGGTCAGCATCCAAAATATTGCGCTCGATAGCGTGAAATTCGAATTACGTGGATGGGTTTACGATTGGTTACACATAAAGCAAGAATGGAGGTGTATTGATGATATCTGAACAATCCATTAAGTTTATTACAGGTGATGCAATCTCTAGCCAAAGGGGGCGTGCTTATGTCTTCGATTAGCATAATCGGAAGCGGTGCGGTTGGCCAGAGCCATGGGGAATACCTTACAACCCTAGGCCATGATGTGATATACTATGATATATCGGTGGAATCTTTATCAAAAATTCAGAATAGACAAACAACGGTCTCTTTGGAGCAAGCGTTAATAAAATCCGAAGTCAGTTTTATCTGTGTTCCAACAGCATTTAAGAAAGAATTTGACAAAAGTGCTCTACTCGATGTTATCAACCAGATGGTCCACCTGTTGGAGAAGAAGGGGCACCACCATCTTGTCGTAATTAAAAGCACAGTTCTTCCTGGAACCACCGAAAAGGACATCCAGCCATTGCTTAAAGGGCTTGATGTTAGTTTATGCGTTAATCCAGAATTTATGACGGAGATATCCCAATCATGGACAAACGATCGGTCATATCAAATATCGGCATACAATGAAGCACGAATCGTTATTGGCTCATCAAATAAAGAGGCAGGTGATGAGGTAGCAAAATTATACTCCGCCAGCAAAGTACCCATTATTCATACCGATATAAAAACCGCAGAGATGTGTAAATATGCTGCCAACTGTAATCTTGCTATGAAAATATCTTACTGGAATGAAATACACCTTTTATGCGTAAAACTCGATATCGACTCCAATATCGTGGCGAAGATTGCAGCGATGGACCCGAGGATAGGAGCATACGGGACAGTCCATGGCAAGGCGTTCGGCGGGAAATGCCTTCCGAAGGATTTGAAATCCTTGATATCTCTGGCAGAGTCACTCGGAGAGCCTGAGTTACTCAGAGCCGTGGACGCTATCAACGAGAAAATGAAGAAGTCACACGGGGTGAGGGAATGAAAGCGGTGATTCCCGCGGCAGGCAATGGGACGCGCCTTTCCCCGGCGACAAAAGTTCTACCGAAGGAAATGTTCCCACTCATCGACACGCCAGCGATACACATGGTTGTCGAAGAAGCGTTATCGGCGGGCTTCGATGAGGTAATCGTGGTCATATCTGGTGTTACGAGCATAATCAAGCCATACCTAAGGAAGGCGTTTGAAGACGATAAACGAGGAAAAATCCGTTTCCTGGTTCAAGACGAACCGTACGGCCTCGGAGGGGCGGTCCTGTCCGCGTCTAAGGCGGTGAACGGGGAGCCATTTGCGCTCCTTCTACCCGATGAAATATTCCTCGGAGATACAGTCGCCATCACCCAACTCATAGAAGCGCACTACGTAAAGGGCGCAAGCGTCATTGGTGCCAGCTTTGTGGAGGAGGATGAAGTTTCGAGATACGGGATGATAATCCTAGAACCTGGGTTGAACAGGGTGGCTGCCTTCGAGGAGAAACCGACGGCGACCACATCGCGGCAGGCAATGTCCGGTCGGTATATACTGACTCCGGGGATATTCATCTGCTTACAAAAGATGAAAAACAACAATCACGGCGGGGAAATTAGCCTCACAGATGCCCTCAACTTGCTTCTTGAGGACGAATCCATCGAAATGATTGAGCTCGAAGGGAACCGTTTTGACGTTGGCAACAAACTAGGGTACCTCATGGCCAATATCGAGATGGGGCTGCGCAGACCCGACTTGAACGGCGCACTCAAGCAATACCTCATGGAGGTACGAGAAAGGCTCATTGCTAGAGGTGACGAGCATGCCTAGGTTTTTATTGGCTGGTGGCGCGGGTTTCATCGGCCACCATCTGACCCGGGCTCTGCTGGACGCGGGTCACGAGGTTCATGTTGTCGACAACCTCGTCACGGGCACAATGGCCAATATGAAGGAGTTCGAAGGTCGCAGAGGGTTCGATTTCACGGAATTGGATATCTCTCAGTCGGTCCCGTCCGGCGATTACGACAGGATTGTCCATCTCGCATGCCCCGCCAACCCGACGGATTACCAGGCATTGCCCATGCAGACATTGGAGGTCAACTCGATAGGGAACCTCAAATTAATGGATTTGGCGAAAAAAGTCGAGGCGGAATATTATTTTTTCTCAAGCTCGGAAGTGTACGGGCAACACGCGACCGTTCCTTCGAACGGTTTGAGTGAGGACAGTGCGAGTATAATCCACCTCGGGCACGGGCGATCCCCCTATTCGACGGGGAAGATGTTCGCTGAGGAGCTCGTTAAGGCGTATTACAAGCGTAATGACGGGAAATACCTGATAATACGCCCTTTCAATGTCTACGGTCCCGGGATGGACCCGAAAACGAGCTACGGGAGGGTCATTCCCAACTTCATCGGGTGGGCGAAGAACGGGAAGCCTTTGGTGATTAACGGGGACGGCCTTCAGGAGAGGTCGTTCTGCCACATCAATGACTTCATAGGATGTATGATGCAGATATTCGACAAAGGCATGCCACCGTTCGACACGGTGAACATCGGCAACCCGGACCCAGTCAGGATAATCGACCTTGCCGCAAGAATCAACGCCCTTTTCAAGAACGACTCTCCTCACAGGTTCGTGCCGCGGTACGAGTTCGAGCCGCTGTTTAGGAAGCCAGACATAGGTCGAATCCGTAGCTGGGTAGGTTGGGAGCCGACCCGGGGGCTGGACGAGGGCATCAGGTCCATTTCTTCTGTTCCAGATCCTGGGGGCAGATGGTGATGAGCGTCATCGAGGGGGTGTTTTACAATTTTAAATAATAATGACAGAACAGCGTTAATAATTCCTTGCTTTATTAAATCAAAAATGGATTGTAAAATGTTAGAACGTCTTATTGACTCAGCTCTATCACAAAAACAAAGATTCTCTTTTATTATTGTCGTTGATGATAAAAGCCCTCTTCAATTAAATTATCAAAGCGATAAAGTTCAATATTTACAAATGAAGAAAAATTCAGGCCCTGCCGCAGCTCGTAATGTAGGGATTAAATATGCTTTGGAAAATGACTGCGATTATTACCTATTTACCGATCACGACTGTATTCTTGATAAAGAATGGAACAAAGAGATGACCTCATTTCTTGCACGAACCGAATTCGGAGCGGTCGGGGGGATGACATACGTTTGGGGCAATACACTTCTGGACTATTATCATGGGATTAACGGAACACTTGCTGGCAAGTGGCTGCTACCTGAAAAGAAAGAGCTCTGGTATATGCCGTCCTTGAATTTCGGAATGAAGCGTCATGTTACTGAAGAATTTCCATTTGACGAAAGATTTCCGACCGCTGCTGGAGAAGATGTCGATGTATGTTTGCGTTTACGTAGTAAATATAAAATCGGCTTCTGTCCACGTGCAAAGTTATGGCATGACTTCGGATACAAAAACACGATAAATGATTTCAGTCGTTTCGTGAGATTATTCATGAAATACAAAAGTTCCAGCGCTACGGTTTATGAAGGACATACTGTCCTAATGTGGGATTCATCTGTATCAATATACGAAGGTAACATGTATGAGTCTAATCTATAGGCGTAGAGCATATCAGCCCAAATACACCCAAGTTATCAGTGACTACCTTGGCGAGATTGTTCCCTTTGCAAAACGGGTCGACAAGTTGTACTTGGTAATCCCAATGGTTTTTTTAAAAACCATCGAATGGAGCATATATCGGTGGTACGAGACACCAATCAGGCGCTTTTATGGAATTAAAGGAAACGAATTAATCTACATGATTACGAAACGGTGTAATGCCAGATGCCCAAAATGTGGAATATGGAAGCAACCAGAATCCAATGACCAGCATCTTCACGTATCACATTTTATCAATTGCCTAAAGAGACTTCATTATAACCTGTACCAAGTCACATTAACAGGCGGCGAACCACTGCTCTATAAAATGGATGTGATGCGGATTGCAGAGGAAGCAAGAAAGTTAAATGTTCCAATGGTCATTGTTTCTAATGGGACGTTTCTTGACAAGCAGTTCTTGGAGAGGTACAACGAACTTGGGCACATTCTTGTTATTTCAGTAGATTCGGTTGAAAAAGATAAATGGAATGAATTCCGGGGTAGGAAGGATTTTGATATCGTCATGCCTAAGATTATACTAGCGAGACATGTCTTAGGCGACAAGTTGAGGATTCAATCTGTATATGCAAAGGAAACAGCAAGTGAGATTCCTAAAGTCATCGAATTTTGTAGAAAACATGGTATTAAGCACAACATACAACTTCACCAGGACTTCCATGGTGATTGGCATGATCCGGATGGGGCAACCATGGTCGATAACGACACCCCATGTGCCGCAAGAAAAAACATTTGTATTTATCCGAACGGTGATGTTGTGAAGTGCTTTGACCACCGTAAAATACCGTTGGCCGAAGAACCTTTAGGGAATATTGCTAAGCAAGATATCATTGAAATACTATGCAGTAAACGTTCAACAGAAATCTCAAAAATCATGAAAACATGTAATTTACGTTGCAAGAATATGTCATGCAATAAATCGCAAAATCTTTTATTCAAATAAGCTATGAAGAAAAATATAATATGTCCGATAGGTTAATCACATGAATATGAAAAAAAACATTCCAGATATAATAATCATCAGAGGTGCTCCTGGGTCAGGTAAATCACAAACAGCGAAAAGTTTATCGAAGTTCTTCCCAAAAGGCGTGAGATTGGAAGTTGACACCATTCGTCAGATGGTAATATCTGTTGATTGGAAAAATCAACAGGAACACATCAACATGTTGCAGGTGTCAACGGGTTTAGTCAACGACTTTCTCAAGTTAGGTTTTAAACCGATAATAATTATAGATACTTTCAGTGGTGATAAAATAGTCAATTTTCTTAGCACCATTTATCAATACAATAAAAATTGGTCTATAATAATATGTGGGCTTTTCACTACCGATGACGAGTTGAAAAGAAGATTAGAGTTGCGCTCAAAGGAAGAGTTCAAAGATTTCGCCATTTGTAAAAAACTAAACGACGATATTCAGAAAATAAAACACGGCGATGAATTTATAATTGATACAACCGGGCTTTTACCGGAGCAGACAGCAGATATTATTTACACGCGGCTTAATGAAATAGTGTATGACCGCAAACAACAGTATCAAGAAAGTCGGTGAAATACTTTCTGATTTACCTCATCATTCTGAATGTATGGCACATCAAAAAATGGGTGGTAATGCCCCACTTAGGCGGCCCCGGCCACCAGCTCTACATCACCCCACGCCAATCATCGGCCGAAGGCGGTTAAGTGTCAAACCCCCAGTTGCGGCACGCACTCCAGATACGACCTCCTCACTTTCCTCCTCGTCAATATGGTCGTAGATGTCCATTGTGTCTCCCCGGGCATCCCTGCGCGTCGCAGATGGAGCGTGAATGAGACCCACATCCTCTGCCTGGAGGATATCCCGGAAGGGCGCTAAACGCATTTTAGAGGGCGATTTGAGGTGCTACGCACTTCATCCGAGGAATTGGGCGGTCAGGCACTTATTCCGTTCAAGAGCAATGCGAACGGAAAAAAGCAGGGGTCGATGGCCTGGAAAAAGGCTTACCACTACTTCCAGTTGCACCGTGACGAGTTCGACGCCAGATACCATAAGAGGTCGAACGTCGAAACGACCTTTGGCGCGATAAAGGCCAAGTTCGGCGAGAACCTCAAATCTAAGAAGTGGGTCGCACAGGGTAACGAGTTATTCTGTAAGATACTGGCCTACAATATCACGGTGTTAATCGCCCAGATGTACGAGTCCGGCATCGAGCCGGACTTTTGACTACTTTTTTAAAAAAGATTGGTAAGGTTTTTATAGGTAGCCAGCATAGTAAAAATTGGTGTTAAAAATGGTTGTGAAAATCGATATAAAAAAGCAACGGAAGTTTAATAAAGTTGCACGCTATCTACGGTCTAAGGGAAGTAAGTTCATGGCAACCTTTGGCTCAATTATCTCTGGAATAATCATGATTGCATCATACTTAATAATGGACTATATTGGGTATATGTATTATGATATGATGATAGTACTTGGTATTGAATTATTTGTACTGTCAATCGCACCCCCGCCAGTAAAGATAGTCATGCAGGGTTGGCAAATAACCGGGAGTGCCGGTGCAGTTATCTTTGTTTTGGGTTTCCTTATTCAAGCAGCAGTATCGTAATCAACTCTTCCCCACTTTGGGCGCGGTCACTCTCTCCAAAGGTTGGCCTGAAATACGGCCAGACCGCGCCCTTTATTTTTTTGACCTTAAAGTATCGATTCTGACCCAGAAGTCGGTGTTTCGGCTGACTTTAGGTGCAAGGCCACCCTTAACCAAAAGGTTATATAGATTAAATTTCAGAAACCATCGATTTTAACGAAATCTTACTTCTTTCGAGCTCCCTTATTATTCTGTTTATCGATTTTGCACTTTTCACGAGGGAACTTTCACAGCGATGTCGTATTTGTGTCCTTATGCGACAGTGATCTATTCCCCCAAAGATATATGTGAAGCAATTAGTCTCAAAGTGTTTTCACGTTGAATCGAAGGACTGGGCGGATTGCGGGTTAAGGGCCTGTTAAGTGAGGCCCTTAACCCGCTCCCCGCCCTTCGGTTGAACCTCAGATTCTCCTTCCCTTAGCTAGTTTATTGCTACAATCAAAATGCTAGAAACCGTCGAACTTGTCGGAGTCCTGAGCAGGGTCAGGCCCACGTCACTAACAGGACGGACTCCTCCAAGCGGGGCATCTACGGGTCGCTGGCGTCAATTAGAAATTGCTCTCGCTCCAGGCGACTTCGCTTATGTCAAAAATACGGTTGTGTGCCTACGCCCACGGCCTCCCCTAACCTTGCGTTCCTCCGCTGGCCGTCCCCTACCTACTCGGAACGCTGGCTTATAGTTTAAATCCACTACCAATTTCTTTATTTAGTATTTCTAGATAAAATTTCAGTTTCATCTTGAATTCATCAAATATTTCAACATGAATTGCATTAATCCAAGATATTAATTCATATATATTGTACCATTCTCTTGGATCTATAATTTCATAGCGGTCACTTCTTTCCTTGATATATTCACATATATATCGAGCCTTTGGAAAATTTAAATGTTGATTCTCATGTGTATAAAAAAACTGAATAATCTGTGGAATCATATCGATGAGAGCTTCCTCATTTATAGCCATATCTGAACTTATGTTCGTTTTTTCGATAGAGCCCCACATTTCAATTAAAGTATTAACAACTTTTTTTCTATCAGAGATTAATGTGGGATCAAAACTTATCCCATCGTCGAAAAGTCCATAAAAACCTTTACAATGATCTCGCTTTAAATTGTGTTTATCATACAATCTCAATACAACATCACCTTTAAATTTCTTATAAAACTTCTTTCCTTCAATAAATCCAATCTCGTTATTTGTTAATTGACTAGCTACACTATTTGGAGAAAGGAATATTAAAAAAATGTCAGTTTTGTGTATTTCCTCTATTAACTTTACTCTAACGGATTCATCCTTAATAACTCTAAACCAAAAGACTGGTTTAATTTTGTTATCTATCATCTCCAAAGAAAGTTCATGGAGAGAGAGATAATCTATATCTGCATGACTGATGAATACAGAAAAATCAAAATATGAATTCTTCTGTTCTTTTAATATTGACTCTAATTCCGATTTTTTAATATCTATCTCACTCTTATCTGTCGTATCTTCTTTTGGTTTATCTTGAGAGTCCTCCTTTTCTTTGGATCCAAAGATTTTTATTTCTTCAATCATGGTATTGAATAAAGCGATGATTTCTGCATTTCCAGATTTCCAATAATTACCTTCAGTCACAGGGTCTACTGAGAAGGAAGACCAAAAGTTAATTTCATCTAAATCTTTTAAGTATTTTGAATTATCACCAAACACATTTCTTGTGACCATTTTTGCTCGGTGTAATAAAGCAGTTAATTTGTCTTCATTTCGAAAAGGGAGCTCTTCAGCCATTTTTATTAAATCTTCTATTATTTTTATCTTATTCATCCTTTCCACCACTGGCTACTGACGGGCACACAACCTATGCATCCAGTCGCTCGCCGCCCAAGTGAATGCGAAAGCCATGATTTAAGGCTTTCGTTGTTGCTCCTCGCCCTTCGGTTGAACCTCAGATTCTCCTCCCCTTAGCTAGTTTATTGCTATAATCAAAATGCTGGGAACCGTCGAACTCCTCAAAATTCTGAGTAGGGCAGGCCCACGTCGTTTGGTGGACGAATTTCTCGGAGCGGGGCATCTACGGGTCGCTTGCGTCATTGCGAGAATGATGCGCTCCAGCTTCGCTACGGAGTGCCCTACGGAATAACGATGGGGATGGCCTACGACGTCTACCTTTACGGTCACTTATATTTTCTCGATTTTTCGATGCACAATTCTACAAATTTTTCAGGTAAACCTGACATAAGGAACTGGTTAGGTGTTTTATCACCCCTAGCAATATCCATTCCAAAACAATTTGCTACAGAATCCCAACCTTTTTCATTGGAATTATCTTTTAGCCTACATTCCTTACAATACCATTCAAATGGCATTCTCATAACTATTGAATGCTTGGTTCCAATAATGTCTAGGCACTGGCGGGGAACTGCACCAAAAATTTTACCACATTTTGCTTCATCTTTACTATAAATACAATTTTCAGTTTTTGAAATCCAAAAAACATCTTTCTGTTCACAAAATGTGCAATGATATTCATTGTTGTGAAAATGCATTTCATTTCCACATGTATTACACCATACAACTTCTGTTTCCTTTTCCATACATCACACCATCCTTTAAGGCAGTGGTTTTTGGCACTTAGCACAAAATTTGTAATCTCCGGGGTTATTTGTACCGCAATATGGGCAGAATTTAATTTCCCCAGATGGTTGGGGTGAATATTGTTGAACTTGATTTGTTGCATATTGTACGTTATGGGAAAGAGATTCTAGTCGCCTCCATAAATCGTTAATCACTTCCCATCCTTTCCTTCTTGGTATCATGCCCATAACTGCATCTTTATCAAAACTCGATTCAGAAACCCCATATACACCTATGAATCCCACGGTATGAACAATTGTTCCACTCTGAGCCTGTTTGAAGGAAATTTCAAAGTATTTTGGAGCCGTTAATCCAAGTCCCCCTGGAGTTCCTATTCGTCCTTTAATGAAATCCTCTCTTTGTTCATCTGTTTTTATTTTATTATCATTCATCCAGCGTATAACCTCGTCCCTTACTTCTTGAATGTTTCTCCCGTACACCTCAATATCTTTTATCGTTCGACCCATTTTTTCACCTCTGGCCATCCCACTATTACGTTCCTAACCGGGCACTCCTCCGCTACGCCAAGTCACGCACTCACATAATCTAATATTAGCTATATATATGCTACTATCAGAAATTATCAACTACTAATACCTCGTCCTTACAAACGAGGCTTGTTGTTATTAGATTGTTACTATATGTTAACAGTATGGAACGTATATAATTAGTAAAAAAGAAAAAAGAGGGACGATTTTCGCATTCCGAAAGGTTTATTAACTACCTCTTGAATTAAAAATTGGCCAGTGTGTCGGAAATCAGACCCCGTTGGGTCCATTTATCGAACCCCGTCAATCAGAGTTGAATGGCTGGTATACTAATTGGTTCCTTCCAACTCAAGAACACATAATTATAAAACAAATTTCATGGGAGGACATTATAGATAACATCCTCGAATTATACCCGAATAGGACTGATATTGCAGTATTTTACAGTCATTGTTTGAATCATTCAAATCTAATAGGTAATTTTTTATAATAAATTACAGGCAATATTAATGTCGGATCAATTGATTTAGCTTTTTTAAGGCATTTAATTGCATCCTTTGTTCGAGATAATTTGCTGAGTAAAACACCTTTATTAAGCCATGCTTTTGCATCGTTCGGGTCTATAGCTATAACCATCTCAAAACATTTTATTGCTTCCTGATATAGATTCAATTTGCCAAGTGTGAGACCTTTATTGAACCACGCTTTGGCGTTGTTTGGCTCAATTGCTATAACCCTGTTATAACATTCCAACTCGTCCATAATCCGGTCCATTTTACCAAACACAACACCTTTGTTGAGTAATGCATATGTGTGTTTTGGGTTTATCAAGAGGACTCTATCAAATGAGTCCAGCGCTCTTTTCATACCGCCCTTTTCGTAAAATGTAAGACCTTTGTAAAACCAAACTTCTGTATCGTTTGGTTCAGTCTCAATGTGTCTGTTAAATATTTTAAGCGCTTCCTTCAGACAACCTAATTTGTAAAGCGCTACACCTTTTTGGAACCGTGCTTCAGTATTTTTTCGGTCAATCTTGATCGCCCTATCAAAACTTTCCAACGCTTCCTCAGAACGATTCAATTCGTTAAGCGCAATGCCTTTGTAGATCCATGCATCAGCATTTTTTGGATTATAGGCTATAGCCTTGTAAAAGCATTTAAGAGCATCCTTCGTTTTGTCCAATTCGTAAAGTACAATACCTTTTGAGAGCCATGCGTTGGCGTTCTTTGGGTCAATCGCAATGGCCCAATCAAAGTTTTTCAATGCTTCCTCAGAACGGTTCAATTCATAAAGCGCAAGACCTTTGTAGACCCATGCTTCGACGTTTTGGGGGTCCTTTGCGGTGGCCTTGAAAAAGTATTTCAGCGCTTCCTTCGTTCGATTTAATTCGTAAAGTGCAATACCTTTTGTGAGCCATATTTTGGCACGTTTTGGGTCATTTGCAGTGTCTTTTTCTTCCACCCCAAGTGAATATGAAAGCCCGATATTAGGGTTTCGTAAATAAAAAGAGAAAAAGAGGGACGATTTACCCCACTTTCCGAAGTAATCTCGGCTGGGTTTTCACGATTCAAATATTAATAAATAAAAAGGGGCAAGATAAGGTGCATTAGGTAGGCCAGCAGTAGCCAGTAATCAATTATGGCTATTTTCGGCTGATTGAGTTTTAGCCAGTCAAAGAAAAATGCTCCCATCGGGATTCGAACCCGAGTCCCTAGCTCGAAAGGCTAGAATGATTGGCCGGTCTACACTATGGGAGCGTATGGTATTGTTTTGCTAACTGAGCTATCGCCCCAGACACCGAACCTGAATTATGGTTTAACCATCTTGGGCACGCCGCATAAAGCGCGGCCCTTCTTAAATTTTCTCATGGTCAATAATGGGGTAAGAGTTCAGTCTTCTGAAATTTTAGATTTTAGATTTTAGATTTTTGCTGGGAATATGCAACGTCGTCAATCCGTCGTAAATCTACAATCGTCAATCTACAATCTACAATCGTTATTGCTTCATTTCACTGAATGCTTACATAATGGGATTATCAATTAATACCCCAAAATTCTATTTACAGAATCAGCATGGGTGTCACGCTACAATGCTCGAAGTAAGAAATCTGACCAAGCAATTCGGCAATGTCCTGGCCGTGAACGAAATCAGCTTTGAAGTGAAGCGGGGCGAGGTGTTCGGCATGCTGGGGACCAACGGTGCCGGAAAGACAACAACCATGAAGATACTGGCCTGCCTCCTGAAACCGACCTCCGGTCTTGCTCTGATTGACGGTCTGGACGTCACACAGAACCAGATGGAAGTGAAGCGGCGCATCGGTTATCTCCCTGAGATGCCGAATCTTTTTGAAAAACTTACTGGCAGGGAGTTCATGGCCATGCTCGGAACCCTCAGGGGCCTGGAACCGGAAGTCCTGGAGGAACGGGTGGCGAAATACATCCGCATCCTGGAATTCGGAGATTTTCTGAACCTGGAGATCGGCACGTACTCCAAGGGCATGAGGCAGAGAGTCGCGTTCGCCTCTTCTGTCCTGCATGAACCACCGATACTCATCCTGGACGAGCCCACCAGCGGCCTGGACCCGCGGTATTCCAAGATGGTGAAGTCCTGGATTCGGGACTATGCCGAAAAAGGAAATACCATACTCATGAGCACCCATGTGACAGAGATAGCAGACAGCCTTTGCGACCGGGTGGCGATAATTCATGACGGCCGCATTGTCGGAATGGATACACCCACCAAATTGAAAAAGGAACTGGGAGCCGGAACCCTTGAGGACGTTTTCGTGATGCTGGTGGAGGGCAAGTAATCCATGACCTCGCCCATTCTTGAGATTTATTTCGCGGACGCGTTGACCGGGTACCGAAACATGCGCAAGCGGTTGAACAAGAACTGGCTCTACAGCGCCTGGTCAATGGTGATTATGCTCACGGCCTTCGGCGCGGTTGTGGCCATAATCGCATTCATGTCACGGTCTAAGGAGATAGAGGGATTTCCGCTGGACCTGAATGATGTCCTGTTCCTTTTCTTCCTGGTGTTCATGGGAAAATCGTTGCTCGATACTTACCACTACCTGGTGGAAAGGCCAGCCAGCGTTTTCCTGCTCATGCAGCCGTTCGGAAGAACGAACATAGTTCTGGGGAAAATGATGTCCATAACTGTGTTCAACCTGGCCCTGCTGGCCTTCGGTCTCGGGACCATGACAGCCATGACGTTCCTGCACCCGTTTCTCCACTTCGTCATACCACCGGACATAGTGTTGGATTTGATTCTTCTGTCCGTAACGGCATCCATTGTGGGATTCGCTTACGCGGTGCTCACCGGCCTGAACAGCTGGCCCAGAAAACTCATAGGCGGTGCGGCATTCAGCCCGGTCATGTCCATGATATACCTCGTCATGGGCCAGTTCCGTATGAGCGGTTGGGAACTCACCCAGACACTCGGGGTGCTTGCGGTCCTTTCCTTGATTGGCATACCGATTTCGACCTATTTTTTGCTGGAATCCTGGAACACCATGACCGGGTCCAGGTCTCCCCTGCATATCTCGCGGAAGAACGGCAGGGTCGGGCGAACAGTGATGATTGTGAAGAGATATTTCGGCGTCGCGGTATCGACGGTGTATGACAATGAAGTGAGAACTCTCCTCCGGAAGCGGGAGGGCGTGGGAAACGCCATAACACTGGCTGGGTTGCTGGTATTCGCCATTTATTTCTATGACAGGTTCAAGGATTTCCTGGAATTCCCAGGATTCTTTCTGGATTTCATACCCATACTGGTGGTAGGTCTTGCCCTTTACCTTTCTGTGGTATCGCTGGGCCTGGTTCCCGCACTGGGGGCGTTCAGCCATGACGGGAAAAGCGCTTGGGTCTACAGAGTGGTGCCAGTAGCCGAAAGAGACATAGTCAACGGGAAGGCGCTGGCGGTACTGCTGATGCTGCCTTTTGTAATCGTTTGCGTAGCGATACCCATACCGCTGGTTTCCGGTTTGACTCCGGTCGCCATGCTGTTCACTTCAATCGGTGCCGCGGTGATGTTCCTTTCCGCCACCGGAGTGGGAATATGGCATGGAGCCAGACGGCCAAATTACGATGAGTCCAGCGGTAACGCGCCGGACGTCATGACAATGTACACGTTCATGCTCCTGACTCTTTTCATGTCGACCGTTCTGCTGCTGCCGCCGCTGATTATTGCTTTCTCTGACAAGTTCCTGGGATTCCTGGCACTGGTCATGTCCCTCGACCTGGCGCTTCTGGTGTTCTACCTCGGTACCCGCGGGGCGGCAAAAGGGCTTTCCAGGCTGGAAGTGTATTCCTGAATATTCCGGAACGAATTTTTATACTGGCATGATATATCCGAATCCATGAGCGAGAAATCGGTTGTGTCCGTATCCGCTTGCCCGGATTATGATATAGAAAAGGTAAGGAAGGCTGTGAACGAAGCCGTGGAACGCCTGGGCGGCATGGGTAAATTCGTGAAACCGGGTGAAAAAGTCCTGCTGAAAGTCAATCTTCTGTTTCCCTCGGAACCGAGCGAGGCCGTCACCACACATCCTGCTGTGGTGAAAGCGGTAATCGAACTGGTGGAAAAGGCCGGCGGTCACGCAATCGTAGGCGACAGTCCTGGACTCGCATTCTCCAAGGCCAGGCTGGAAAAGACCTACAAGAAATGCCAGATGTACGAAGCCATCGAAAGAACAAAAGCCGAGCTAAACTGGAACACCGATTCTGTCGTCGTTCAGAATCCCGGCGGTAAATTGATGAAGAGTCTGGAAGTCATCAAGATCCTGGAGGAGGTGGACCGGGTTATTGCCCTTCCGAAACCGAAAACCCACAGCTTCACTGTTTATACCGGAGCCACAAAAGTTCTGTATGGAGTAATGCCAGGCCTGGTGAAGGCCGCTTATCATTCGAAACTTCCTGATAAAAAAGACTTCTGCGAGATGCTGCTGGACATCCAGGAATACGTTAAAACTGATTTGTTCATCATGGACGCAATCGTGGGCATGGACGGAAAAGGTCCTTCCGGGGGAAACGCCAGGAAAGTGGGGGCAATACTGGCAAGCTCGGACGCGCTTGCAATGGACGTTGTGGCCTGCTCCATGGTTGGGATCGACCCCCTCAGCGTGCCAACCATATCAAACGGCGTTGGAAGGGGTCTCACCACCGGAAAGCTCGGCGATGTGGATGTGGTGGGAACCGAACCGAAGAAATTTCCCTGGATAAAGTTCGAGCCGGCCATGAAAGCAAATATCAGAATCCCGAAGTTCATCATGAGATACGTGGGCAACAGGTTCACCAAAAAGCCGGTACCGGACCCGGCCAGATGCATCGGCTGCGGCGCGTGCGTCATGGGGTGCCATAAGCATTGCATCACCCTGGTGGGCAGGAAGGCCAGGGTCAATTCCAGGGAGTGCATCCGGTGCTATTGCTGCCACGAGTTGTGTCCGGAAAGGGCGATTGATTTGAAATAGGCGGGGACGAAAGCGCCTGAAATGGAGTCCAGCCAAAACCTCACCGCGGCACCCAGGCCCATTCCAAATGCCCAGGGCGTTGGATTATTGGAGGGGGTGAACACTCGAAAATGCTTGGAACATCACGGATGGATTCTCAGTATCGAGTGGGATAATTTTCCATCCTTGGTTCTGGCGCTCAATATCTCATGATTATTGAGAATGTGCCAATCATCATCCTGATTGGATGGTTCTGACATCACTATGATATTGTCTTTTTCTATAAGATAACTCATGGAATAATATCCCTGATTGGAGGAACATAAAGACTTCATCGGTTGATAGGTATAGCTGTTGTAGGCGTGAAATGTCTTGCCATCCGAAAAGATCATGTTGAGGGCAGTGAAGGGTCTTTTCCCTTTCTCCACGGTTGCATTGATTGTTCTTTCCATGGAAAGCAATGCTTTTTCTAAAGTTTCCTCTTCCTCAAGTTTTTTAACAAGAAGCCAGAAAAGTACCTCAGAATCATTATCACCCTTGACCGATGTTCCATACTTTCCAAGGTCCACACCATTCGGCTTGTTGACTGCTCCATTATGAACAAACATCAGATCCGGTACAGAGAATGGCTGTGTGTTCTCCATCGATATCAACCTCTTCCTTGGGAGCCTACGTGGATTGCTCATCCTTCTGATATGTGCCAGGACAATGGGGGAATTGATATTGCCGGCCAGGTTCTTGAATTGTGGTACTTCGTCGAATATCGTTCCTGGGCTCTTGACAACCTTCATCCCCTCTTCCAGGTATGCGAGGCCCCATCCATGTGCTTGTTTCTCTGAAGGATTTGCATTGGATTGATCAAGAAGGGAGCACCGGTCTTGGAAAAGGTACTGGCTGGGATTAAAAGCATTTATTGAGAACGAACCGAAAAGGCGACACATGTAAATGCGTATAGGCTTGATATTGATAATGATTTTGCAAGGGGTAAATATTCAGCGAAATGAAGCAATAACGATTGTAGATTTTAGATTTTCGATTGTAGATTTACGACGGATTGACTGGCCGAAGCGATTAGTGAAAAGTGTAAAGTGAATAGTGAAAAGTGATGTTTGGAGGTGAATGGTGGAAAAATCGATGCTCAAGGACAAAAATACTCAATTTTTCACTATTCACTGTTCACTAAAAACTACAATTTAACGAGCAAACTTCAGAAGAGTGAACTCTTACGCAAGGGCTCTAGGAATTATTGTGAATGACGTTAATGTCGAATCAAGTTTTTTAATCATCAGCAATCATACTTATATACAGAAATACCATACTGGGGATGATGAAAAACACAAGAACCGACATGTCAGGAAACAGACATGAAGCTCCCGAGGGCATTTTGGTCGCCGTGGGGGGAAACGAGGACAAGGAGAACGACCTCGATGTTCTTAGAAAAATTACCGAGCTAACAAATAAAGATGACCCGATTATTGAGATAATCACTACAGCCACCAGTACACCGAAGAAAACCGGAGAGGCGTACTTCAATGCTTTTACGAAAATCGGTCTGACCAATGTCAACCTTCTTCACATCAGGACGAGGGACGATGCAAATAACAATGAATATGCGGACAGGCTCCGGAAAGCAGACATTGTATATTTTACAGGCGGCGACCAGCTTAAGATTACCAGCATACTCGGAGGCACCCCCATTCTTGAAGAGGTTAGAAGAAAATACTTCAATGATAAATGTGTGATAGCCGGAACAAGTGCAGGGGCAACCGCTATGCCGGATACGATGATATATGGCGGTGAGAGCCACGAATCCCTGTGCAAGGGCGCAGTCCAGATGACTGGTGGTGTGGGCCTGGTAAGCCGCATGGTCATTGATAGCCATTTCATAAAAAGAGGCCGGTTCAGCAGGTTGATGGAGATTGTCTCTTCAAATCCCGGGTATATCGGCCTGGGCCTGGGGGAAGACACAGGAGTTATAATCCGGGATGGCCATATATTGGAAGCGATAGGCACTGGTTTAGTGGTAATATTTGATGGTCACGGCATAAAATATTCGAACATCTTCTCTTTAAAAGATGGTGAGGCGATAGCTGTCGAGGGTGTCCTTGTCCATACACTTGTAAACGGGCATGGATTCGATACTTTGACAAGAGAATATATGAAACCGCTGGACCTTAAGAAATCGTTGAGGTCAAATAAATGAACATTGAGGAAATAAGAGCACTTTGGGGTCCGAACTACTACAGTCGATATCCAGCGATTTACATGCTCTTGGATATAGGGGAATTAGAGGAAAGGCCATCCGATACAATCCCTGATATGAAAGACCGTTTGCTCAAATTGATACCAACTATGATGGAACATCGATGCTCCCCGGGCTATCCTGGCGGTTTTCTTGAAAGGGTTGGTGAGGGGACATGGGCTGGCCATATTGTGGAGCATGTGGCCATAGAGCTTCAATGCCTAGCACATATGGACGTTGGATTCGGCAAGACTCTGGGGACCGATGCAAAGGGTGTTTACAAGGTCGTGTTCAGGTACAGGGATCCAGAGGTAGGGGTCGAAGCCGGAAAGGCCGCAGTAATGATTGTAGATGCATTGTTCAATAACAAGCCAATCCAGATCAAGCCCATCATCACCCGGTTGAATGAAATCCGGGATGAGAACATGTTTGGTCCTTCGACCCACTCAATAATCAAAGAGGCGCAGAGCCGTGGTATTCCACATATTCGTCTCAACAAACATAGTTACGTTCAATTGGGACACGGGATCCATCAGCGGAGAATACAAGCAACCATGGTGGACAATACCTCAGCCATCGGTGTGGAAATAGCTGATGATAAAGAACAAACCAAAGAAATCCTGCTTGAAGCGGGAGTGCCGGTTCCCAGGGGAAAATCGACAGATAGTCTGGATGGGGCTTTCATTGTTGCCAAAGACATAGGGTATCCGGTCACCATGAAACCTCTGGTGGGACACCATGGGAAAGGTATCACAGCCAATGTGAAAAATGAAAGGGAACTTAAAATTGCATACAACAGTGCGAAAAAATTTCATGACCAAGTTATTGTTGAAAAGCATTTAGAAGGTTTCGATCATAGATTGTTGGTTATCAACGGAGAGCTTGTTGCTGCAGCTCGAAGGGAGCCAGCTAGCGTCATGGGCAACGGGAAATCAACGATACGTGAATTGATAGATATGGTCAATAAAGACCCAAGACGGGGAATCGGGCACGAGAAGGTTCTCACTAAGATAAAAATAGATTATATGACAAAGAGGCTACTCAAGCAGCAGAACTTGAAACTTACGGATGTGTTACCAGAGGGAAGGCTACTCCACCTCAAATCCACTGCCAACTTGAGCACTGGGGGCTGCTCGATCGACGTAACCGATGAAGTTCATCCCCAGATCAAAAGGATGGCAGAGCGAATATCGAAGATAATCAACATCAATGTGATGGGAATAGATGTGGTGGCACCGCATCTCAAGAGACCTTTAAAGGAAACCAACGGCGGGGTAATTGAGGTGAACGCGGCCCCGGGATTCAGGATGCATTTGGAGCCGTATTTCGGTAAGAAAAGGAACGTGGCCAAACCACTGGTCGATATGCTGTTTCCCCCCGAGAGCGAGAGCACAATACCCATCATTGCAGTAACCGGCACGAACGGGAAGACAACCACGGTCCGCCTCATATCCCACATTCTCAAATATGCCGGAAAAAGCGTGGGGATGTGCTGCACAGATGGCATCGAGATTGGGAACCAACTGGTTCTGGAGGGAGATTATAGCGGACCTTCTGGAGCGAGCCATATCTTAACGGAGCCGCTTGTTGACCATGCTGTCCTGGAGGTTGCTCGCGGGGGTATCCTTCGGAGAGGGCTTGGGTATGATGACAGCGATGTCGGCGTTCTTCTAAATATCTCGGCTGACCACCTAGGTTTGGATGGAATAAATACTCTCGATGAACTAGCGGAATTGAAAAGCATAGTTGTCGAAACTGTTAAGCCCGAGGGTGTGGCAATCCTTAACGCAGACGATGAACGGGTCATGAAATGCAAAGACAAAATCAAATCAAAAATTGTTTTGTTCTCACTCAATGAATCAAACCCAGCACTTGCGGTACATACCTCAAATGGCGGGATTGTCGTCACTGTTAAAGACGGGAATCTGATATTAAGAAAAGGCACGCTTGATATGATTATTGATAGGGTAAGCAATATCCCAATTACCTTTGGCGGCAAAGCAGCGTTCAATATTGCCAATGCCATGGCTGCTGTTGCAGCTGCTTATTCCGTTGGCATAGATATTAAATCAATCCAAACGAGCCTTGTTACCTTCAATTCGTCCACCGGCCAATTGCCAGGCAGAGTGAATTTGATCGATGTTGGCTCATTCAAGGTTTTGATAGATTACGGTCACAATCCCTCGGCCATTGAATCGCTTGCAGGCTTGATACCCCATCTAACAAATGGGAAAAAGATCAATGTCGGAAGCGGAACAGGGAACCGGATGGATGAAAGCCTGTTGGATTTCGGCAAGAACCTGGGAAAGATGTACGACCACATAATCATATGTGATTCGGACCCCAGACAGCGAAAGATCGGTGAGACCGCCGAGATGGTGCGCAAGGGTGTGCTCTCTACGGGGTTCCCCAAAAAGAATCTCCAGATGGTGCAGGATGAGAGTGAGGCCATACAAACTGCACTTAGATTGGCCAAGGATGGCGACCTTGTGGTGATCCAAGCCAACTTCATCAAAAAGGCAATTCAAATTGTATTGGAATACAAAGAGAATATATCGATAAAAGGTAAGAATAAGAAGCTGGCCTGACGAACTTTGAAATCTGGACAACTAGCTATGAATTAAGGGGATAGCGCGGGGGTTATTGTGAATACCTTGGGGGGCTGATTTTGTTAGTGATAATGGTCAAGAACCCTCAGGCGTACAGGCCTGAGATGAATTGACCAATTACACGAATTTAAGCAAAAGATAGGCCGCCGTGCTCATATGCATGACCTGCCATGCATCGTGTTCATATGCATGACCTGCCATGCATCGTGTACATATACCAGCATATGAAATCAAAGCTTATGAGCTTTGATAATCAGGTGCATGGCCCCTAGGTAAACTTCCAGCCCTGGCAACAAACGCCAGCCACTTTAGGGGCTGGTAGTTTACGAGATTGCGATTGAAGGATGAAAGAAACGAATTCTTTAAAAATATAAGCAGAAGGCGTATTCGTCGCACTTCCTTTTACAACTTCTTATTAATTCATATAAAAAAAGGAAGTGGGCCCAAAGAGATTTGAACTCTTGACCTTCCGGTTTCATCCGTGTTGTCGTTTCCGGCAACACGCTATCAGCCGGACGCTCAAGCCAGGCTAAGCTATGGGCCCTGTTTGCGTATTATTTACCGCACCGGTCTCCAATTCCTCATAACGATTGAGTGATTATCAAACTAGTGGGTCAATTGGCAAATCCCTTATTCGATTTAAACATTGCCATACAACAGCAGAGACTTTTTAATTTATTCGGGAAATGGTGCCAACCCTTCTTTTGAGAAATATACTGGCTTATGGTGCATCCATGCTTGATGCAAAAAATCCCGAAAATAATAAAAAGTCTCCAACAGCAAGGGCTGAATATGTCGCGCGGTCTCTTCTGTTATGCAATACAGGGAATTATGTTTGCCAGCATCCGAACGGCACATTCATCCCCTCAAACTCCCCAACTGCTGCGCGATAATCCCCATGGCTGTGGAGGTCTCCAGGGCGATATTGCTGCCAGTTAATTCTACATGAAATTCTGCGGAGTTCATAAGAGATATGGGAAGGCCTTTCTTGCCCAGGCCCATTATCAGGCAGAGACGCTTTTTCGGGTGGGCCATTGCCTTTTCCAGGGCCTTTTCCAGGCTTGTTTCCTTGCCCTTGGCAGGTCGGGAAGTGGTGGCTATCGGGAGGCCTATTTCCTTCCAGTTCTCTGCACTGGGCGGGACCTGCTGTGAACATGAAATCAGGGAAATTCGCCCATGCTTTTGAAGCTCTTTCAGGTACATGCCGCCCTTGCCGATATTCGTGTCATTGAGAACTTTTCTGACCAGATTGTTCAGGTCTCTTTCCGGAAATCCGAAAAGAGCCAGGTCGAGATTGTATGCGATGCACAGCGGTGCGGCGCGGGCCACCATGCGGATATGTACGGGCTTCATACCGCCCTCGTAGGTGTCGTAGAGGCCCAGGACATGCCTGTTTGCTTTGTCTTGATTTTTTGTATCGTGAACAGGCATTGTGTCTTTTCTGTCCTTGGGTTCATCGGGAGAAACGCCCATGGCCCTCTGCACCTTGGCGGTTGTCGTCTCATTCCCCTCTGCATCGGTCAACGCCAGGTTTAAGGTATTCTCGGCCAGTTCCGAATTTCCGAGCCGCTCCAGACCGGTGGCCAGTTTTATCCTGACAAGGGCACGCTGTTCCGGGTCATCCACATTCTCTATTATGTCCAGGCCGGTGGTGAACCAGTCCAGTGCCAGGTCCTTGCGTCCGGCTTTATCGGCATTTGCGGCCAGGGTCGAGAAAAGGCCGGCCTCGCTCGTCGGCTCGCCCAATTCGGTTATCCCCTTGGCCAGTAATTCCAGCGACTCCAGATTCGGGGACTGGTCAATGAGATATTTGATGGCCTGAATTCTGTCGTCTCCGGACAGTTTCATTGCATGGGAGAGCGCGTTTTCCAGAACTGCCAGCCCTTCGTTTCCCGCTCTCGTCAATTGAATATGAAGGTAACCGTGAAGTTTGACCTTGACAAGGCCTTCCGGCATGGCAGCCAGTAAGTTGGCGATATCTTCCGCGGAAATGCCTTGGGATGATGAACAATCCTTCACCCATTGGCGGATTACGGGTTTACCGGCCTCCATCTCGAATCCCGGATTGCCGATGGCCAGTTTCAGAAGCCCGTGAAAATACTGGCACCCGAGAAAATCCGCACATCCGATAACTGCGGCTGATTGGTCCTTTCCTTCGGGAAATGCCCATAGCTTTTCCATTATCTGACTTCTGATGAGTTCGTGAGTGTTCAACGGATGATTCTTGGCTTTCTGGCACATGAGGGTGAGAAGCTCGGCCTTCCTCCATAATCTGGCTTCTTTGTCGGATAGCTGAATGCTATCCTTTATCAGGTTTCTGGATTGGGCCTCGGATACGCGTCGGTCGCCGGAAATTCCGAAAAGTGCCAGTGCTGAAAAATATGAATCCGGCATGGATAATGCATCTTCCACGAGTTTTGCAACCGGCCTGCCCTTGCCGGACTTGGACTCCTGGATTATGGCCCTATATCTAGATGGCGTATGTTCTTTGCCGCTCATTGTTCTCCCACGAGAATCGGGGACTGAGGGTATATAGGTTTCTATGTTCCGCGATTAACAAGAATTTCAGAGCCAGGCCCCGGCCTTCTCCCGAATCAGCCGCCCCAGGGCCGGGTTCCCATAACAATACCGGCTCGATATGTCCAGGTTGAAGATGCGCTTTTCCGGGTCCGGCCAGTGCGTCTGAATATAATTCACCTGCTCCTGCTCGAAAACGAATATCTTATCGGTCCAGGCCAGCAATTCTCCGGTAACGGGTCTGTTGCTATTGTAGATTCCAGCATACCTGGTCTGGTACCCCTGCCCGGCAAAGACCTCGGCCCCGGTGCGGGAGCGGTTCTGGCCATAGTTGCAGATGAAGAGGAGATTCATGCTAGGGGATTGGTGCCAGGGCGATATTAATGTTGTGGAAGATGGGACCGGGTAGTGAGGTTCTGTATAGAGAGAGGGTTGCATGTCGTCAATTCCTAAACAAATATAATCAAAGCCAGTTGGTTTTGATAAATCAGGCATGTAACGTCTTGAACGCGAACTTCCGGCCAGAAGCCGGTCGTTCACGGGATTTCCCGCGTAAGTATTCAGTGAAATGAAGCAATAACGATTGTAGATTTTAGATTTTCGATTGTAGATTTACGGACTTATTGACTGGCTGAAGTGATTAGTGAAAAGTGTAAAGTGAATAGTGAAAAGTGACGTTGGGAGGTAATTGGTGAACGAATCGGCTCTCAAGGACAATAATACTTCGTTTTTCATTTTTCACTTATCACTATTCACTGTTCACTAAAAACTACAATTTAACGAGCAAACTTCAGAATACTGAACTCTTACTTTCCCGCCCAACTTTAATATACCTGATAGTCAATATTCATCAAAAAGGAGAACGTGAGGATGAAAAGAAGAGATTTAGTCTACTACGTGGGTTGGTTCACCCTGCTTATACTGCTGGGTGTGTGGATGCTGCTCTGGGCACTGGGAACCCTAAAATTCGGCGAAGCGATCCTTCTGTGGCTGCTCAGCGCGAGCATGCTGCTGGTGGTCATCGGTGGTATATCCGGCCGTAGGCCCGCTTCCAACGTGCAACTCGGGGCCGGGCTGGTACTCTGCGTGTTCGTACTGATAATGCTGGGCATCGTCAGCGACGTCCTCGGGGGATTCGTCGGCGCCGCCGTCGGAATAATATTAATAGGCATCATCGGATTATTGCTGCTGTTCAGAAACATAAAATTGGAGGCATGAAAATGACAGATTTGCGGGACAAGGTGGAATCCGACCGGGGCATCATCAAGATGATCCAGCTGGTCATTCCCGGATACAGGGGATACAGGATAAAGGAAGACCTCAGAATCGCCGACAGGCTTCTCAGGGAGGAACTGGCTAACAGACTAAGTATTGCCGAGAAGGGCTTTGAGGGTGCGAGAAAGGCGATTGCCAAGCGGAATGCCATTGACCTGATAGAGGACGCCGGCGAGATTATCACCAGGACCCATGCCGCCATCGAAAGGCTCAGGCACGCGGAGCAGGGATATACCGGCATATCTCCGGATTACCGCATCCAGGAACCGGAGCTCAACAAAATGTACGAGTGGGACAACGGGCTTCTCACACTCATCCAGGGACTGATGAAGATCGCAAACAACCTGAAGGACACGGCCAGGACCATGCCTGAAAAAGATATAGAACTGGAACTGACCAATGCCCTCCAGGCAATAGAGGATTATGAAACCATATTCGATCAGAGAAGAGAGGCCATTGCGGGCCTTAGCATAGGGTGATATCATGGCATTTGGCAGAGGAAAAAGCAGAGACGGGGACGTTGCCAGGAATACATACACCTGGCCCAACGAGTACAAGGGCGAGAACATCATGTACAGGTTGCCCACGAACATCTACTACAACGACAACATAATCGTCATGGAAGACGAGTACGCGGTCTTCATGAGAGACGGAAAGGCCATGCATGTGTTCGACCAGGCCGGAAGATACGCGTTAACAACGCAGAATGTTCCGATCCTCAGGACTATATTACCGGCCATAACCGGAATCAAGCAGCTGGGCGAGGTCTATTACATCCAGAGGCGCGAGATGAGGGGAAAGTTCGGAACCCCAGAACCGCTGACTTTCAGGGATGCTGATTTCGGCCTAGTGAGGCTGAGGGTGTTCGGCCAGTTCTCCTATAAGGTGGTTGATCCCCTGCTGTTCATCACACAGTTCGTCGGAACCAGGGGCTGGTCCGGCTCGGAAGAAGTGGTAGAATGGCTCAGGAGCGAACTCATTCAATCGGTGAATGACACCATGGGCGAGCTGAAGCGGGACAAGAACATGGCCCTGGTGGACATGCCTGCCTATATAAATGAAATAGAACAGCTTGTTCTGGGCAAGATAGACGGCGAGGCAAAGAGGTACGGGCTGGACATAATCAATCTCGCTGGCATCACCATCACCCCGCCGAAGGAAGTTCAGGATGCAATCGATCGCAGGGGCGCAATGGGCGCGCTAGGCGTTAACTACATGGAATACCAGACCGGAAAGGCCATCGAGGGCGTTGGCGAAGGCGCGGCAAAGGGCGGAAACGGAGCGGCGGCGCTGGCCGGTCTCGGTGCCGGTGCAGGCATCGGGCTTGGCATGGGCGGAGCCATGGGCCAGGGCATGCAACAGGGCAGCAGCGGCCCCAAGGAAGTCATGGTCAAGTGCCGGGAATGCGGAGCGCTGGTGGCTCAGGACGCAAAGTTCTGCAAGGAATGCGGCAAGACCATGGTCAAGGAAGAAAAGACCATCAAATGCCCCAAGTGCGGCGACCTCAATTCCCCTGACCAGAAGTTCTGCGATGAATGCGGTGCATCCATGAAGGCAAAATGTCCGAAGTGCGGTGTGGAACTGGCAAGCGATGCGAAATTCTGCAAGGAGTGCGGGGAGAAAATTACCGGTTAAAGAATTAGCTCGTAATGGATGCCTTCCTGTTCAACCGCGTAGCCCAGTGATAAGTAGAGATCAAGGGCCTTGCTGTTCTCAGCGTCCACACCTAAGTAGATTGTATCCATACCCTTTTCATGGAACCAGCACATTGCATCGGCCAAGAGCGCTCTGCCCAGGCCCAAACTTCTGAAAGGCTTTCTCACACCGAGAATGTTGGCCCAACCAGCTTTACTATTGTTCTGTTTGTTGTACTGATGGTTGATTTCGTAAAAACAGACACCGACTATTTCATCTCCTTTTTTGGCGAAGGTTAAACGCAGTTTGCATTCTCCTGTCTTCGCTTCCTCGTCGCGAACCTTGATGAAACGTTCTACTGGTGATGGCGAAAAGTTATAGTGATTGGCAAATGAATCGTTGAATGCGTCCACAAAATCCGATATTTCAGAGTCCGAGGACTCATCCAGCATCTTGTGATGAAATTGAAAACCGTCCGGAGTTGGTAAATTCAGTGGTTGCCCTTGGTTTTTACAGGTCATCAAGTAACCATGTCTGATGTCCTCCATTCCGATTTCCATGGCCATGTTATTTCTCCAGCCAGATGCCTCGGGTGTGAAAAATCTTGCTGAGTCAATGCCTCTTGATCTTAGAAATTTGAAGGTTGCATTGAACATATGGCCCTCAATGCTCTTGTATCTCCATTCTGGAATGACAGCCAAACTGACGCTTGCATCGTTGTGGCCATTATCAAGTCTTGATTTGGATATTGTGGAACCACCATAGACAACAGGTTGCGAGCCGGCGAATCCAATCAAATATCCCTTGGGGTCGTAGTCCTTCTCCCCGAAGGTCCAGGTTCTCACCAGTTCCACGGAATTATCCACGCTGTGCTTTAGGTCTTTCGCACTGCTGTTGATTATCTCGGTCATGGCTTCGACATCGTCTTCGGTTGGGTGGTGGTATTCGATGTTCATGAGATATGGTATGCAATTTCGGATAAAATAATTGTCGTTGCCCATATCCTTTTGGTAGATTGACGATTGTAGATGTATGACGATTTTCGATTTAGGGATTGTAGATTGTAGATTTACGACGGATTGACGGCGTTGCATATTCTCAACAAAGATCTAAAATCTAAGATCTAAAATCTACAATTTCAATAAATAGCACATTTCAGAAGACTGAATTCTTACGGGGGACTCATATCCTCTTGTAAATATCGGCACTCATCCCGCCGTGCTTCAGGTCCTTCTCCATCTCCTTGAGGTTCTGTATCCTCTTGAAAGTTGACGGATGGGTGGAGCGTATCTCAGAGTGACGACGACGTTTTGCCTCTTCCTCCATGGCCAGCATCAATTCTTTTTCATCAAGGACGCCGTCCCCGTCCAGGTCGTATTTGTGCCTGTTCTGCATTATGGCCCCTATTTCCCTTTTGGCTGTTAGTGGGTCACCTATGTAGAAGGAACGGGCCGGTCCCGGGTTTTCCTTGGAAAGGGAAAGTCCGTAAGTAATCTTGGCCAGGGCCGAGCTGAGGCTGTGGGGGTCATTGGTTGCGACCGCGGAAAATGCATCCGCAAAATATTCCCTCTGCCTGGAAAGCCTCAGAATCATCAGCTGAGAAACCACATACACCACGAAACCGATTACCGCGGCCACAATTATCGCCGCTCCGCCCTTCTTTCCCCCTCCCCGGGCGTAGAAAACCGAGCGCGCCATCATGTAAGCCAGTAGCGGAACGACGCTTACTACTGTCATGATGGTCATGTCATTGTGCTTTATGTGCCCGACCTCGTGGGCGAGAACGCCGCGTATCTCGTCCTTGTCCAGCTGTTCCAGGAGACCGACATGCACCGCCAGGGTGGCCGAGGATTTCGAACGGCCGAACACGAAGGCGTTTGGTGTTCTGTCCGGCGATATAGCCAGCTTCGGCATGGGGACACCGGATTTCTGGCACAGTTCCCTCACGGTGTTCTCAAGGAAGGGATTCTCTCCGGCCCGCAGGTACCTGAGCTTGGAGGACCAGCGGATTACGCTGGGCGAAATGGCCCACTGGAGCAGAACGAATAAAATTGTGATGAATATTATCACAATTATCTGGAACCAGAACGGGATGAAGGTTCCCGCCATGTACCACTGGAGAAGCGTGCTGATTACCACAAGAAGAAAGAACAGCATTCCGAATATCAGAATCAGTGTGAGTGCCATGCTCCTTTTCAATGCACCCAGGGATGCCATGAAAAAGGTTTATACCGCTTGGGCATATATTCTTATCGGTAAAATGCCGGAAATACTGCAGAAGCTGAATTGCCCCGATTGCGGCGGGCCGCTGAAGGTCCAGGCAGGTGATGCCATAGTCACCTGCGGATATTGCGGTTCCGATGTTAACCTGGCCGTCGGCTCGAAATACTTTCTCAAGCACAGCATCATACCGCCCAGGATAGGCCAGGATTCCATTGATTCGGTGATAAAGGCATGGATGGGCAGGGGATTCCTGAAGCCGGACGACCTGGCAAGGAAGTACAAGCTGGTCAGTAGGGAGCTTCAGATGCTGCCGCTCTTCATAGTCAATGCCACTGTAAGAACAGAATACGAGGGCGAGATCACCAGGACCGGCCAACCCGCGCCCAGAAGTGGTGTTCTGGAGAAGGAATATTACTGGAAGGTGCTGGGGCGCCGGGCTTCCGCATTCCCAACCAGGGAGTACCAGGTACCGCTGGCTGCCAAGGAGGATTTCGAGATTTCGAAGCTTGTGCCCGGGATAAAGTTCCTCAACTCGGAGATGGCGGAAGATGAGGCAATCAACATTGCCAGACAGGAGATGGAAGCACATCACAGATTCCTGCTTGAGAAAGAGCTGGACACCCTCAGCCGCTTCGAGACGAAATTCGATATCAGGAACACGGAATTTCTTCATGTGTCTGCGTGGTTCATCACATACCAGTACAACGGAAAGCTTTACAACCTGATACTTGATGGCGCCACAGGAGATGACGTGAAGGCCGATATCCCCCAGAAGGGAAAAGGATTGTTCGGCGGATTGCTGGGAGGTTGAACATGTCGGAAAAACTGTTGCAACACAAACATTGCAGGAACTGCGAAAAGGCCATACCATTGAAAGAGGATTACTGCGGAGACGAGTGCAAGATCCAGCACCAGAACATGCTGAGAAAAAAACGGAACCAGCTTTACATACTCATGGCAATAGCCATGGGACTCATGCTGGTGACCCTCATGGTCGGGTAATATGACAGTTAAGGTTTGCCTCGGGGGAACTTTCAACATAATTCATCAGGGCCACCTGGCGCTTCTGTCCAGGGCATGCATGGAAGGGGATGAGATTTTCATAGGGCTGACCAGTGATTCCATGGCCGGGATATCGAGAAAGGTCAAGGTCAACAGCTATGCCACCAGGCTCCGGAATCTTGCGGAAATCATTGAAAAAATCTGCCCTGACGGGGAAGTCACCATCCGCGAGATAAACGATGATATGGGACCGGCGGCCACCGGGGATTTTGATGTCATAATTGTTTCAAGTGAGACAGTGAAAGGGGCGGAGCGCATCAACAGGGCCAGGGCTGTGGTGGATCTTAAACCCCTGAGGATAGTTGTCATAGAAATGGTACTTGGCCCTGACGGGGAAAAGGTGTCGGCCACCCACATGATACAAGACAGAGGGCGTAACGCTTAATATCGGCAACCCCCATACAGGTATCATGGCCTCGAAGAAAGAGCTGGAGAAAAAATTGGAATACGCCAGAGGTTACCGCGACGCCTTAGTGGACACCTGGGAGAACATCATCAAGATGGTCACCAAGGGCTATTCGTCAAGGGAACTCCAGATAATGAGCAAGACCATAGCTTCCGATGCCAGGCACCAGATTGAGACAAAGATTTCCGAATTGGAAGCGGATTTCGCCCAGGACGAAATAATAGATCTCGACGAGGGAGCCAGAGTGGATGCGCCCCCGGCCAGGAAAAAGATGGAAAGCCTGAAGCCGGGAATGTCCATCATGTTCAGGGAGCCCAGAGCGGCAAAATGCTACCAGATGTTCGAGAAAGAGATTGCCGGCGGAATGGCCGGGCTGTGCGTTTCAAGGTCCGCTCCGAGGGAGATAAGAGATGCCTACGAAATAGGCAAAACCCAGGTGATATGGCTCACCAACACCGAGAAGGTGGACATGAACCTGCCGCCGTCCGCGCTTGGGCTCGCCACCGATTCCGGGGAACAGGGAAATGTCAATGACGAGCACATGCAGCCATCGGCACTGCCCATGATTTACTCCATGATACTGAATTTTCTGGACGGGAACAGGGGCGGCCTCGTGCTGATTGAGGGACTGGAATATCTCACATCCCACAATACTTTCCAGTCAATGCTGGCCTTTCTCCAGAAGGTCAATGAGGACGTGAAGAGGACCGGCTCCAGGCTAATAGTTTCAGTGAATCACTCCGCATTCGAGCTGAAGCAATTCAGCCATCTGGAGACCGAGATGAGCCAGGTTGTTTGATGCTCAGTTCAAGATTTTTCCGTCCGAGGATATTGTGACATCATTGAATTCCACATTCCTGCCGGCACGTTCCATGGCGGTCTTCACCAGTCGGGTCAGGCCGAAGCAGCACGGCACCTCCATGTGAATGGCAGTGACTGATTTCACGTCGTTCTGAGCGAAGATATCGGTGAGTTTCTCTAGGTAAGCGCCTGCATCATCCAGCTTCGGACAGCCCACCAACGCAACTCTGCCCCTCAGAAAATCCTCATGAAACTCCGGGTAGGCGAACGGCACGCAGTCCGCAGCCACCAGTATGTCAGCGTTCTTCAGAAACGGCGCATGGGCCGGAACAAGATGAATCTGGACCGGCCAGGTTCCCAGCCTGGAAGTTCGGCGTTTAGTTGGAACACTAAATGTTGCTGTTTCTATTGTTTTTACTTCGTCAGCACAGCAGCCACAGGCCAGTTTTTCTTCAATTTTGAAACCATCTGGCACAGAAATATTATTCTTTTCAAGATATTCGATTCCCTGATTCATTAAATCAACGGCATTATGGTCTTTCAGGTGCTGCAAATGTTCCCTGATTGTGTTTGGGCCCTTCAGAACTATGGTTTTCATAACTGCTTTTTCATCATATGGGACTGCTTCTCGAACTTCGATGGAAATCGCTCCCTCTGGACAATGGCCGATGCAGGCACCCAGACCATCGCAGAACAGATCGCTGATTAATCTGGCTTTTCCATCAACTATTTTCAGGGCACCTTCATGACAATTGGGAATGCACTGGCCGCAGCCATTGCACAGCCCTTCATCGATAATAATTATTTCTCTTTCGGACATTTTTAACCACCTTCAAATCTGTATCGGGCCAATAATATATCAAATTACTTTAAGTAAATTATTGACAATAATTAGAAATCAACAATTAATCATTGATAAAATTTAAATAGCATATTGATAATTGCTAAAACATGAAACGAAATATTGCTTTTGATGATAAAGACAAGAAAATTCTGACCATGTTCAGTCAGAATCCAAATGTCAGCCAGGAAGTAATTGGCGAGGAAATTGGAATGAAACAACCATCGGTTGCGGTACGCATCAGGAAACTGAGGGAAGCAGGCGCCCTGGAAATACAGGCGGGGGTGGACCCGTTCAGACTTTGCCTCCAGATTGCAAAAGTGGACGTTACCACTTCCGACCCGGGGAAGGTCCTGAAGCTGTTCAACAGCTGCCCGTACTTCATGAACGGTCTGATAATCTCCGGAAAGAACAATCTTTCACTGTTCTTCGTTGCAGAGAACATATCCACGCTGGAATCCATAGTGGACGGCCATCTCAGGAGGATGCCGGAGGTCCAGCTGGTGGATTTCAATATCGTTATTTCAGCTGCCAAAAAGATGATTATGCCTGTCGATCTGGTCTGGGAGAAACGAAACAGGGGCCCCTGTGAGCCTGGCGGCACGTGCAAGGAATGCGAAAGTTACAAAACCGGAAGATGCACTGGGTGTCCAATGGTCATAGCTAGGGACGGATGGTTCTTTTAACCTACATCGAGAAGACCCATATCTCCTGGTCATCCGGCATGTCCTCGGCAGTTAACTCTATCTCGTTGCCGACGCGAATAACCATTGCCGGGTCCGCCTTTTCCAGGAATCCTTCGACTGGCGCGATGGACAGAGATAGGCCGCCGGTCCTGAAATGCATAGGTACAATGACGCGAGGTTTCACTGCCCCGATAACTTTCCAGGCTGCAGCGGCATCCAGTGTGAATGTGCCGCCTACAGGGATGAAAAGAATATCCACGTGGCCCAGTTTTGATACCTGGGCATCCTCCAGCATCTGGCCGAGGTCTCCCAGATGGCAGAATCTCAATTCGCCGAGTTCGAACCTGAATATGACGTTCTCGCCGCGCTTCTTCCCCTCCACCTCGTCATGGTAGCTTCCGACACCCAGTATGGGAATGCCCTTGATGTGGTGACTGCCGACCTTGGTAACGACTTTCTTGTCCAGGCCCTGGACTATTCTGTCGCAGTTGTGGTCGAAATGGTCGTGGCTCATGAGAACTATATCAGCGGCAACCACAGGCGGCTTTATGCCTATGGACCTGCCGTCATGCGGGTCGGTGACTATGGTAATTGCATCCTCTTCGCCAATCTCGAAACATGAATGACCGTGCCATCTTATCAGCAATTCTTTGCCCCCTGTGCCACCATATATGAGGTGCATATAAAATTTTACCTGTAGACGCAGAAATATTTCAGGAGCTTGTAAAGCAGCTCCCTGGTTTCCTCGGTTATGACTTCCTCTTTGGTCTTCAGGTCTATGAAATCCATGGCAGCATCCATGTCAATCTTGTCGGCCTTGGCTATAATGGAGCCCTTCATGGTGCCGGTGATGTTTTCGGGTAAAGGGGAAAGGATCTTGGATAATTCGTACTTGAACTCTATCATTCTCCGGAGATTCAGGCGCTTCTTCTTTGGCGTCTGCACTTTTCTCTTCCGCCTTAACGGAGCACGCCTGGGTCTGGGATTGTTAGAAAACCGTATTCCCCCTTGTGCGCTCTTTCTCTCTGATGGAGTTCTGGAGCATTTTTTCGGTGTCCATACGACAGGCGACTTCCCTGTCCCTGGACAGCCTCATTAGAATGTGAGGTTGGTCCCTGTAATGGACAAACTCCTCGAAGGATATGTGGAGAGCGGCGGTTCGGAATATCTCGAAAGCCGCAAGGTCGGAATTTCCTGTGAATATGAGCCTGTTGTTGCCCAGGTCGAAGAACCCGTCGCGCTTCATCAGGTCGCTGACACCCCTTGCCATGCGCGGCTCGGTAAGCCCCAGCTCGGAAGCCAGGTCCGGGATGAACATGGGCATGTCAGGAGTCTCGCGGAGGCGTCTTGCAAGCATTTCAACTTCGTCAGTCATTGATTCACTCTGTCAGGCAATACCAAAACGTTACTATAAAACCTTTGGTTTGTCGTAAGAGTTCAGTCTTCTGAAGTTTTAGATTTTAGATTTTAGATTTTAGATTTTAGATTTTAGATATTTGCTGGCAGAATGTCCGTTCGTCGTAAATCTACAATCGTCAATCTACAATCTACAATCGTTACGCTGAATACTTACGTTTTGTCGAGATTGGAGAGAATCAAACCCGCGGCCTTCTCCCCCGAAAGGAGCATTCCACCGAAAATCGGTCCCATCCTTGGCGCGCCCATGACGGCGTTTGCTGCCATTCCAATAACAACAAGGCCTGGATAAACCTCCCCTGTGTTTTCGACAACGGTCTGTTCGCCGACTTCGGCCCACATGGAACGTTCTCCCATTACATCACCGCTGGGTGTGTTCAACTTTCCTGCTTTCTTCCGGGCCACCGTGCAGACGCTCGCGTCATGGCCGGTTCCGTCAACAACAAAACTCGCGCCAATGGTCAGAGGGTCAACATGCATCTTTGTCAGATTAACGCCGGTCCAGTTAATTACAACGCCGCTTATTCTGTCCTTGCGAATCATAACGTCCTCGACCGTAACGGCATTCCAGACCTTGGCACCGGCATCGATGGCCGATGCCAACAACTTTGCAACGCATTCAATCGAATCGGCTGTGAAATATCCATCAGCGGCATCCTCGACCCTCACACCGATTTCATCCAGAAGATGCCTGGATTCCGGCTGAATTACGATTACAGGATAATTCATACCGCCGCCCCACATCCCGCCTCCCGGGGCGAGCTTTCTCTCGATGATCAGTACCTTCTTTCCGGCCTTTGCCAGGATTCTTGCGGTCGTGAGTCCCGCGGGCCCGGCACCTGCGATTACCACATCAACCTGGGTCATGTTCAGGAATTCTCTGGAATAGCGTTCGAAAATCTTCCTTGTTACCTGAACATCATCAATCATCATCACACCTACTGGATTTTCCCGCACCTGATGCACTTCAGACGGCCCGAACCGGTCTCCGACATTCTGCCTCCGCATGAATTACACTTTATCTCCTGTTCGGGCGCGGGAACGGAACTCTTGATACTGTCTGAAGTTGACGCATGTTCGGGCGCACTTGCGGTGGGCGACGGCGGATACTGGTAGACCTGCTCGTGCCTAACTGCTTGGTACGGTTCCTGGGGCGGGGGAGCATACTTCGATTGCTGTGACTGGTAGATATGCTGGTCCTTCTCGGAAAGCGTGGAGGTGACTACCACAGTGGTACCTGCAACCCTATCAAGCCATTTCTGCTTGGGGTCTCCCTCGGAAACGAAGCCCACCACCCAGTCCAGTAAAAGAAATGGAAGATAAATCTTGGAAACGTTCCGGATCGCGGCCTTCCCCAGGTCCACGTCACCGCTCATGGCTATGACCCTGAGACCCATGATTCTCTTGCCGACGGAGGCCCTGCCGCCGGTGGATTCCAGAACAAAATAATAGAGGAACAGCAGAACGCCGGAATAGTTCGGCAGAAGAAGGGTCCAGACAAAGGGCAGTTCCCATTTCAGGAGCAAAAGTGTGAGCCAGGTGAGAAACATGCCGATGACAATGGCGATGATGCTGTCTACGAAAACCGCAACGATGCGTCTCAGCCAGTGCTCCTGGAGACTCCTGTCGCTGCCTATAATGTTGAGGGCCGAGACCAATGCATCACATCCTTGCGACATTATAATGAATATGCGTATTTCAATGTTATGTAGAAATCGGGGGCGGTAACATCATGGGGGAAATCCTGCCACACAAGGCACTCGAAATCTATAAATACCGCATCTCTATCCTAGATTCGGTTTGACGGTCATAGCGGTGGGGCCACACCTGGTCTCATTCCGAACCCAGAAGTTAAGCCCACCTGCGTTCTGCGTAGTACTGTGGTACGAAAGTCCACGGAAAGCGCAGAACGCTGTCAGCCACTTTCTCTCTGAAAACTATTTGTTAACAATGAAAGTGGCCAAGACGAACACGTATTCTCACACTCTGCAAACAGGGTGTTCGTCGATATCGCCAAACTAACTACTATTTTCTGTATCCGGCAAAGTCTGTTTGGCGATTATATCCTCTTGCACAGAAGCGATTTTACCCAGCTTCGCGTTGCATTTTGCAATCAAAACGTCTATCGCGTCGTGCACCGCGCCAGTTCAGCGTGCTTCACGCCTTTGATTGCTTGAATCTTGTCCGCAAGCCCCTTAATCTCGAACGGACTGCCCTGGACTATGATCGCCTCTATGCAGGCATGCTCGTCCAGCCGTACGATGGTGGTGTTGTGAATGAGTCTGTGGTTGGTATGCTGCAATTCCGCAAGTTTCTCCACGACGTCATGCTCGTCATAATTGTATGATAGCGTGATCGAGCCGACAACCGTTCCGATGCCCTTCTCCCATTCCTCGGCCACCAGGTTCTTTCTGATGATGTCACGGATCGCCTCCGAGCGATTCGTGTACTGCTTTTCCTCGATGAGCTGGTCAAATTTTTCCAACAGTTCCGGTTCTATGGATATTCCGATTCTCGTGACTTTTTCCATGTGTCCACCTACCAGCCAGAAATCGTGCTACGGATATTTATATCTTTGCTACGCCTCACGTTTTTATGGATAAAACGTAAATATCCATAGGCCGTGAGGGTATGTGTTACAATGAAAGAAGAGAACGCGAACATGATTAAGTCAAAGCTCGGAAAGGCTTCCATAGGCATAGCCGGCCTTGGCGGTCTCGGCTCCAATGTGGCCATGGCCCTGGCCCGTGCCGGTGTCGGCCGCCTGGTGATAGTCGATTTTGACGAGGTTGAAGCATCCAATCTCAACCGTCAGGCCTACACCCTGGACCAAGTGGGGATGAGGAAAACGGAAGCGCTCACTCAGAACATAGCCAAAGCCAATACCGATGTGGACGTTACTGCGATTCATCTGAAGCTGGAACCCGGTTTCATGGACGCGCCTTTCGCATCCGTCGATATCATCATAGAGGCCCTGGACAATGCTTCGACCAAGGCTACCTTCATCGAGGAGATATCCCTGAAGTTTCCAGATAAGCCGATAATTGTGGCTTCCGGTGTGGCCGGTATCCGCGGTACCGAGAGAATACAGATGAAACGCAGTGGGAACCTATACCTTGTCTATGACGACACTGCACCGTCATGCGATGAAACGGCTGTTCTGGCACCCAGGGTGGGTCTCTTTGCTTACTGGCAGGCCAGCCTGGCCCTTGAGATACTTTTGGGGTGTGAGAATGGCGATTGAGGTGAATTCTACCGAGCATAAATGGGTGGAGAACGAAACGATTACACAGCTCCTGGCCCGTATGAATTACGTGTTTCCCCTTGTGGTTGTCAAGATTGACGGCGCGGTGATTCCGAAGTCCTCCTATGAAAAGACCGCTGTCCCGGACGGTTCCAGGGTCGAGGTCATACACCTCATAAGCGGAGGATGAAACTTGTCGGTTTCGGGTCTTGATTCCAAGCCCTACACGCGCAACCTGATACCCGGCGAATCGGTTTGCTGGGAGGTGCACAGGAAGCTGAACGGCATCGAATACAGGTACTGGGACCCGAATCGCAGCAAGCTGGCTGCATTTCTGGTTAGCCGCGGAAAGACCTTTCCCTTCGAGGTGAAATCCACTGTTCTTTACCTGGGCGCTGCCAACGGGACGACCGTGAGCCACATATCCGACATCCTGCCTGATGGTAGAATATTTGCCGTAGAGGTCGCCAAGAACCCGTTCAGGGAATTGCTGGCCATTGCGGAAAAGCGGGGCAACATCATCCCAATACTCGAGGATGCCAACCACCCCGAGATTTACGAGCGCCTCGTGGGCCAGGTCGAGATAATGTACCAGGACATTTCCCAGAGGAATCAGACCGAGATATTCATCCGCAACTCCGGTATGCTGAAACCCGGCGGGACCGGATATCTCATGGTCAAGGCCAGATGCATCGACGTTACCGCGTCTCCGACCAGGACCTTCGAGCAATGCGGCATGGAACTGGAGAGCGCCGGTTTCAAGACGGTGGAAATGGTCAAGCTGGACCCCTATCAGAAGGACCATGCGGCGTTCGTTGTGAGAAAGTAGGTAAGTGGTCAGCCTTCTGAAATTTTAGATCTTAGATTTTAGATTTTAGATATTTGCTGGCAGAATGCCCGTCCGTATTTTAGATTTTAGATCTTAGATTTTAGATTTTTGTTTAGAATACGCCACGCCGTCAATCCGTCGTAAATCTACTATCTACAATTCCTAAATCTACAATCGTTACTACTTCATTTCTCTGAATACTTACAAAGCAGGACATAATTTTAATATAATATAGCTTATACATAGTACATATAATAACCGAGGGGAATACAAATGACCCAGAAAAAATACTTTGTTATGATGCTCGTCATCATTGTGTGCATGCCAGTGGGAATGATTATGCCCGTGAATATCGCCAATGCGCAACCGATTCAGGACAGCACGGCCACTGCGGAAATGACCGTTTACGGATGGATCAACGAGACCGGGACCGGGACACCGATCCAGGCAACCGTATATTTCGCGGACATGTACGGCTATGGTGCGACCAATTCCACGGTTTCGAATCTGGTCACCGGTTATTATTCGCTCAATCTCACGGTGACCAATTATCATTACTTCCTCATGCACGGTATCAATACAGCCTACAAGCTGAACCAGACCGATGCCTACATTGACGAGTCATGGCCATCCTTTCACATGGATATGCAACTTGAATTGGCACCTCCGAGGAGCTCGTCCCTGAGCGGTTATCTCCTGGATGCCGTCACCGGTCTTCCGCTGGTCAATCGGTCCATGACCGCAGCTTCCGAGGAATATCTCAACTCCACAGTCACCAATGCAACCGGTTACTACAGCATGGGCTTCATACCAGGAGAGTATACCATGGGCGCAAGTTCCGACGGATACGAATCCACATCCATTCGTTTCACATTGGCGGAAAACTGGACCATCTGGAGGAACATAACGCTGGAACCGCTGAACTGTACGCTAAGGGGTTTCGTGAAGGGTTCAGGTGGGCCGTTAGATAATGCCTATGTTTATGTGGAAGAACCCTGGAATGTGAATCCATACGGCGATGATTATTCCAATTACACCATTTCAACCGGCTATTATGAATTCAATTTGACGAGGGGCACAAAGAACGTGGGCTTCCGCAATGACGGCTATTTCACTACTTCAAGACCCATAACCCTCCAGGCTGGGGATAACTGGCTGAATGTAACACTGACCGAGGAACCGGCCGATGATTGCACCGTGCGCGGTTACGTGAGCGACCTTTCCACGTCCAACCCAGTCCACAATGCCAGCATCCGCGTGGGGAACATCAATAACACATGGGGCAACGGCACAATTGCCAATGCCACCGGTTATTACGAGGTGAATGTCATTGCCAGCGACCTGAGGATGGAAGCAGAGTACTGGGATTACGATGCACAGTATGTTCGAAACGGAACAAAACTGACAATCATGGCCGGCCAGACACTCTGGCAGAATTTCACCCTGACCAATTATTCCGAGCCCCAGGCAAGCCTGAGAGGCAATGTTACACTGGACGGCGTTCCCATCGACCAGGCGAGCATAAATATGAACACCTGGTCAGATAGATACGGCGTCAGTCCAGACCCGTCTGGCTATTACGAGATGGATTTTTATGCCGGGTATGCGGAGTTCTCCGCCAGGTCTTGGGTGTATGATAAAACCTCCAACATTGAGAGTCTGGTTCTGGTACTGCAGCCCAATGAAACATACTGGCATGACTTCGACCTGTACTCGCTAGATTTCGATTCCGTGCTTGTGGGCCGGGTAACGGACCAGGGCAGCCAGGCCGTTGAAGGATGCTTATATTATTTCACCAACGGCGTTAACAGCGAGTCTACATTCCAAACCGCTTCCATATCGGATTTCAACGGAACATACGAGATAGGGCTTCCCACGGGTGAAAATATCGCATACATGGCCCTTGCCCTGGGGTATGAGATGCAGACCGGCGAGTTCGTCCTGGGTCAGGAATGGAACTGGAATAATATTACTCTCCAATCCCTCGGTACGATGGTTACGATCAGGGGATATCTCACTGACCTGGAATATAATCCGATATCCGGCCATGAAATGATGACCGGCGGAACCGGGTGGATGAACTGGACAGGAACCAACACATCCGGATATTATGAAACGGAAGTACCCATGGGTGACGTTCTCATCAGCAGCCAGGTCGAGGGGTATTATGACCCCGGCAACCTGTACCTCAACACCGGCAGCGGGAACGATGTCTGGCTGAACATATCTGTTCGGCCGAAACCACTCACCTACGAAATAAGGGGCACAGTGAAAGAGAGCGACTCCACACCCGTACCGGACGCCACCGTGTTCGCGGAGTCCGGCGACAGCAGGTACCAGACCATGACCGATTTCGGCGGCAATTACACCCTGCTGATACCGGGTGATTCCATCGAAATTTCGGTCAGGGCGGATGGCTATGGCACAGGTGAACAGGCCTATGTCAACGCAAACCCCTGGAACACAGCACTCTCATGGCAGAATCTCACCCTGGACCGGGGAAATGCCTGGTTCGAGGGTCCCATGACCGAGTACCTGGAGGACATCGACGGCGACGGAAAATATGACTGGCTGTACCTGAATGTTACCGTTAACGCTTCCGTTGCCGGCAGTTATTCCATTGACGGCAATCTCTATCAGTCGGAATGGAACACCGGCGGCGGAGGCATGTTCGGCGGCAGTTCCGCCCGCGCAAGCAACGAGGATAAGGAACTGGGCACCGGCCCTAACACGGTGACATTGGCCTTCAGCGGCCCGCAAATATTTCTTGTCGGATCGGAGGTGAATTTTGTCGAACTGCTCGTCCGTGACAACAACTGGAACACGCTCGACCGCATGATCAAACCGATAACCTCGCATGACTTCACTGAATTCGACAGTCCGGATATAGAAATGGCAACCCCCAGGCATACGTTCGGTCCGATCGATACGGACTTTGATGGTCTTTACAACCTCCTGCTGTTCAACACCACAGTTGAAGTGCTGGAAGAAGGGGATTATGCCTTCATGGGCCAGCTTTACAATGTTCCGTCGGGGTCGAACAACAGGGACATGCAGGAACTGGACTCCCAGATGACCGTCATGCACCTGGCTCCTGGAAACCACACAATAGAATTCGCCTTCTCCGGAACGGCCATTTACAATTCGGGTTGGCACCTGGGCCTTGCGTCTTTCACGGTATTCAACAATTCTATCGGCATGAGCCAGAGTTCCATGGTGGCAGCAAGCCAGGCTTACGTTCCTTACGATTACAGGCAATTTCAATCATATCCTGTTGATTCCATGGTCTATGGCTGGGTAAATGATTCCGGCAATTCGCCCATCGAGAACCTCAGGGTCGAGATTTACAATGTTTCCAACAGATATGTCAATGTTACCCATACAAATGCCACGGGATATTACGAACTGGGCGGCTGGGAAGGCTCCTGGCTGCTGGTCATGGACGACGATGACGAAACATTCCGTTCATACCAAGGAAATCTGACAACCGTGCCGCTGACATCGGGTGTACCTCTCAGGAGCGACCGCATCATGCTTGGCGAGGTGCTTGACGGCAACATCCTGGGCATCACATTTGCTCTGGATGACTGGAACAATACAGTTATAAATTCACGCATGGACATGTTCAATGACAATCAGACCATAAGATATGATTTTGATGTCTACGAATTCGGGAACGGGGACGGTTTCATCAGCGAATCCGAAGTGGATATGCTCATGGGATTCCTGGGCGCCATGATAAACATGCCGGCGAACCTCACTGATTACATGAACGTTGACGGTTTCACTTACGAACTTGATGCCGGCTCCACGATTTACGATATCGGTCTGGTGGGTTCTGTAACTTCGAAGGACAGCGTCTACATACACCAGAAGGCCAATTATACCGCCACCGTGGGCATACCGGTCGCGGCGTCGCATGAACTGAACGTCAATCTCTCTTATGATGACACATTCATGGGTTCCATGTCCGAGGTAAATTCCACCTTCGTATGCCATGTTGTTCCACCCACTGGCTGGGGGCGGACCGGGAACAAGACAACCGCCAACATCACATTCTCCGGTACTGATTATATAACGGTTGACCCGGGCACCGACCCGAACCTGAACGACAGCTATGAATATGAATGGGCCAACATCACCATATCCGATTCCCAGGTCCCGACGGTTGGAACAATCTCCGGTAACGTCACGCTCGACGGCCGTACCGATCATTCCGGTGTTACTGTGAAGGTGGTCAATGCCACCACCGGCATCCAGGTTGCGAGCGGCAACACGGATTCCTTCGGTTTCTACACCATACCGGGAATGCCGCCGGGCACTTACAATGTCACCGCTGAGAAGGCCGGATATGCTTACAATACAACCAGCGGCGTCGATGTGACTGCCGGGAACATCACCTGGGTTCCGAACATGGTTCTCAACTCTTACCCACCAACTATCTCCAATCTTCATTACTTCACGACGGTGTCAAACGACACAGCCATCACCATATATGCCGACGTGATTGACGACGGCACTGTGGGAAATGTAACTCTCATGTACAGCGATGTGCTCGGAGTTAACCACTCCCTTTCCATGACCAAGCTGGGCGGAGTTACTTACAGAGCCACAATCCCGGCTCAGATATTCACCGGCAATGTGACATTCTACATAATCGCCAATGACACCATCGGCAATTCAGCCAGATTGCCAGTCATGGGCAACTTCACAATCACCGTGGAGGAGCATGTCCCGCCGGTCCTCTCAAACCCGGTCGTCATATCGAACCCCACCGAGTACGGCGATTCCACCAACATCACGGTATCGGTTTCCGATGCCTCTGCCATCTCCAGCATGTGGCTCTACAACTCCTACACATCTGCCAACACCAGCATGAATTCCACCGGCGGAGGTAATTACTATCTGAATGACACATACCTCGCTCTGGGCGCCTACAACTTCACAATCTGGGCAACAGATTCTTTCGGAAACGTGGCCAGTGTGAACGGTGCTTTCTTTGTGCAGGACACCGTCGCGCCAATCGCGGATGCGGGCCCGAACCAGACCGTTGATCAGGGTACAATCGTGACCTTTAACGGCAGTTCCAGTATCGATCTTGTTGGCATAGTGAATTACGCCTGGAACTTCATCGACAGTTCTCCTGTAACGCTGTGGAACGTCACCCCAACCCACCAGTTCGATACCCCGGGTATTTACATCGTAACGCTGACTGCAACGGACTCATCCGGAAATAACGACACCGATACCATGACCGTTACCGTGAATGATACCGTGGCTCCGGTGGCGAATGCGGGCATTAACCAGATAATCAACGAGGACACACTCATGAACTTCGACGGTTCTGCCAGCACAGACAATGTCGGCATAGTGAATTACACCTGGACCTTCACCGACGGAGTTCCGGTGACCCTTTACGAAGCTGGTCCGACATACCAGTTCGATGATTTCGGAATGTACGTAGTTACTCTCACGGTGACGGACGCCGCCGGAAACATCCACGCCGATACCATGACTGTAACCGCCTTGGACAACACACCGCCGGCCATTTCCGATGTCACGGTCAACCCCGCAGCTTCGGAACTTGGGGTTGTTGTGAACATATCCGCCAACATCAGTGACCTGGCAGGCATGGGCAACGCCCGGCTCCTGCTCCAGTACCCCAACGGCACGGTCATGAGCAATACCTCCATGACCCAGGGTGCCGGAGATGCTTACTATGAAACGTTCTCATGCGATATCATCGGAAACTACCAGTTCACCATATGGGCAACAGACACCAATAACAAGGCGGCATCCGCTTCGGGAAGTTTCTGGGTGAATGACACTGTTCCACCAACAATCGAGAACCTATCTGTCCCGGCCACAGTTGAGTTCGGCGACTCCGTTAACATAACTGTCGATATCACGGACAATGCAGGAATGAAGAACGTGACCATCCAGGTTTTCGATCCGGTAGGCATAGAATTGTTCAACAACACAATGAATATCGGTTCGTACTGGTACCTCTTCACTCCGGACGAAACGGGAACATACAATTTCACCATCTGGGCAATAGACGGAAACGACATGGTTAACAGTACCAAATCATCCTTTGCAGTGGTAGATACCATCGCCCCGGAGTTTCAGTCGGTGACTGTGATACCCCAGACCCAAGAGGTCTTAGATAACGTGGCAGTACGCGCTATCGTGGACGACCTGGATTCTGTTGTATCATGTTATCTGAATCTCACCGCACCGGACGGAACATGGCTATCCAACACCAGCATGACACTCACGGGAAACAACTGGTCCCTCAACCGGACCTATGGCATCCTGGGCGTTTATCACTTCACGCTTTGGGCCAGGGACCCGTCCGGTAACTTCAACAGCACTTCCGGCGTAATAACCACCGAGGATACCCAGAGCCCTGTTGCCAATGCAGGCATCGACAGGACCGTTCCGATAGGCACCCAGGTATCGCTGAATGCAAGTGCCAGCACGGACAATTACGGCATAGCGAATTACACGTGGACGCTGACGGATAACGGTGTCCAGACACTTTACGGCATGGCGGTTCCGTACACCTTCACTACAATAGGGACTTATGATGTGCTCCTCACAGTAATGGATCACGCGGGGCTCACTTCCACCGACACCAAGATAATCACCGTTACAGGCGTGCAGACAACCGGAACAGTGACAGGAACGGTACTGAACAGCGACGGTGTGCCCATTGCCAGCGTAACTGTCTACGTGAAGGATTCCGTTCCACGAATTGAAGATACAACCGACAACACCGGCAGTTTCATCCTGGAGAACGTTCCCCAGGGAAACCAGACCATAGTTTTCGTGCATGACGATTACAAGCGTCAGGAAATTGTGGTCACTGTGGTTGCAGGCGGTTCCGTTTCAACCGGCGACATCACCCTCTCCCTGAGCGAGAACGGTTCCCCGTGCGCCGTGTTACTGCTGATATTGATAATCATCGGCGCTGTCATTCTGTACTATCTCTACAAGAAAAAGAAGACTGCCGCCGCAGTAGCAGGTGCCACAGTCATTGACGAGATATTCTTCATGAGCACTGACGGCCGTTTGATAAAGCATTTCACACGACGGTTGAAACCGGACATGGACCAGGACATACTCAGCGGAATGCTGGTGGCTGTCCAGGACTTCATCAAGGACTCATTCCGCGGGGAGGAAGGCGGTCTGGAGGGGCTGAAGTTCGGCAAGTTCCAGATAGTGCTGAGCCGCGGAAAGTACACAATAATCGCCGCCCTCATCCTGGGCGACGACACGAAACCGTTCAAGCCCCAAATCGAGAAATGCCTCCGGGAGATTGAGATCAACCACAAGAATGCCCTGAAGGAATGGGACGGGGATGTGGATACCCTCAGCGGGTCTTTCAAGTACATCAACGACCTAATAGAAGGCAAGTACGCGTAAATCGAAGTTCAGGGAAACGGAAAACCTAATACCCCCATTGCGATTCCAATGCAGGTGAACTAAATGATGCCAGGCATGAGAGGAGTAAATCCGCGGCAAATGCAGCAAGCAATGAAGAAAATGGGCATTACCCAGGAAGAATGGGACGATGTGGATGAGGTCATTATCTCGAGAGCCGGAAAGAGCTATATTTTCAAGAAGCCGGCCGTAACCGCCATAAAAATGCAGGGCCAGAACACCTTCCAGATTGTGGGCGATTACAAGGTCGTTGAGGGCAAGGTCGCCCCTGCGGCCGAAGGACCCAGGAAGCCCGATATCCCCGAGGAGGACGTGGAACTGGTTGCATCCCAGGCCAACGTTTCCCATGAAGAGGCCCGTGCTGCGCTGGAGGAGTGCGACGGGGAGCCGGCCGAGGCGATTATTAAACTGATGAGCAGGTAGGCGCGGTATAGGCCGCGCCTGAGCGTATAATTTCAGCATGCCCCGTCTGGATGATATCAATATTACATCTGGAGGGCGGGGTACTGGAACCGTTCTGCAAACGCGTGACACGATTCCCGTAATCATCCTTTTAAAGCCTCGCCTGTAAGGGCGGGGTTAGCATAAACCGGCACACATCCCGGCTCCAAAGCTGGTTCCGGCCAACGACGTTTGTTTCCATCATGCGACGCGAAGGATGAGGGAATCGCTTCAGTGCAAGATCCGCGTAATGTGTTTCGCCTGACTCCGACTGGCCAGGCGAGTACCTGACATCCCCGCCCTGACAGGCGGGGTTTTCCAGTATACAGAAGCTTTGTATCACTCAGAATGCTGATCTAAAGTAACCCCGCCCTCACAGGCGGGGCATGCTGATTGCCAAATGCCGAACACGTCTGGATTGCGCTGAAATACCGATTACATCAGCCATTTTCCGTTCTTGTAGACGATTCGAAGCCTATCGCTTCAGCAACTTGGCAATCCTGTCCCCGTAATCTTTATCGGCCTTTCTGAAATGCGCAATCATCTTGTCCTGGATTTCAACCGGTACCTGGCCCAGGCTTGAGCTGATGTTCTGGACAAGCCTCTGCTTCTCATCTTCGGGCATCAATCTGTACAGATTTCCTGGCTGGACATAATCCTCGTCCACGCCGCGCTTCTGGTCGTACCAGTCCGCGTCGCCGCTTATTTTCAATGGTGGCTCCTTGAAGGCCGGGTCAGCGGTCGGGCCTCCGAAGCTGTTTGGTTCATAGACCACCGAAGGTCCGCCGTTCCCGTCAAACCGCATGTGGCCGTCCCTCTGGTAATTGTGCACTTCCACCTTTGGCCGGTTTATCGGCAGATGTTCATAATTCACACCCAATCTGTACCTGGCTGCATCGGCATATGAGAATATTCTTGCTTGAAGCATCTTGCACGGTGAGAAAGAAATTCCCGGAACAACATTTGCCGGTGAGAAAGCTGATTGTTCCACCTCTGCAAAGTAATTCTGAGGGTTGCGGTTCAGCTCCATGACTCCCACCTCATAAAGCGGATAATCTCCATGTGGCCATACCTTTGTCAAATCGAATGGATTCCACCGATAGGTTTCTGCCTCAGCTTCTGGCATAATCTGAACATACAATGTCCATTTTGGATATTCTCCCTTCTCTATCAGGTTAAACAGCTGTTCTGTATGGTAGTCAGGATTCTTACCAACTATTTTATCCGCCTCTTCCTGCATGAAGTTCTTGACACCCTGCTGGGTCTTGAAATGGAACTTCACCCAGAATCGTTCATCCTTGGCGTTTATGAAGCTGTAAGTATGGCTGCCGTATCCGTTCATGTAAGGTATGCCATATGGTATTCCCCTATCTGAAAACAGAATGGTGACCTGATGAAGAGATTCAGGAACTTTAGACCAGAAATCCCACCACATGGTGTGCGATCTGAGGTTCGTCTGGGCCATTCTTTTCTGGGTGTGGATGAAATCCGGAAACTTTATTGCATCGCGAATAAAAAAGACTGGTGTATTATTCCCCACCATGTCCCAGTTACCTTCATCGGTGTAGAATTTCAGGGAAAATCCTCTCACATCACGGACAGTATCTGCGGAACCTTTCTCACCGGCCACAGTTGAAAAACGGCCGAACATTGATGTCTTCTTGCCTATCTCTGAAAAGACCTTGGCTTTCGTAAATCGGGTAATATCATTTGTAATGGTCAAAGTACCATGGGCTCCGGCTGCCTTTGCGTGGACCACTCGTTCCGGAATTCTTTCCCGATTAAAATGTGCCAGCTTCTCCAAAAGGTGATGATCCTGGAGCAGTGTCGGGCCCCTGGGTCCTGCGGTCAAAGAGTTCTGATTGTCAGCCACTGGAATTCCTGCGGCAGTTGTCAATTTTTTCTTTTTATCTTCGGTCATAATAGTCCCCCTACTTGAATTACCAAATGATATAATACTTTAAAATATTAAATGTTATTGCTCTTTTAAGTAATATGCTGATATCGGGACAATAATAAAGAGAATTTACTGCATAAATGCCGAGAACGCTCAGTCCTTTAGTGATAAAGGTCAAGACCCATCTGGCTTTCAAGTCAGAGATGAATTGACAATTTACACGAATATAAGCAAAAGGTAGGCCGCCGTG